>JBKPPU010000146.1:0-23481 GCA_046733695.1 Acidobacteriota bacterium
CCGTGAGACTCTGGCGAGTTGATAGGGGAAATTTGAAAGTCGGATCTAGGCCACCTAAACTCCCAAGGAGTTTAATGACTCAAGAGCCCGAATTCTAGTAACTCACGTGCTGTAGTTGCCTGAGAATTACATCCTCATTGGCGGGGATAATAAGTTCCTTTATATGCCGACAACTTGGGTGTCTTCTTTCGGGCGAAACCGCATTCGCCATCGCCCATAGAGGTAATCGTAAATGGGATTGGTGCATTCCGATATCAGGTCGTTAGTCAGCTGTAGCTCCCCACGACGCCGCGCGCCTTCAGCGCAGAGTACGCATAACATGTTGCGAAATGATCGTGGTAAATCGCAATCTCCCAAGACTGCAACTAAACTACTGGCTTGTACGGTCGGACTGATGATTCTCTCTATCGAAGTCTCGAGCTGCTGAAAGAACTTGTCCGAGTGGTCTTTAGGAAATGCTAGCGAGTCGGTGTTAAGAATTCCTGGTACTCCCTGCAAGTCCTCGACATATTCAAGGTCTCTCTCATAGACATGAAGACTGTTGCTTACTTGGTTATATTCTCCGATGCCAAGATTTAACCATCCTGCCATCACCTCTTGGAGCATTGTGAATTGAACGATGTTATAAGGAAGACCTCGGTACATATCGTTACTACGCATTATTTGCATCCATTCAAGCTTTCGGTTGCGTGCTCTCAGAATCGCTACGATGTTACATGGGATATCAGCTGACAGCGGTTTACCGATCTCATCCGGTAGGTCTATTCTGCTATCCCAGATTTGAAGAACAATTTGACGACTACTTGCATTTGATCTAAGAGCCAAATACGCACGTTCCAACTGATCAAGTCCTAGCGACCTTCGAATACGATACCCGTAGGCACCGTGGTATGTCGCATCGTCTCCGGCGAATTTAGGTAGTTGGTGGTTAAAGTAATTAAGAAAAGCTGAGTCGTTGCGACCCCTTAGAATCCACACCACTTCTGCGATGGCAAATGCAAGATTGATGGCAGGCATACGAGATGTAATCCACCGCTCGGTGGGATTGGAAATAGACATCGCCGAATGCAATATCTCAAATGTTCTTCCAGCCCGACTTGGTTGCGCACAGCCCTCGCCGTTTCTAAAGGCATCTGCAATCTGCACCCATACCAGGTTAGCGGTCTGACCCTCAAATACTCGAAACATATGCATCCTCACTCACGATTCGTTCATTTAAGCCCCACTTTGGCGGATACCACACTGACAGTTTCTTCGGATTGTTTTTATACCTCTGTTTAATTCGAGTGCGGCCGGTAATTCCGGCGATCTCCGGATGCCGAATCCGTGCGTACTTATCCACTTCACAGAATAAATTTTGACAGTCAACCAATTGGAGTGGACGACCCCAAAGAGATTGGAACCATAGGCCCCGCTGTTCGAATTCTACCTTCTGTCTATCGGCAACTAGTCGAATGATTTCAGTCTCGCTTAAGCCTCCTAAATCATGAAAACATTTCCGAATGCCGTCACGTGCACCCGGACCCGGAACAACAAAATCCATCTCATTAAAATTCAAAAGCGTGCTGTAATTAAGATCTGTAACGAACTGGTAAGCTAGAAAATCTCCAATTGTCGGATATGAGCGCAGTAGTTCGAAAGCTAATTTCATCGACGTTGCATTTTCTAAACGCGAAGGAAGTTCATCCCGCATCATTTCTTCCAGTAATCTGAGATGCATCTTGTGCTTTCTTTCAGAGTTGGAAGAAGGACCACCGGACGGCATGATATAGGCAGCCGAGTAAATTCGGTCGCCTGCCGCTATCGCTTTAGTCAATGCGGCGTTATATCGTTCAAATGTATATTCGGCAAATGATATATGGCCCACCTCTTTTAGCAACAATTCCCAAGTTTCAATCTTATTGAAGAACTTGAAGAGTAATATCCTAAAAAACAATTCTTCTGGACTTTGCTCTCCAGAGTAAATCACATTTCTTATCAGGTATTGGCTAACCCGATCAGAAGCTCGATATGCATTAGTAAACTTGTACTCGCGTAAGATTGGATCAGTCGTCCACGGCAAGGGCTTGCCAGCTAATCGCTTAAAGAAAATTGATTGACGTTCGACAGCAAACCGCCAGTAGGTATCAAAGACTTTCGTTGTTTTGGCTGGTGCAAGTCGCGAAAAGACAAGTGGTGCCGGCCGACTTCCTTCGTCACTGTGAAGGGGTAAGGTACTTTGCGTATTTGGCTTCCGCTGCTCCTCTGAGCTAATCGAAATGCTATCCTGTTTTGAGAAGTCTATGACGGATTCCAAAGCTTCCTCGATCGAAAACACATTGTTAATCTTCCTTACCGGATAACGTAATGATTCATCTTGTGCTAGCTTTGCATATTCAGCGGAAAGCTTGTGGAACTCTTCACTACGATGTTGTAAGTCTTTGGTACGCTCTATCAAGAATACGACCGTCGGGAGGGTCTTGGACCAAGCAATCTGTTCTAGCTTGATCATGGTCATAAGGATTTTTGAATTTACCCCAGCAACTCTGCCGTAAACACAAGTTGACCACCAAAACCGATCCAGCACCACGGTGGTACCGCTGTTTAGTGCGGGTAGAATCCTCGCCTCAATTGCGTCAATGTGTGCTGCAATATGTAGCATTTGTAGGCTCGTCGGAGTGATAGATTCAACATCAAGTGATTTCGGATCGTGATGAATCCGGTAAACAAGGTTTCCGATCGTTCCGATCTCATTGCCCGGGTATGAAAAGTAGTTGCACTCTATGCCTTTAGCGCGTAAGTAGTTTACAAAAGCGCGCGATAGAGTAGTTTTACCGGACTCGTCGCGTCCCTCGAAAACAAACAACTTTCCTTTATTGTTGGACTTAATCACTTGCTCGGCTCCGGAATCAGTAATGCAGGCGAGCTATTCGGCGAAGGCGTCGACCTCACGTCGTTGTTAGGAGTGGCTCTATTCGGCGTCTCTCTGTTTTCTTGGATGTTTGCACTTTGGGTTGGCAACCCCTTGAGATTTGGTTGTTCGAAAAAAAACGATTTAAAGAACAGAATAATTAAACCTACAAAGATGGGTATTAACAGGCTTTTCAAAAATGTAAACTCGCTTTTCAATTTATCAAGTTCTTTCTTTAGTTCGGCTGGAGACGCAACCTCGCCCTGTAAAAACATAACATCCTGAGATGTGATTTCATTGAGAACACAAGGATCGCCCTTGTAAAGATCGGTTGTTGCTCCAGTCAGATCACTGTACCAAATCATAAATATAGGCTCACCACGCTGCACCACAATCTTTTGGCTACCTGCGTTGTAAACGGCAAACTTGAGTCGACCAACAAAACCAGGATCAACATGAAATCCTGACACATTAACGATTCCTCGCCGCTTTAAGGTGAATCGAACAGAGATGAAGCCAATCGCATTGTCGGGAATCCTGACAATCTCCTCGGTGAGAAGGAGTGCGAATTGTCCAGCAGGAATTGCTAACTGCTCCCGAGGTCTCAGTTTCTTCTTAGTGCCAGTTGGCCCACTCGTTACGAAAGCTTCCGGACCTAAGGACAATTCGTATGCACCTTGCTTTACGCGTTTGGCGCTGTATGGTTCAATTAATAGCTCCGATGGTTTCCTGGTCTGTTCGGTTTTGAGTTTTTCACTTGTCCAAAATGCCATCCGCCACCCTCCCACCTTCTGTTACGGCTTGATTATTCACCTTCTGGTTCTGCATCGTTTCTCGAACTGTTCTCTGGAGGCCACGCAGAGCTTCTTTTGTTACATCCCCCAATTCAGGCCTTCCGACGAAGCAATTCAATCGGACAAATCGTAAGCCGAGTTCACTCGCCATGAAGTAACCCAAATGACAAAGACCGAGATAATTTCCGTAGGCTCGATCGAATATATATTGCGCAGGATAATAAGCGTTCACGGCGAGCCCCTGATTGTTATCGTACGTAAAGCTTAGCTGTTGAAGGCAGGGGAAAACGCTACGCGGTGATCCTGTGTGATCCTTAACTGGATCAAAAATAGCAATCTGAAGAGCTGACTGTCGTGGCCTCGAGCGTTCTCCATTCTTAGGCCAGAGGTCGACAATGTGCTTTAACTGGTTCGTACATTCATTCAGGAGTTGGCCACCTTTCCCACGGACTGCTCTGTAGGCGATCATTCGCTCAAAGTATGTACCCGTGCGATTTCGTGGATCTCGCGCTCGAAGCCTGGGAAGATATTTATCCAAATACAACGGTGAAAACTGTTCAATGTGAGGCCGATTCGTTAAGTTCCAATACTTAAACGGGAAAATTGTCATTGCGGAGATAGCAGATTCGTATTTTCCTTGTCTAGCCAAGGCCTCATCCACTGCTTTGCGAATCCGCTCGTCTTCATTGGGGATGCCGTTTACAAATTCGCCAATTGAGATTGTCAGAGGCATCAGACCTTTACCACCTTCCATCGTGGTCAAAAAGGCTCTGCCCCAAGCGTAAGATAAATTAGTCTCAGATATGAGTTCAGGTATTTTCTCCGACATCAGGATCCTCCAAATGGCGATAGATATTCCTGCCAATGAAGTCTTTACGAGAAACTCTAATAAACGCAGACCACGATTGATCCGGTAGTTCCACACGAGAAATCCCAGGCGAATGTGCCTCGAGAATTAAGCCCAATTGGTGATCGCCCGTAATGATTGCGTTGCTGCCTTCAAGGGTCACACCTACAGGTATGATCGCTAAGTCGCCTACCTGAAGGTCGACGGCTACTTTGGTCCATTCTTTATCCACAATCACAAGGTGTCGAGCACGATCATCACCAAGGAAAGACAACCGCAACTGCTTCGGCGTAACCCTAAGAAGAAGTTGAGCGTGGTTCGGCGAAATTAATCGCAGCGAGTGACGAAGATGCTGCACCAAGGTCTCATACCCAACACCAAGCTGACCCGCAACGATGTAAGCTTGTACCGGTGTGCACTTAGCAATTTTCCAACCTCGCACCGCATAAGCCTTATGAACTGCCCGAGGTGGCATAAGCAAGTAGCTAGCGAAGATGTCAACCAAACGTTCCTTTGGTTGCTGTTCATGAAACCTTTCCAAATCTTTTATCTCATCGATGCTGTTACCGTGTTCAAAAAACCAATGTCCCATCTCATGAGCGCACGTGAATGCTTGGCGACCTGGAGGTCGATGTGTGGGCACGAAAATAGTTTGGGTTGTTCTATTGTATAAGCCGCCCAAGCTAGTTTCTGGGCGAAAAATGACCTCGATCTCAAGCTGCTCAGCCGTATCAAAAACACAGATGGGTTGGGAACTTGAGATAGAATTGCGCCGTCGAACTTCTAGTGCTCCCCGCAAAGCTTGTCTAGCCATGTCTAAAGAATGACTCATTTAGCATCCCTTTTTGACTTCTGAAACGTGCGCAAGACATTTAAGACTGTCTCCAAGTCTTCCTTTCGTAGTTTGGCCAATTCACGAGCTGCTAACTCAACTGCAGGATCAGGCACCTCGGATTCCTGTTTCATCAACCAGGAAACGCTCACATTATATATTTCGGCAAAACGCGAAACTTCTTCGGCCGATACTCTTCGGCGTCCAGCTTCCAATTCAGAAATTGAGGGTCGTTGTAGACCAAGGAGCTTAGCCACTTGTCCCTGTGAAAGGCCGGCTTGTTCCCGGGCGGCGCGAAGTCTCGTAGCGATCGTTGCCCGAACAGAATCAGTGTCCGCCATTGTTCCCCTCCCTGTTTGTTTCGAGCAATTTATAGACTAAGTCGACAATCTCACCCACGCGGCGAGGACGATTCTTCTCATCATCGACCAACGGATTTATCTTGTGGGGAATGTCGTAATTTAACTTGTCGCTCAGTGTGCATGCCAAGTCCACTCCGTCTTCACTGTCTAATCCCAAGCCTCGCATTGGGTCGGTACTTTCTTCGATTAGCGGTACGTCTCGATCAGCCAAGATCTCACGTAGCGATTGAATCACGTAATCACGAACTTCGTTTCGGTCCATATAGCATTCTCCTCAGCTTACCAATGGTAAGATAATCTTACCCCGCTTGGGGAGAGGAGATCAAGCACATTCTTTTCCGACCAGCAGATTTGCGACTGTTGCGTTGGAACGGGTGAGGCAGATTAGTAAATTCAGGATCCTAGAGTCGTTGCACTAGCTACTTTTTTGCCACAACTGGGCGATGGATTTTTTGAAATATGGATTCAGCAACTCGAGAAGTTTGTCGTCAGGAATTCCTGAATTCTTGAGCGTGTATCTTTGAACGTCAGGCACAGTTCGAGCGATTGTTGCAATTGCCATGTGCGAGAAAAGCAGGATCACGCCAGCGGGTAAATTGTCAATAAATTGTTCAACCATGCCTTGCAGGTTCATGTCTTTCCCTTGCAGGAATTGCTCGACAGCGTCGTGCAATTTCACGCGCTTTCTAAAAACGATAGCTGTTTCCAAACTGGCCCTAACCTCTTCTTCTGACACACCATATTGTTTTGCAATGTTGCCTAAGAAAGAAGGATCATCATTCTCAAATCTATCGAGCAAATCAGAAACGATTCTGGATAACTGAGTTTGCAAGGCATCAATTGACAGTGAAACGGAAATCTCTCCGAACTCAGAGTCAAAAATAATTGAGAGAACGCCGCCTTGAGTTGAAAATCTAACGTTACGGTAGGTCTGGTCATTTATGATCACGTTCGAAGCTCCCATAATCTGAGTGGTTGGGCGCCGAGCGTTTATGTTCGACGTTCCTAGTATATACGCGATTGCATTCTGACCTAAAGGAGAACAGTCGCAACGTAACGTGAGTTCGCTGGTCCAATGTTGGCCTTTGCGAACTTAGCTGGTTTGATTGAGGCCTTCGGAGACAAGCCTGATCACTCTAATTCGGGGTAGTGATCGAGAAAGGCTTGCAACTACCTCCGGCAAGTTTCTCCCACTACTGATGCGTTTTGTTGACCCGCACAGAAAAAAATAAAACAAGCAAAAATTTGATCGAGCACTCAACGCGGAGTATAAAGCCTCCACGAACTAGTAATAGGGAGGATTGTATCTACAAAAAAGCTAACTAACCGGGGATCCTGTATGTATTGTAAAGGATTGAAAACAAAGATACTTACTTGTCGCTTCCTGCGGCGGCTTCCCCAAGCGGACGAACATTCGTCCGCTGTTTTTGTTTAGGAGTATCGATAAAGAAAAAAGCCCAAGGTCAGTTAGATGACCTTGGGCGAAGGCTGCGAGCAGTACGGGTAAGGTACTGCTCGCCAGTCTAGTGTTCGAAACCCGCCCCACTGTAAGGAGAGAGAATGAACACCGACACTGTGTGGACCTTGGAATCTGTCAAGCGAGTGAAACGAGAGTTCCATAAATCTCGTCTTAGCTCTCGCAAAAACTTACTCAGCTGGATACTTTTCGTTGTCATTTTTTGCGACCAAAACGAGATGGATTATCCAAGGGTGATGGCCAATGAGCATATGATGGAACGCCTCAACATTTTTTGGTTGAGCTGCATTAAGAGCTAGTAACTAATCTCGCGGAAATAGTCCGATCTTCTTGTGATGCAGTACCGCCGCCTTGGAGGGCGAACCTTGTATTCTGAAGGTAAGCTCTAGGCTGTTAGGCGCGCCTCATTATACGCATCAGTTCATGGAAAGCAATATCAAATTGACAATGTCCAATCAGGATGTGCATTTCACTCAAACAGGTCACATTATCAGTCCTAAGACTAGTCAACAGCTCGAAGGTTACAGACTTGCCTCACAAAAGAAGATTAATTAAACTGCCTAGAATCTTACTCAATACTTTTCCTAAGCCTCAAACATGGAAAATTCCAGTTGATCCATAAAGTCAATAAAACGAATCACCGTTTTCTTGACCCGTTGTAGAATCTATGCATAATGTTCGCTAAACTTGGAGATTCTTACGTAAGTTGCTACTCAGCAACTGCCTTAATCCTCGTTAGCCAAGTTGATTAATTTAAACATGATGCGCTGATTTGGAGCGATTTGACTGTCGAGAACCTTTGATCTCGAAAGGACCATCAATTTGCCCGACGAAGAAGTCTTTGCTCCCAGTGGAGACGATCAGACTAATCAAGAGAACCTAAGAAGACTCATAGAGCAAGTCAAGAGCTCTATCGGAATAATTCCTTTTATTGGTGCCGGCGTGTCTATTCCCTTCGGCTTCCCAGGATGGACAGGCTTCCTGCTATCTCAAGCCTCTCTCGCAGGTGTGCTGCGGAGAGTGCAATCTGAACTTAGACAGAACGATTATGAAGCTGCTGCGGAACTACTACTCGATAAATTGACTCCTTTCAGACTTCAAGCAGCCATCGAGCAGAATTTCGGCGATCACCGACTTAAAATTACAAAAGAAGATATCCCCGAGCCGCTGAGATGTGTCGTTCAGTTAAGTAAGGGGCCTGTATTTACCACCAACTTTGATCGAGTGCTTGAGCGAGTTTACGAAGCATTAGGTCATCCATTCCAAGGGATTGTCCAAGGAGCTCGCCCGGATCAAACCATAAGAGCTCTGCATCAAAACCAACTGAAATTAATAAAACTTCATGGTGATTGGGAAGAGCGAACTGATCGAATACTTACACGGAGTGATTACGAGCGGCATTATGGGTATCGCGATGGAGAAATCGATTTCAGCTTTCCCCTTCCCCGATTGATAAAACAAGTCCTTACAGGAAGGCCACTTCTATTCATCGGTTGTAGCCTTAACAAAGATCGCACCATTGATGTGCTGCGGCAGAGCGTTATGGATTTTCCTGAGAGCACCCATTTTGCGATAGTGGAGGCACCTCGTAGCAAAAAAGAAAAGCTCGAAAAGGCTCGTCATTTATCAGAACATAACATCCTTCCGCTCTGGTATCAGTTTGGCAGACATGAATCAATAGAACGAATTCTGTCTTCGGTAATTTCAGGAGCAATTGATCACAACGAGGCTTCTCAAACGCCTATCAGTAGTCGCGGACATACAAATCCATTTGATTATGGCAGACCCGTCCCGGCCAACCGCTTTGAAGGTAGGCGGGAACAACTCGGAATTATCCGAAACAAATTTGGCGGTGAGACTTCTCAGTGCCTGTCTATCATGGGGTTGAGGCGGACTGGAAGAAGCTCACTTTTAAGATATATCCGAGAACTTCCACTAAAGTTCTGCGAATCTTATCAGCGACCAATAATTGTATTTTTGGATCTCCTGGACAGCAGGTTTGAGACACCGACTGGATTGTTAGAAGGCCTTCGGCGAGGTATAAGGGAAGTAACTGGAAGTTTCCCTTGGGGAGATCAAAATGAACCCTTTGATGTCGTTGACGGTTTAACGCGCATCGTTTCCGAGGGTTACCGTCTCATAATACTGCTCGATGAATTCGAGAGTATTAAAGAACGAATGGATCTCTTTGAACGTTGGGGCAAAGACTGGCGAGCAAAAGTAAACGCAGGACTGTTCGTTTTAGGGATTTGTAGCCAACGACCTCTAGCTGAACTCTATCACTCTTGGGGACTCAGCTCACCTTTTGCGAACATATTCACTCAAACGACACTCGGCGCGTTTGAAGATGTCGAATGGCGCAACCTTGTCACTGAGAGATTTAGAATGACATCTAAATCAGCGAGCGACTTGGACCTGTCATTGATTTATGAGTTGTCCGGGGCCTTGCCATATTTCACTCAATTAGCTGCCAGTATCTTGTGGGAGTACTCCGATCACGAGATTACTCAACGCATTTATCGGCGCGAGGCCTTTCCTCGCTTCGCCGAAATTTGGAGAACACTCACACCGCACGAACAGCACGCTTTGCGATACGCAACAGCAGTTCAGAATCTATCCACTCCAAGCCCAGCTACTGTTAGATCACTGACAACATATGGCCTTCTGCGAAGGAATGGAAGTCCATTCAGCTGTGCGTTCCAGAATTTCCTTGAGACCCAAGAATGAGACGCTACTTTCGTGAGATTTGGAGTATTTGGTATTGGTCGTTCTTCCGACCTGAAATTTTGCAGCAGAGGTTCAATGAATTAGTTCCTCAAACTAATGAGGATGGTAGTAAAGCAGATTCTCGTCCTAGTGATGTCTTATTCTCGTCAACTCGCTTTTCTACGCAATATTTCCTCTTAATTTCGTGCCTAGCCTCACCTTTAATAGTCAAAGTTGCTGTAACGTGGAATGTATATGATTTGCTGTTCGTTGTTGCAATTTTTGTGTGTTCTTACGCCTGTGGTTTTATTTCCTTACCATTTGGAACTTTCATGCCGGTATTGATGGTGTTTCTGTACCTTACTCAAAGGCAAGTCATAGCATCGGTTGTGGAACAATCTTGGAGCGCTCTACCTTCCGTAAGCGCTACAAGTCTCGGAATTGCGGCGGTCACAGCAAGTTTTTGGTTTGCCCGACGTGCAGGAGAATACCTATCTGAAGTTGCAAAGACTTTCAGCCCAGGCTTCCGGAATAGGTTCGTTGCGGCCTTGCTTAGTGTTGTGGTCGTGGGGTTTGGCTGCTTCATCATAGGATTTGTGATGTGGCTCGTGAATTTTTCACGATTGACCATCGCTATAAGTGGCACGCTCTATTTTATATGGCTCTTCACCGTACTCTTCGTACGGCTCACTGAACATTCTAGAGGCGAAGGCGATCTTCTCTGGGAATTTGTTTCTATGCTTGCGGCATTAGGAACGATCGTTGCGGCTTTAGGGGTGGCTGGCTTTGTGTTAACTCCTCTTGAGCATTATGGAATTAGAGATGTAGTCCTCTTAATCGCGGGCACTGTGGGAGCTTCTTTTCTTTCGTTCTCTTTTCTTCAAACTTTTCTTCTCCAAGTGTTGCCGCAACGTCCTGCCCAACGGCCTGCATGGATAATTTCAACTCTTATAGTGGTGGGGTTTACTTTGGGGGTAGCTACGGTAATAGCGCTTGGAACGACCTCCATCTTGGCTGCTCTTATAGCCCTTCCAATGGTGTCTTTCTTTTCCGTAAGTTTGTTGATCTCGGCTGTTGTCAGTCCTCCTCGTAAGAAATGGAGACGATTTTTCTTCTTGGCAGCCATTTTAACCCCACTAGGCTTCCTAGCTTTAGGGTGGGTGGGGCTGTTGACTCCATTGGTCTCGCTGCTTGGGTATTGTCGACTATTTCCGGATTACGCCGCCTTCTGTCTTATTTCCGTGTTGGGCAGATCACAGCTAGACGAGGAGACAAATTCTGGATCCGGTCGATTGCTAGGATGGTTACCGCCAAATTTCAGTTTTCTCGTGTGGTTTCAGATACCATCACACGATAAGGTTCTAGCTGCTGCATTCAACTGTAATCCCGCGTTTGCTGCTAAGACCATGCACGCAATGCAAGTCTCGCCATTCCCGAGTTTGAGAGCAACCGCCGATAGGGCTCTTCCTCAGATTGTGGCGGATCGGTTGAAGGCTATGACGACAGTGAACGACTTACTTTCCATTCTTTCTACAAGTGAATCACCATTGCGCACCTTATTGCCAAAATATTATTCAGCACCACAACGCTCAGTTGATCAACATGCAGTTCTGGGTAAGAGTATTGATTCGTTAGCACCAGAGATTTCAATAATCTTTCCTGAGCTACGAACTATAGTTAAAGATGTAAACGTAGCATTGAAGAACGCCCCGGGATCACTACGAGAAACCGCCTTGATAAATTGCAAAGATGACTTGAACACATTTGATAAACAATTATCTAAGCGCGGTTATGAGGGAGCGGCAGGAGAACCGTGGCGAATGGTCTCAAAGAAATGGCGTCAGATACTCGATGATGAAATAAGGTCGCAACAGACCCAGGCATTTCGAGATATTAGGGATCCATTTCAGGCAGGTATCCCCTTGCAACCAGATAAATCACATCTTTTTAAAGGACGCACCAATTTTGTAAAAGAAGTTCAAAGGCAAATACTTGAATCTAGTCATAAAACCATGGTCCTCCACGGCCCTAGACAATGCGGTAAAACATCCTTTTTGAACTGTCTGCCCAATCTGTTAAGTAGTAAGGTAATTCCGGTATCTATCGACGTACAACACGGTATATTTGTGAACAGTGATGCTGATTTGTTTTTTAAGATTTCCTCGCTCACGGAAGCGCAGGCGGTACAAAAAGGATTGAACATTTCTCCCACTGTTCGTAGAGAAGAGTTTATTGCTGATACCTACCCCGCCTTCGATGCTTGGCTAAATAGAACCTCCGCAGCTTTTGGGTCATACCATGTACTGATCTGTTTTGATGAATTTGAGGAACTCGGGACGGCGTATGAGGACGGTCGATTAACGACGCGAGCCTTCCACGAACTGAGACACTTGATTCAACACAGCTCGTTCATTAGCTTTTTGTTGGCTGGCATGCGGACTCTTGATGAACTTGGACCACACTGGAGCAGCCACTTCATTAATGCGTACCCGATCGAGATGGTATATCTAGAGAGCGAGGAAGCTAAAAAATTGCTGATCGATCCAACTCCCAACTTCCAATTAAAATATGACGAGGGTATCGTTGAACGAGTGCTTACACTTACCCGTAATCATCCTCTCTTAATACATTTATTGGGTGGCCTACTTGTGAAGCAAGCGAATGAAGCCAGGACGCGGGTGATTACGAACCCACTTCTGAACAACGCTGTTGACGAAGTTCTAGCGGCTGCCCCGTATTTTCATAATATATGGAATGAGCTTACCGGTAGAAGCAGAGAAGAAGTATTGTTCGGGCGACTTATCCTAGATGCAATAGCCCGAGATTTCGTAATCCCAAGATATGGCACGAGTATTTGCGAAGCTGCTCTGCATAGACTACAGCGATTTCACGTTATCGAACGTACCAGCGATGGTTATCGAATCGAAATCCCTCTGTTTAAAAAGTGGGTACTCACCCACGGAGTAGTCGAGAGCTAAGTTTTTTGAATCAATGGAAGCCGTGACAGCAGAGTTAAGTTCCAAGATACTAACCGTGGAGTTTACCCCAAAACGTTGTGTCCAATTTGTGTCCAGAATCGGCAGCAAACGACGGATACGGGACCGGGACTAAAAGTAAGAAATGCAAATGGGCCGAAATTCTTGGTGGCTGCAACTTTCGAAAAGGCAAATACTTAAGTTTTTGCCAAATAGGTGATTCAAACTACCATGGTTAGTACAGAGTTATTAAGCGACCGTATGTTCCTCAGTAGCGTATGAATCAACTTTCGTGGCATTGCAATTATTTTCCTTGGCGGATTGATTTCAGTGAAGAACATCGACCTGATTCTTCTCATCCTGAACACACGATCTGACGCACTTCTCCAAGGCTTGTCTGATCTTGTGAACTCGCAGGCGCAATGCATTTGGCGAAACTCCTAAACTCTGGGCCAAGTCTACGTGCTTGGCGACTTTGCTTTGGCTCTCAGACGTGTAGTATTGCAAAATCAGATCACGGTTAGTTTCCGACAATTGATCTAAACACCTTTCGAGACAATCGTATGTTTGGTCTGACACATTCTGTCCGCCCACGATCACCGCCGGCATCAGATCACGAGCTGGACGTTTGAGTCCTTCCATCATCACTGCCCTAGCGACTCCGAAGAAATAGATAGCAGGATCGCCGACGTATGTCTCAATTAATCGAGCGGCCTTTGAAGCAACTCTGTCAAAAGTGTCATCAGTTAACTGCTCAGGGTTGTCGAAACCTCGCAACGCAAACATCATGATTAGTCGATTCCGAATAGTTTCGTATTTTTCTGCCGCTCTCTCACGATCGGAGTCTAGCCATTGTAGAAGGTCGGTAAACGAGGCTAGCGAGAGTGGCTTGTGTGACGTTCCAGGACGGCGACTTCCGGCTGCTTTTTGAGACGACAACGATCCGTGAAACTTTTCAGACGAAACCGATCTTTCTGAGACCGTCTGAGCCAACACCTGAACGAATGACTGTACCATCTCCAGCCGCTGCCTTCTCTTTTTTGTACAAAGGAAATTACTTTCGAATAGTCCTCGATCTGAAGCACTGAGAGCACCCCTAACATAATCGTCAATGAGTTCGTCCTCCGCTTGAAGCAATACGTTTAGATCAGCATCAGGCGCGAAGAACTGCTCTTCCACAGCGCGACGCTCCGCATCAGAGACCACTCCCAAGAGATACCGAATTAAGAACTCATGTTGGTTAACAGTTTCGGCCATTCTAAGTTAGTGTCCTTCAACCGATGCAGTTCGCCGCTGAGATCTCGAGCTATGCCAATCGTCGACAATCCTCCGCACACTTCTCTAATCGCAGGTTCAAACGGTGAATCTTTGTCCTCAATGTTGCTAACGGAATGCCGAGTTCTGCCGCAAGCACACCGCGGTCTTTGCCAGTCAGGTAATAATCTACCACGAGCTGGTGTTCACTTGCCGACAACGTCTTGACGCACGTCTTCTGGCACTCGCGACGAACATCCACTTCTTCTTCAGGTTTTTCAACTTTGGGAGTCAAATACTTAAGATCTCTCAGAGCAGCCCTGAGTTTCTCGCGATCTCGACAGTACTCCTTGTAAACCTTATGTGCGATATTGAATGAATACGACGTGAAGTTTCGAACACTCTCACCTCCATTAACTCGCTTTGCAAGGCGATCCAAGGTGACATCCGCTAACGCTTCAGCATCAACGCCACATTTCCACCCAACGAAGAATGCTGTGACCAGCCTATGGAGGCCAGCATACTCAATTCCAGCGCGATGGAGCGCGCTAAACAAAGCTTGCCAACTGTCTTCGCTCAAGTAGATCGTCCTGGTTCGACAGTGAGATTAGGAATAGACCGCAAAGTGACTCAAAAAATTTCTCGGCAAGGTGAAATTTCAGCCGCAATTATAACACTAGGTGTTGAAGGTGACAGTAGATCAGCACACTTTCTGGGGACACATCAAAGGATGCGAAATAAACCAAAAGGCAAAGAAATGTTTTCGTCTGATATGTCATTAATAGTGACGCACCCGACATAGGATTTTAGACAGGTGATCCATGACTACGAAACCCACCACTAAAAAACCGACGAAATCCGGCCTGACAAAGAAGAAATTGGGCGCGAAAAAAAACTCACGGAAGCGTCCAACTGCTGCAAAGAAGAAAGCCAAGGAAAGCAGCGCACCGCAGGAACCGAAACTACCGCGGCTGCCAAAAGGCGGACTCAAGGACGTCGGGCTATTGTCTTTTGGTAAAAAGGCGGTGCGTAAAAAAGCCGCGAAAGCCGCGGCAGGCGCCCTGGGATTTGCACTGGCCGGTAGTGTTGCGGAGCGACAAAGAGCGGTCGACACGCGACTATCTCCATTCCGCAAGGTTTGCGATCTCGTGATCACCGCCGCCGACAACGGTCTTCACAGTGGCACCGCTTTTTTCATCTCGCCGCGAATGCTCGTAACGTGCGGACACTGTCTCTTTGTTTTTAGTCCGGGCACGGCTGCTCACGGACCAGTGCGAAAGGTCCTCGTGATGCCGGCAAGAAACGGCGAAACAAATGCTGCTCAATCACTCGTCGGCTGGGTAGAGGTCACTACGGAAAACATGCGTGTGCATGATCGCTGGAGACTCGAGGGAAATCTCGAGTTCGACTATGGCGTCTTGATCCTCCCGCCTAATCAAGCTCTCGGCGCTCAGGTCGGATTCTTCAATGTCAGTCCGTTTTCTGATCAGCAACTCAACGGCGCTCGACCAACGCTTTCTGGTTATCCAGACAACGTTCCCGACGGAACTCAATGGTTTGAGACCAACCCAATCAGGCAGGTAACACCAGCGCGCTTGTTCTACGACATCTTCACATTCGGCGGTCAAAGCGGTAGCCCGGTATTTTTCGCGAATAACGAGCAGCAAACTGCCTGCGCCATTCACAACTTCGGCAATGTTCCTTTTAACAGTGGCGTACGTATCACGCTGGCGGTAATAGCCCAACTCAACGCATGGAGAGTCTAACGATGAAAACCACACTGCAACTGCTCGTAATCATCCTTGTTTCAATCTGCTGCTCCCGCGCCGGCATTGCACAGTCACTCGACGATATCAAGATCGGGCACTGCACCGCTGCTACCTCTGCATTCGTCGACAAACCAACTGCAATCACAGACATCAATAATCAAATTGATAAGGAGCGAAAAAAGGGCCTGGTGATGGATGCACGTCCTTTCGCTATCAACCAATCGACAGGCAAGCTCCTGTTCACCGAAGGCGATGGCCGAGTCTCAGTGATCCACATGAATCCTTTTGTGTACGACTATAAGATCTCGGTAGCGCAACAGGAGTTGGTCAGCACAGCGGTGTCGGACTTCCTCAAATTGCTCTTGCCGCCAAATCTTGCCGGAACGGTCGGAACTCAATCCGGTAAAGCCAATGAAGCCGTACGAGCCGCCGCTCTTAAAGGATTAGAGGGTCTGGAACGACGTTTGGGCACATTCACACCTCCGCTGCCTCCTGCTATTTGCCCTGCTGGCGATACTCGATGTGAGGCGCTTCGGGAGATGTACATAATATTCAATGAAATCAAAACGAGAGTCGCTACTGGTTCGGTGTTGGTTACGAATCTCGATGGATCGAATATCTATTTCAAGGTGGGCGGCGGACTGGCCGGAAGCACCAGTAGCCGGTTTGTCTTGTTCACAACTGACCTTACCGATTTGCGCAATCAACAATTCGAAGCGTTCGAAACGTGTTACAAAGCCGAGCAACTAAATCAGACATTGGGCGGCTACGACTTTGATCGTTTATTTGGTGACCTCAATAAAGCGCAACAAGAAATCAGCGACATAACGGCATTAGCAAACGATTTGTCGACCTTGGCTGCGACGTATGGCACTGACACAGTTCTAAAAGCACTGCCACCACCTCGTTGCGGGGGTTTCGATTGCGTTGCGCAGTTAAAAGCCTACGCAGATCAAGTGATAGTCCTGGTTGGTGAAACGGGTTATAAGCGCAAGCTCGACGACCTGCGCCGGAAGGGACAGGAAATGCAGAACATTGCCCTCTTCACCGACCAACTAAAGAACAAGCAAGGAATGTTCGCACGCACTTTCACCATCGCGAAGAAATTCGAATTGAGCCAGGCGACAATCTCCATAAAACGCGAAAAACTCGAAGCGAACACCGCCGGCGGCGCCAGCCCACAGAGTGGTACCGTGGACACTGGAAATACCCCGGCAGCCGGAGCCGGAGCCGGCGCTGGTACTGGAGGTGGCGGCGAGGGCACTATAGGCAACAAATTCGGAGGGCCAGTTGTTCCAGGCGAGTTGCAAGCTGGAGCCGCACCAACTCCTACTCCTGCGAAACCCGCTGCTGGTGGTAGTGGCGATAAACCTGCCGGTGCAGCATCTCTAACCGGTGACGTAAACGAAACAGTTCAACTGGGCCGGCCGAGATTCATGCTCTCCGGTGGCATGGTCTACTCACCATTGCCGCGGCGGACTTTCAAATCGGTCAAAGGCTTCGTTCTCGACGCAAATGGAAATCCAACCGGAAACGGTGACGCAAACGTCATCGGGTTCGACCAAAATTCACCGCGGCGACTGTTTCCGATGATGTTTATTAACTCACGTGTCCTCGATCACGAAAACAGCAGTTTATTTTTCTCACTCGGAATTACCGGCAAGCACGACGATAACGTTGACATGGAATATTTGGTTGGGCCATCCGTCAGTTTCCTGAACGATCGCGCGCTATTCACAGTCGGCGCGTATGGCGGTCTGACGCAAAACCTGGTCAGCGATGTGAGAGTTGGAGACGCCATTCCCGACTCACTGGGAGACGCTAAGTTTTTCCGAAAGACTCTGACATGGAAGCCCGGGTTCTCCTTCAGTTACAGCTTTTCGCGAACTAAGAAAGGCGAAGGTAAAGCTTCAAGTGGCGCGACGGGTTCACCTTCCGATGATTTGAAAAATGAAATTCGCATCGGCGGCGTTCCGTTTAGTCTCGGACTCGGACTAGCTGTCACGTCGCTGGAAGAGCGAACCTACGACGAGATTGCCGGCTTTGCGCGCGACCGGCAGGGCAACCTCACCAACGGGCAAACGTTGACTAGAATCGTGGGTCTAACGTCGAGTTCCGGCTACCGCATGGTCCCAATGGTGATGCTGCACACTCGCCTGACAGACTTCGGCAAGAGTCGCGATTTTTACTTCACGAGCGGACTCACAGGCAAGAAGACCGATAACGACTTCGACCTTGAGTATCTGTTGGGTGGATCGGTAAACGTCTACCGCCGGAAAGTATTTCTGACGTTCGGTACGTTCATCGGCAAACAGCAGATCTTGGGTGGCAACTTCTTCGAGGGCGCCGCGCTGAACAAAACACAGAATGTGACGACAATAAACCGATACGTCTGGAAACCGGCAGTCTCGTTTAGCTATGACATCTCGCGCATAATTCCGCGCTCAAACTAATCGGAATCACGGAAATGTTTTAACTTATCCTCTGCATACTTAACTGAAGTGCTCCACAATCTGAACCTGCCTGCGAAGGAGTATTTGCATGCTGAGACGACCCAGCGAAAACGGAATTGCTCAAGCTGCTCGACGTCCACTCAAAATCTTTGCTTCTGACCCGCTGCTCGGCAGGACCTTCGGCAATCGGGCTCGCATCGATATCGTCAACGAGCCATTGCAGGAAGGTCCAATTGGATCACGACTCGAGGTTATTGATTACGACGGCGCCCAGGATTGTTTCTACTCGCCCGTCAATCTCGATCTGGCCCCAATTCTGATGCAGAACGGGCTCGATCCTTCAGAATCAGATCCACGTTTCCATCAGCAGATGGTTTATGCCATCGCGCAAAAAACGCTCGAGAACTTCGATCGCGCCCTGGGCCGCGTTTTGCGCCTCGGCTCTCACAATCGGAAACGGGGCACTACCTATCCACGCTTGCGTCTCTTTCCTCATGCCTTCTATGGGGCAAACGCTTTCTACAGCCCGGAGCTCAACGCAGTTCTTTTTGGATATTTCAAGGCTGATGCGGCAGACGTTGGTCCAAACTTGCCGGGTCAAACAGTTTTCACTTGCCTTTCGCACGACGTGATCACACATGAAATGACGCACGCGATCGTCGATCGATTGAGACCACTCTTTCTGGAACCATCAAATATCGACGTGCTCGCATTTCACGAAGGCTTTGCCGACATCGTTGCACTCTTCCAGCACTTCTCTTTCCAAGACATTCTGCGCGATCAGATTCAACGCACCCATCTCGACGTTCGCACTTCAAGTCCTTTGGTCCAATTAGCGCGTCAGTTTGGTTTTGCGACTGGCGGTGGCAAAGCACTCCGCTCAGCCCTTGATGAGCCAAACACCAAACTCACCGATTTGGTCAGTGAACCACACGACCGCGGTTCGATTCTTGTTGCTGCGGTCTTTGATGGATTTTCAAAGACATATCAACGGCGAATTACGGACCTCGTACGCATTGCCACCGGAGGCACAGGCAACTTGCCACAGGGCGATTTACATCCGGACCTCGTCAATCGCATTGCGACTGAAGCTTCGCGTACCGCACAAAGAGTGCTCGATATGTGCATCAGGGCTTTCGACTACATGCCGCCCGTTGATGTTACTTTTGGAGATTTTCTGCGGGCCATGATTACCGCAGATTTCGAGCTGGTACCAGAAGACGAATTCAATTTGCGCGACGCAATGATTGAAGCGTTTCGGTTGCGTGGCATCTATCCAGAGGGAGTCAACTCGCTCGCCGAAGAATCATTATTGTGGGACAACGTCGAAAACAGATTGCCACAGCTAGGTGGCGACGTGCCAACACTACTCGAGCAGGTCTTCTTTAACGCCGTCCGCTCCTTTGATACTGGCTGGCAGGATCCAACCTTTCAGCCAGATACCATTGACCCTTCAAAACAATATGTTAATGAGGATGAAGGCGAAGAGTTCGAACTTGATGTCAACGCAGAATTAGGAAATTCTCTACATCAGTATGCGATGGCGAATAAGGATCAATTGGGCCTGAATGGGAACTTGAAAGTTCAGGTACGCGGCTTTCATCCCGTGTTTCGTGTCGCGCCTAATGGAAGGTTGCTGGTTGAGCTGGTCGTGCAGTACGCGCAAGTCGATCACAGTGTAAAGCAAATGCTCGGAGGTATACCGTTCCGAGGTGGATGCACGTTGATCGCCTCTTCGAACGGGAAAGTTCGCTACCTGATTTCCAAACCAATGAGACAGGCTGGAGGAGATCCCAGCCGTAGTGCAAAAGGAAAAGATCGATTTGCTCGTCAACAAGATTACTTAAAGATGTGTGATCTGCAGAACGCGCTTACTCCCTATTACACCGCCAAAGAATACTCAGAGCGCATGTTGCAACTAATGAGCTTCGCGAACCTACACGGAGGTTAAATTAGATGGTCACCAAGAAGGCAACAAAGAAGAGCAAGAATGCAACCTCGAAGAAGTCCGGCACAAAAAAGAGTTCGAAGAAGGTAACATCAAAGAAGAGCTCAAAGAAATCAGCCGGCGCTTCCGGCAAAGAAGTCCGGATTCGAATGTACAACGTTGGCTTCGGAGATGCGTTTCTCGTGCTCCTACCCTCCAATGGCAAGCAACGTCGAATCTTGTTTGACTGCGGTTCGATACAGGCTGCCCAAGATATTCCGATGGGAAGTATTGTTGATCGGATCATCGCAGACGTCACGGACGACGACGGTGTACCGAGAATCGACGTTGTAGTTGCAACTCATCGTCACAAGGATCATATCTCCGGTTTTGGTAACGCCAAGTGGAATAGCGTTGAGGTCAAGGAAGTGTGGATGCCGTGGACGGAAGATCCCACTGACGCGGAGGGAAGAAAGATACGAGATATCCAAAGCAGCCTTGCCTTAGCCCTCAATATATCTTTGACGAAGCCTATGGTCGGACTCAATGCGGCGGAGTTAGACGCTAGAAATCGTGCCCTGGACGTCGTAACCAATTCACTGTCGCTCACGAACGAGAAGGAGATGAAGACTCTGCACAGTGGATTCCTTGGAGAGCCTGAACGACGTTTCTTACCAATAAAACCGAAAGTAGATGACAATGGTCGGCTGCTAAAAACCGATGTTTTACCAGGCGTGAAGATTCATGTACTGGGACCGTCGCGAGAACGCGACGTTATCCGCGACATGGATCCACCTAAAGGCGAGAGCTTTTTACGGATGCGTGCTTCAATTGACACTGATACGAGCTTGCCTCCCGCGCCATTTGCCGCTGAGTTTCATCATGACAAGTACACGGGTACCGGCACGTTTCTCCCCACCGATCGCGACGGAATTAAAAAAGCCGGTTCACTGACAGATCTTGCGGTTGCTGTCGCGCTCGACAAAGCAGTGAATGGCACAAGCTTGATGTTGATGTTAGAAGTGGCAGGGACGTTTTTCCTGTTTCCAGGAGATGCGCAATGGGGCACGTGGAATGCCGCGATACAGGATCCGGAATGGAAACAGATGATGAAGAATGTGGCGTTCTACAAGATTGGACATCATGGAAGTCACAATGCGACACCAAAGGATTTTGTCGACGAGATCATGCCGGATGGAATCTGTGCAATGGCCTCTACGTTGACACGCACGGTGTGGCCCGACATCCCTAGGATCCCGCTATTGGATCAACTTGCAAAGAAGAAAGTTAACGTCGCCCGCAGCGACCAACCAAACGCGATTGGAAAAACGTTTGTATTGGATGAAGGCGTGATTGAAACACGAATACCACTGTAAGCAAGTGTTGCAGGTTCCGACTCTTAACTGCGGCAAAAGAGTCCAGAGAATTGAGAATTCTGAAGGGCGATGGCTGCCAGCACTAGGAAACAGATAGGCTAAGCGTATTGGAGCGCCTACCAGTTGCTTTTTCGCGCATGTAGCGGATGCCCGGAGCCGAACATCTCTGAATGAATGTCATATCGATCAAGTCGTTGTACTGCGAAAGAAAAGCCTTGAAGATTGCGTTGACTAATTTGAGTTACTCGGTTGGGAAATCTCCAAATCCAAGGCTGATAGGCTCAGGAGGATGTTATGAAACTACGAATTTTCTTACTGGTCGTCCTGGCTTCTACGTTTTCGTCGACGGTAGTGGGACAACAACGTTGGTTTGAAAATGCTCCCGGATCATTCAGGCGCGTACAATGGGAGAATGTTGCCATCGTGGTTTTTTACAACGCCCAAGATAGTTCATTCAATATCGGTGCACGTATGTTCACGTTTGCTGACGGAAAATTCGACGACTGGTGAACAATTCCAAAGGCAGTCCAAGCCTCAATAAGCTTTTCAAACTAATTGAAGGCTCGAAATCGCGCTGGATCAAAATGCAGCCACACCAGCAAGGCTCTTACTTACGCCCCAATCAAGCCGTCGCTTACGCCGATCTGAAAACGATTATTGGATATACAAAAGTTACGCCTATTGAGTTCGGCCAAGAAGTTTATGCAATCACGTTTGAGAATTTTAATGGGAGAGGCGCAGTAGTCGATGCGAATGAAAAGGCTCGCGTTGAGAAGCTGATCGCTGATAGTCAGAATCCTTGACGTTCACTGGCACGAAGGCCAAATACGTCAACATCCATAAGCTTAAGGCCTGGAAGCCAGATTCATTGACCGCAATTGGGGCTAATTGAAATTGTCTCAACCGACGGATTCACACCAGTTTCACCCCAGTTCCTTGTGGCAGGATTGTGGCAGGAATAAATAGAACAGCGGAGTAGTTGATTGGAATAGATGTCAACAGATGTAAAAAGCGTTGATTTTGCTCGTGGCTGCATCTCGATTCAAAATCAATTAGTTACGTTTACGCATCCCGCGTGATTCATAACCCCAAGGTCGGCGGTTCGATCCCGCCCCCCGCTACCAACTTCTCCTTTATTTTCAATTACTTACAAAACAGCAGCGGATTGCAGGTTCGCCGCCGTTTCCAGTTTTGCCGAGATTTTGCCGAGATTTTTTTCACGGTTAAAACTTTGTTCCCTTTGGTAGCTGGCAACTAGCTCCATCGCCCGTTCCATTTCCTCGGTTGATGCGTGAGTGTAGTCGCCTGTCATGCTTGTGGCGCTATGGCCCAGGATGTCACGGCGGACATGTTCTGGCACTCCCATCTCAGCAGCCCGCGACGCCCACGTATGCCTCAGATCATGGAACGTGAGATTGACGATCTTAGCTTCTCGGCATGCGCTCGTGAACGCTTTCTTGGTGTCAATGAATCGCGATCCAGTCTTGTCGCTGGTGAAGATATAGTCGCCAGTAGTTTCATCTTCACACAGCATCCTCAGGATGGCCGCAACTCGCTGACTCATCGGAATCGTTCTAGGCTTACCGTTCTTCGTCTTCTCGATCAGGAGCCAGCTTGGAAGTATTTCCCAAACCTCTCCCTTGATCACACGACTTAGACTTACGGAACCAAAGTTCACATCGTCACGCTTGAGTCTGAGCAACTCGCCTTTACGCATCCCCGTGCATAGAGCTACCACCGTGATCGCTCGCAAGTATTCACGTCTGCCGACGAGTCCTATATTAAAGAGCGCCTTCTCCTCCTCTAGCGAGAGACGACG
>JBKPPU010000147.1:0-9568 GCA_046733695.1 Acidobacteriota bacterium
ATCTCTTTGTCAAATGCCTGAAATCGCGACTATGTTGCAAAAGATCGAGTTCCACGCCGGGGCGGCCACGGAGGGCCGCCCCTCAGCACGCGCTGGAACGTCCATTTAATTTGACATGTTATGATTCCAACGATGAATAGCGGTGGTCAAAAGCTGGTAGCGATTGGTGGTGGGACCGGGCTCTCGACTCTTCTCGCCGGTTTCAAACGCCTGGTCGGCCAAACCGATGACGAGATGTGGATCGACAGTCTGTCGGCCATAGTCACTGTTTCCGACGACGGAGGCAGTTCCGGACGCCTGCGCGACGAACTGCAAATGCTTCCGCCGGGCGACATACGCAACTGCATGATCGCGCTCTCGGAAGACTCGACGCTCTTGTCGCGTCTCTTTCGTCATCGTTTCCGTGGCGATGGGGGTCTTGGTGGACACAGTTTTGGAAATCTCTTTCTGGCAGCGCTGACTGAAGTCACTGGCGACTTTACCGAAGCGATTCGTCTCTCCTCAGAGGTGCTCGCGAGTAAGGGTCACATTTTCCCGGCGACGATCAGCGACGTTCGTCTCGCAGCGGAATTGGAGGATGGAACAGTCGTTCTCGGCGAGACACAGATCTCAGCGTCCAAGCTTCCGATTCGACGACTCAGACTCGAACCCGAGCAATGTCTTCCCTTGCCTGCCGCACTAAAAGCCATTCGCGCTGCGGACATCATCACGGTCGGTCCCGGATCGCTTTATACAAGCATCCTGCCCAACCTGCTCGTGTCGCAGGTAGCACGCGTTATCGGTCAAACACGCGCGACAAAGATCTTCGTCAACAATCTGATGACTCAACCCGGCGAAACAGACGGCTACAGCGCGCGCAAACATCTCGAGACGATTAAGAAGTACGCCCCGGAAATCCATTTCGATTTCGTCGTCGTCAACAACCGGCGAATCACCAAAGAGCAGGCTGATCTTTATGCTGCGGAGGGCGCCTATCAGATCGGGATCGATGATCCGATTGACGATGCACTCGATCAGACGACGGAGGTCGTGCGCGCTGATCTGCTTTACGACGGGGAAAAAGTCAGGCACAACTCGGATCGTCTCGCAGAAGTCGTGATGCATTGTCGCAAGCAGGCACTCGCCCCCGTCGCTGTCTAAGATAAACCTCGATGTCGCAAAAACCACTAAATGTCCTAATCATGGCCGCCGGCCTCGGAACCAGAATGAAGTCGAACCGTGCGAAGGTTCTGCACGAGCTTGGCGGTTCGCCGTTGATTGCGCACGTCGTTAGAGCGGCGAAGGCGTTGGATCCACAGGCGATTCTGGTAGTGGTGGGTCATCAGGCGGAAGAAGTTGCGCGTGCGGCGCTCGCGGAAGTCGGGGATCTCGCTCGCCCCGTGTTGCAGGCGCAACAACGCGGAACTGGCGATGCGGTTGAGTCAGCGCGAAGCGAACTCGAAAACACTGATTCACTCGTCCTGATTCTTTCCGGCGACGTGCCGATGATTAAGTCTGATACGCTTCGGAAGCTTATCGAGCATCACAACAATGCTGCGGCAGCCTGTACGATCCTCAGTGTTCGTCTTGAAAATCCGACTGGCTACGGGCGCATAGTTCGCGACCAGAACGATTCGTTTCAGAAGATCGTCGAGCACCGGGATGCCACAGAAGAGCAGCGCCTCGTCAAAGAGATCAACTCCGGCATCTACTGCTTCGACGCGAAAGAGTTGTACCGAGCGTTGCGCAAAATCGAGCCGGCGAACGATCAGGGCGAGTACTATCTGACGGACGTCGCCGAGATCATTCTTGCAGGTGGCGGAACAGTCAGCGTTTATCTCCACAGCGACAGCCGCGAGGTTTCCGGAATCAACACGCGCGCCGAACTCGCGGAGTTTGAAAACCTCATCCGCCGCTCCGCAATCCGAAAGCTGATGATCGAAGACGGCGTGACGTTTATCGATCCGTCTCACGCGTACATCAGCGCCGAAGCTCAGATCGGCCGCGACACGATTATTTATCCAAACGTGACAATCGAAGGAAAAACAGTCATCGGCGAAGGCTGCGTGATTCTTTCCGCCGCGCGCATCACAAACTCGCGCCTGGGCAACAACGTGGTCGTAAAGGATCATTCGATCATTGTCGATTCGCTGCTCGAATCGAACTGCGCGGTCGGACCGTTTGCACACCTGCGCATGAACGCGGTGCTTGAAGAGAAAGCGACGGTCGGAAATTTTGTCGAGGTCAAGAAATCTCGGTTGAAACGCGGCACGAAGGCCATGCATCTGACGTATCTTGGCGATGCGACGATCGGTGAGCGAACAAACATCGGCGCCGGAACCGTGACGTGTAACTACGACGGCAAACACAAACACGAAACCATCATCGAAGACGACGTGAAAGTCGGTTCAGACACGATGCTGGTTGCTCCGGTTCGTGTGGGTGCTCGCTCAATGACAGGTGCTGGATCCGTGGTGACGAAAGACGTGCCTCCAGACTCGTTAGTAGCTGGCGTACCGGACGAAGTAAAAAAGAAGCTGCAATAAGATCCGTGTTCATACGTGGCTAAATAAATAGGAGTTATTACAAAGCATGTGTGGAATTGTTGGTTACGTAGGAAACAAACAAGTGGTGCCGCTCATCATCGATGGGCTGCGTAAACTCGAATATCGCGGCTACGACTCAGCCGGTATCGCGGTCGTCAATGAAGAACACGACCTCGAGATTCGCCGCGCCGAGGGAAAACTGCGCAACCTCGAAGAGACTATTCGCCTCAGCCCACTGGACGGCACATACGGCATCGGACACACACGTTGGGCAACACACGGCCGGCCGACTGAAGAAAATGCACACCCGCATCGCGACTGCACCGGCCGCGTCGTCGTCGTACACAACGGCATCATCGAGAACTATCTGCAGTTAAAAGAACGACTGCGCAAATCCGATCACCACTTCGTCACTGAAACGGACACTGAGATCATGGCCCACCTCATCGAGGAGCATCTCAAAAAGGATTCCTCATTCGAGCAAGCCGTGCGCTCGGCTGTGACTGAACTGCGCGGAATTTTTGCACTCTCGATCATCAACGCCGACGAACCCGACACGATCATCGCTGTTCGCCAGGGCCCGCCGGTGGTTATCGGTTTAGGCGACCGCGAGTTCTTCGTAGCGTCCGACATCCCGCCCATTCTGCAACACACACGCGACGTCTTCTTTCTCGGCGACGGCGAAATCGCAATCATCAACAGAGACGCAGTTCGCGTTACAGACTTCGAGGGCAACTCCGTTCAGCCTTCGATTCAAAGAATCACGTGGGATCCGATCATGGCGGAGAAGGGCGGCTTCAAGCACTTCATGCTCAAGGAGATTTACGAGCAGCCGCGCTCCGTTCGCGACACCGTGCAGGGACGAATCTCACTCGACAGCGGTCAGGTGTTTCTCGACGAGATGGCAAACATCACCGAAGCCGACTTCAAACGATTCACGTCCATCAAGATTGCCGCTTGTGGTACGTCGTGGCACGCAGGTCTCGCAGGCAAATACATGATCGAGCAACTCGCGCGGATACCGGTTGACGTCGATTACGCTTCCGAGTTTCGCTATCGCGAGCCGGTGATGGATGAAAACTCCTTGTTGCTGGTGATTTCTCAGTCCGGGGAAACTGCCGACACGATCGCGGCGCTGCGTGAAGCAAAGGAGCTCGGCGCATGCGTGTTGGCGATCTGCAACGTGCAGGGTTCGATGATCGTTCGCGAAGCCGATGGAACGATCCTGACCCACGCTGGTCCTGAAATTGGTGTCGCCTCAACGAAGGCTTTCACGAGTCAGATGATTGCGCTTTACCTGCTCGGCATGTACCTGGGCCAGGTGCGTGGCGTGCTTTCTGTCGACGAGGCTCGCTTTCATGCGCAGGAACTCGCGGAGCTTCCAGTCAAACTCGAACACCTGCTCAACGATTCAGACGGCATCGAGGAACTCTCGAAGGAATTCTTCCGCTCCACGGACTTTCTGTATCTCGGTCGCGGCATCAATTTCCCGGTGGCGCTCGAAGGCGCGTTGAAGCTGAAGGAAATTTCGTACATTCACGCCGAAGGTTATCCGGCCGGTGAGATGAAGCATGGTCCAAACGCGTTGATTGACGAACGGCTGCCCGTGCTCTTCATCAACACGCGCGAAGAAGGCAATCGCGCTTCCGAGCTGCGCTACGAGAAGACTCATTCGAATATCGTGGAAGTTAAGGCGCGTGAGGGTATTGTGATTTCCGTGCTGACTGAAGGCGATTCGATCTCTTCGGTCGTTTCAGATCATGTGATCGAGATTCCCGCTGCGAGCGATCTGCTTTCACCGATTCTCTCAATCATCCCGCTCCAACTGCTTGCGTATCACATCGCAGTGCGGCGCGGCTGTGACGTCGACCAGCCGCGCAACCTGGCGAAATCAGTAACGGTAGAATAGTTTCTGATCCCCTCAAGGGGCAAACGGCTGTGACGCACTGCATCCCCCTACAGTGCTGTTGGCTACGAGCCGTCTGCCCCCCGCCTCTCCCTAACGCGCAATCGACTCGAGAAAAGGGTCAGCCTTTCCGGGCACGGCGTTCGTGGTCCAACAGTTTCTTCTTACGATCCAAGCCCCAGCGATAACCGCCGAGCGTCTTGTCTTCACGAACAACACGATGACAGGGAATAACGAGTGCGACTGGATTTGTCGCACATGCGCGTCCGACGGCACGAACTGCGCCCGGTTTACCGAGGGCTTTAGCTACATCGCTGTAAGAAACTGTTTGACCGTACGGAATCGCACGCAGGTGCTCCCAAACCTGACGTTGAAAAGCCGTCGCTTTGATATCGAGCGGCAGGTCGAGGCGGGGTTCTTTCTTCTCGAGATGATTGAGAATCTTCTGCACTGATTCGCGCAAGGCAGAATCGTCACGCTTCAGCTCCGCGTTTGGAAATTCCCCACGGAGATCCTTTTCAAGCTCCGCATCATTGTCAGCCATTCGCACTGCGCAAATACCTCGCTCAGTCACGGCCACGAGCAAGCGTCCCATCGACGATGAGGCGATCGTGTAACTGATATTTACCCCGCGGCCGCCGCGACTGTATGTCGCAGGTGTCATGCCGAGTTCTTCGGCAGCGTGCTCGTAGAGACGGCTACTCGAGTTGAAGCCTGATTCGTAAAGTGAAGTCGTCACCGATTCTCCTTTGCGCACGAGCGTCTTGAAGTTGTCGATCTTGCGTGCGGCGAGATACTGCCGTGGACTGATGCCCATCACGCGTTTGAAAGTGCGTTGCAAATGAAACTGACTTACGCCTGCCTGCGTGGCAAGTTCAGCGAGTTTGAGCGATTCACTCTCGTTCGCGTTGAGCAGACGGCAAACACGCTGCACGAGTTCAACTTGCGGATCCATGATGCGAGCCCGTCGCGGCTGGCAACGCAGACACGCGCGAAAGCCGGCCTGTTCCGCAGCTTCTGGCAATTCGAAGAATTTGACACGTTCGCGGTGCGCGCGACGCGAAGGACATGACGGGCGACAGTAAACTCCCGTCGAGCTGACGGCGAAGACAAACTGGCCGTCGAAGCGTGCATCTTTCGCTACCACCGCTTGCCACAGTTGATCATCTTTAATGGCTGTGTTCATGTTCATGCTCAGAGCTTAGAGAAAAATGAATCATCGATCTATCTGGTTCTTGCGGTCAAACTGAGAAGAGTTTCTCCCGCAAAGGCGCAACGGCGCAGCGAAGACCTTGAGTGACCAAGGCTTTCCGTTGCGCCATTGTGTCTTTGCGGGAAAAATTTTCCTGCATTTTGTGTCGTTCGTTTGATGTGCTTAAATGCACGCACCGGTGGATTCTGATTTTCTGTCACAACTCAACGAACAACAACGCGAGGCTGTGCTTAGCACCGAAGGTCCGCTCCTGATCCTCGCCGGCGCGGGCTCGGGCAAGACCAGAGTTATCGCACATCGCATCGCTTATCTCATCGCCGAGCAGAAAGTTCCGTACTGGAATATCCTCGCGGTCACTTTCACAAACAAAGCCGCCGATGAGATGCGCCAGCGTGTGCAAAGACTTCTTCACTCACAGGAGCGCTCGACTCTGCCGCTCGTCTCGACATTTCACAGTCTCTGCGTGCGCATCCTGCGCCAGGATATCGAAAAGCTAAACGATAAATACACGCGTCGTTTCACCATTTACGATCAGGACGACTCGATCCGTTTAATCAAGCAGTGCATCAGAGATCTCGGTTTCGACGAGAAGTATCTCGGCCCGCGAGCCACGCAGTCTGCCGTCAGCTCGGCAAAGAATCACGGTGAAGACCCAACTTCTTTCGCAGCCCGAGCCGAGTACCAGGACGAGCGTCGCGCGGCGATGGCGAAGGTCTACGAGATGTACGAAGCGCGTCTGCACGGAAACAACGCGCTCGACTTTGACGACCTGCTGATCAAAACCGTGCGGCTGCTGCGCGACGTTTCTGAGGTCAGGGAAAAATACAACAACAAGTTTCGTTATATTCTCGTCGACGAGTACCAGGACACCAACGCGCTCCAATTCGAGCTCATCAGGCTGATAACTGAAAAGAGTAAAAACATTGCAGTCGTCGGTGACGAGGATCAGTCGATCTACAAATGGCGCGGCGCGGATATCAGCAACATCCTCAACTTCGAAAAGCATTTTCCGAACACGAAAACGATTCGGCTGGAGCAGAACTACCGCTCGACACAGACGATCCTCGACGTCGCCGGCGCGGTCGTAAAGAACAATCTCGAACGCAAGGGTAAGAGTCTCTGGACCTCGAATCCGCGTGGTGGTCGCGTCGGTTATTACCAGGCGCTCGACGCCGAGGCCGAAGCGCGTTGGGTTGCGAAAAAGATCGACGAACACAGGCGCGACGAGTTTGATATTCGCGCGGCAGTGCTCTACCGCACGAACTCACAATCGCGTGTATTTGAAGAGGCCATGCGCCGCGCCGAGTTGCAGTACAACATCATCGGCGGCTTCTCGTTCTACGAGCGAATGGAAGTGCGCGACATCATCGCGTATCTGAAGCTCGCGTTAAATCCGAACGACTCGATCGCGCTCGGGCGCGTGATCAATAGTCCGCCGCGCGGTATCGGCAAGACGACCATCGACGAGCTCGAGCGACGCGCGAAAGATTACGAACTGAGTTTGTGGGAAACGATTGCCATCGCGATCGAGCAACCCGGAGATCTCGGTCCGCGAGCGATCAGCGCACTAAAGAACTTCCGCAGCATCGTTAACAAGCTCGCGAAGTTGGCCGAAACGCCCGACGGCGCCACCAGAGAACCCGTTTCTGACGTTGTTCGTGCTGCAATTATCGAGACTGGTTACGAGGCGGCCTTAAAGGGTGAACGCACTGACGAAGCGGAGGGACGTCTTGAGAACTTGCAGGAACTCGTCAACGCGGCCGTCGACTACGATGAACAAGGAATCGAAGGACTGCGCGAGTTTATCGATCACTCGGCCCTCGTTTCCGATCAGGACGACTACAAGCGCGACGCCCCCGTGACGCTAATGACCGTGCACTCAGCAAAGGGTCTTGAGTTTCCGTTAGTGTTCGTCGTCGGACTTGAAGACGGCTTGTTTCCCCATTCCCGTTCGGCAACCGATCGCGCTGAGCTCGAAGAAGAGCGGCGACTGGCTTACGTCGCGATGACACGCGCCGAGCGTTATCTTTACGTAACGCACGCGATGAGGCGACGCGTTTATGGAGAAGAGCTCGCGTCAGAACCATCTCAGTTCCTGAATGAGATGCCGACGGATCTGCTCGAAGATCTCAGTTTGGGCAAGTCGTGGCTGTCGTTCAAGAACGGCTCGTCCACGATCGACTACGAGCACGGCGAATATAAAAAGGACCGGAAGAAATACACGGGTAAGACTTACGACAGCGTCGATTCAATCGCTGACTTCTTCAAACAGCGCAACCGCCAGATGGGCCAGACCTCGGGAAGTTTGCCGAACATTTCGAAAGCAGATCCCACACCCTCAAAATCGAACGAGTTCACACCCGGTTCTTACGTAAAGCATTCCAAATACGGTCGAGGCTTGGTCCTGCGTCGTGAAGGCGCCGGTGAGTCAACAAAACTGACAGTGAGCTTCCCTGGTTACGGGCAGAAGAAATTAGTCGAGAAGTACGCAGGCTTAGAGAAAGCGTAAACGCGGATGACACGGAAATAAATCCGGATTTAAATCCGTGTCATCCGTGGCTAAATTTAGCTCGCAGCAGTTAGCTCCGCCGCGATTTCATTCGCACCAAAGACCTTCTTCAACACCTCCAACATTCCCCGTGAATCAACCGAGATCGCCCGATTCACTGACGCGTCGTAAACATAGTCGCCGACGAGTGATTGAATGTTGCCGTCGAAGATCAGACCGACGAGTTCGCCGTTCTGATTGATCGTCGGTGAGCCTGAGTTTCCGCCGATGATGTCGTTGGTCGAAACGAAATTAAACGGCGTATTCAGGTTGAGTGCACTCTTCTTCTCTGTCCAGCGCGGTGGCAGGTTGTATGGAAACTCGTGCTTGAACTTGTCCGAACGAGCAAAGAGTCCACCGAGCGTCGTGAACGGCGGAACCTTCTTTCCGTTCTCCATGTAACCTTCGACTGCGCCATACGAAAGACGAAGCGTGAACGTCGCGTCGGGATAAATCTTGTTTCCCTGTATATCGAAGAGCGCGCGCGCAATTTTCGCGTAGTTGGTGCGCTCGACACCAGTCACTTCGCTCTCAAAACGCTTGCGCAGCTCACGACCCTTCGGATCGATCAAACGAGCGACGACAATCATCGGATCGGTTGAAGCCTCAATGGCTGCCTTGCCGCCTTTGGCCAGTTCTTTGCGAGCCTGTGGATCCTTCAACTTCGTACCCGCGATCATTTCTTCGGCGCGGGTTTCCGGAGTTTTACCGTCGAGCACTTGCTTGACCAGCGGATTATCCGCGCCGAGCAATTCGACCATGAAAGAGAGTGAATCTGCGAGTTTGAGTTTTTCGAAGTCTTCGTGAATCGGCGCCGGCGAATAAAGCCCAAGCTCTAACGAAGCGCGACGAGCATCGGTGTACTCCGGCAACCGTTCGGCATTCGGTTTTGCATTCTCGTCGGCAAGCCGCACTAAAGTTCGTGCAAAACCGAAGAGCGTGCTATTGAACCCGCCCAATTGATCGAAGATTCTGCGCTCTTTTATATAGCTCGGATATGTCTGGTGTGCCTTTGCGATTGCATCCCAGGCATCGCCATACTTCTTCTGCTCCTCTGGCTTTGCCGCAATTGCTTTGCGCAGTGCCGCCTCTTCCTGTTTCTTTCGCGACATCAGGTTAGGATCTTTCAATCCCTCCAGCCGTCCGCGATAAACCTTCAACGCGTTCTGTACGCCGTTGAGCTCATTCTGAGCCTGGCGAGTTTGCTCTTCACCCATGGCCATGTACTTTTTGAGCATTGCCTCCTGATGCTCGAGCAAACGGATGATGATCGGAATACTGGCGTCGCGCAGTTCCTCGAGATGGGCCACTGTGTTGAGCCTTGATGTGCCGCCGGGATTGCCGGTCACGAAAACAAGACTTCCCTCTTTCGCGCC
>JBKPPU010000148.1:0-46047 GCA_046733695.1 Acidobacteriota bacterium
ACGGTGCCACACCGAATCCTCACTTGTTCCTTCCACTCTCTGACTCTTCCGAGCATCGGGCCAGAGGCGATTTGCAAGAGGGTTACAAAATGGAATATGAACGACAGTAAGTCGTAACCCGCAACTCCGCCGAGTTGTACCAAGTCCCCCAATTCATCACGCTCGCTCGAATCGTCGAACGATGCGCCGCAGTGCATCTCACGTCCCGACGCCCGGAGGTTTCAATATGGCTATCCACTTCGAGAACTTCGTTAGCATCAGAAAACAATATCCACGCCGCACCAGCCATCTGGAAATAGCTGATCCAAGCACTCCGACGGAGCGCGACTATCGCGATTTGCTTTCCGAAGCTAACGTCAACTTCTTTCATCGCGAGTACACGATCGCGCTCGAGAACTATCTCGCGCTTCGGTACCGCATTCTGGTCCAAAGTCATCCGGAGATGCCGACCGCTCCGAAAGGCGCTTACTGGTTGGACTTCACTTCGGTTGCGATCGATTCGAAACGTCTCTTCGAACTAAGCCGGCGCTACATGGTGAATACAAAACCCGGTTCACCTATCCAACTAAACAGTGGATCGAAACGGCTGATCCAGGAAGGCGAGTTTCCCGTCAATCAGGCGGTGCAGAAGATTGCCGGAACACTCGGACTCGATCCACAAGTTGCGAGTAAGGACGAATTGATCGACCGTCGCAACGCGGCGCGCGATCTCGTTTCCGACGGCGATTTGAATGGCGCCCTGAAAGTGTACTCGGATGCGAAAGATCGTGCGACGAAGAGTGGTGAACTGAAACTCGCAGCTGAGTTGGCGAGTGAAGCCGGTGCAATGGGCGCCACTTATGCCGACGGCGCAAACCGTATCAATGCCTTGAAAGCTGCTGTTACCTCATTTGCTGAGGCTGAAAAGCTCTATAACGTCCTTGGCGATCCAACAGCCGCTGCACTGGCTAAAAACAATCAGGCACAAGCGCAAGCAGAGATACCAGCGACAGGTCCAACAGTCATCACCGGTCCAGTGATCACGCTGCCGACGCTGCCGACGATTCCCGGTCTTGCCGTGCTGCCACAACCCAAGACAACGAAGTTCTTCAGCATGCCTGACGCCGGCGTAGTAAAGACTGCCGCGAGTGTGCTTGCTGAAAAGCAGGTTCCCAAAGCCGCCGATCGACGCGCTGGTATCGTTACATCCGCGGGCAACACGACAATTTCACTTGGCCGGGCCGACTATGAAGCCAATCTCGTCTCCAATCTGTATAGCCAACGCGTGAACGCGACGGTAGTCGAAGGACTGGCCTTCTTCGAAGAGGTCGAGACTAACTTCGTAGCTTACATTCCGCATCTCTACTTCTTCGTGTTACCGATAGCAATCGGCGACACGTATCACGCGCTCGGCCGCTTCCAAAAAGCAATCGACGAATATCGATCCACACACGCGTATCCGTTTCTCAATCGCGGAATCGAAGTGCCGTACGTCTGGCTGAAGATGGCGAAGACGGCGTTGGCCTGGGGCGATCAACTGTTCCGCCAGAACCAACCGGCCGCCGCAAAAGTGCAGTATGAAAAGATCATTAATACCGACCTGACGGTGCCGAACAATTCGCCGCTTTATCAGGCTGCCGCGATGGTGCCGATGCGGGCGATTGCATTAGACGTAGTCAAATTAATTCGCGGACAGGCAGCTTCGGTGAACCCCGCGGTTGCCTCGCTGATCATGCAGGCGAACATTCAGTTGCGGAAGATCGCGCAGGGTCTGAACTTTCTTGGGCTCGGTGTCGATGAGTTTCCGATTCTGCGTTTCAAGTACTTGCAGGGCGTTGCCAACTACCTCGCCGACAATGCGATTCAAGCGGAACGAACCTTCATGCAGTTTCGCTCCACGGCCGAGAGCCAGAAGATGGATCGCATTCAGTTGGAGAGTTCAGTTGCACTGAACGAGACCGCGTTGAGGGTGGAGCAGAAGCGCTTGCAGGATGCGAGTCTCGACATTACTGCCGCGCAGCAGAACCGCGACCTCGCGAATTTGCGACGGGATCATGCACAGCAGTCATTGAACGACTGGAACACCATCGGGTGGGAGCTGGCAACCGTTAACGCAGCGCTGGCTTGGGCCAGCAATGCTTCTAACGATCAGGACATCAGGTACACGGGCGTTCAATACGACGGTGAGAGTCACAATTTCAATACCGACGTCGAAGAGTTTTATGACGTAGTTGGTGAGTGGCGCGAGAACCTCAACTTCGAACTGCAGCGCCGCCGCCTCGATCGGCAGATCTCTGAAGCTGCCGGAGAAGTTGCCATTGCCAATACGCGCGTGCAGCAGGCTCAGGTGCGCTTTGAAACTCAACAACTGAGTGTGCAGGTAGCGCAGCAACGACTCGAGGGCTCGCGCGAGATGCTCGAATACTCGCAGGACCGGATGTTTGACGAAGACCTTTGGTTTCGCCTCGCCGCGGAGCTTCAGGATCTGACTCGCAGCTATCTCGACATGGCTATCTATGCTGCGTTCCTGATGGAGCGCGCTTACGGCCTCGAGTTCGATCGTAATCTCAATCGGATCCGGCTGGATTACGGTATCGGCGGCGTTGAAGGATTGCTGGGCGGCGATTATCTGAAGCGCGACATCACTTCGTTCACTATTGATTACATGGAACACGCGCAGAAGAAAAATCCGGTGCGCCTGGCGATTTCACTGCGCGATGAATTTCCGTCGGCGTTCAATCTCTTTCAGCGTGAAGGCGTATTGCCGTTCCGAACTGACCTCGAAATCTTCGACCGCCGTTATCCGGGAACTTATCGTCGCAAGATCAAAAAGATCGAGATATTCGTGGAAGGTTTGGTGCCGCTGGAAGGCGCTGTCGGAACTCTCTTACATCAGGGTATCGCGACCGAATGGCGCCAGACGGGCGCAAACTGGGCCAAGCACAACCGTCTGGTCCCGGCTGAACGGCTGCTGCTATCCAGTTATCAGTTCCGGCGCGACGTCACAGTGTTTCAGCCCTCGGAGGAGATGCTGGAGCTCTTCGAGAACCTCGGGCCGCAGGGTAACTGGACGCTCGAGTTACCGCGTTCGAGCAACAACATCGATTACCAGACGATCAGCGATATCAAGTTCGTGATCTACTTCGACAGCGATTTCAGTCCCGCACTGAGAACTTTCCTGCGAACTTTTTATCCGAACGACGGCGGGCGTTCGCTCATCCTGTCGTCGCGTTTTCACTTCCCGGATCAGTATTTCCGGCTCGATGCCGATCGGCGAGTTACGTTTGAGTTGCATCCGGCGCGCTTCGCGTTCAACTACACCAACATGCGAATGAATGCTTTCTCCGTTCGACTGGTGCAGAAAACCGGTGGACCGCTCAATAACGTGCCGCTGACCGTGACGCGAACCTCCGACAATTCAAATGTCGGCGGCTCGACGAATGCACAGGGCGCGCTGCGCAGCGACCCGGCGATGATGGCGCCATTCGCCGCGTGGAAGAATGCTTCACCCGTCGATTCGTTCACCGTCACGTTTGGTCCAGGTGTCGATCTAAGCAGAATCAGCGACATTCAAATCGCGATCGACTACACGTTTACCTATCGCGCTGACAGCACGCTGACGCCGTGATTTGAAGAATCTGCGTAATCTGTGGATAGAATTTGCACAGGGAAACGCCGTGAGGAAGAGTCATGGAGAAGAAAAGCGGTACAAGTGAAAACGCTACTTCACTGCCCAGCGGCGGTGGTGCGGTTAAGTCAATCGGCGACAGCTTCCAACCCAACCTCGCAATGGGTGGCGGCTCTTACAAAGTTCCGGTTGAGTTGCCGCAGGGTCCCGGTGGTTTCTCGCCCAAAATCGACCTGATTTACAACACCGGTTTTGGCAATGGACCAATGGGAATGGGTTGGATCGCGTCGGTGCCTTACGTCGAGCGCAATCGCAACTCGCCGTTCCTGCCGCAAGGTGAGATCGAATACTCGTTGTCAGGCGCCGAGACCTTAGTGCCCGTGAGCGACGGAGTGTTTGTGCCTTTCATCGGACAGACTTCACAGCAGTTTCGCTTCGACGGCACTCAATGGACTTCAATAGCTCCGAACCTGGTGGCGATGCGATTTGGTTCAACGGCGGCGAGCCGCGTCGAGGGTGTTGTTGACGGGCAGTCTCGAATCGTTCGCTGGTTGTTGGACCGCGTAACTTTTCCGGGTGAACGGCACGTTGATTTCGAGTATGAGACGGACGGCAGTCAGCGTTATCTGCGTCGCATCCGCTGGAGTGTTTTCCGATTGGAGTGGGAATACGAAGACCGGCCCGATGCTTTTTCACAATTTGACGCCGGTTTTGAAGTGCGCACGCGCCGGCGTCTGCGACGATTGGCGTTACATCAGGACCGGCTTACACCGGAAACGTTAACGCGCGAATTTCTTTTCGATTACGTTGCTGCCGATCGCGTTGGTGCATCCCTGCTCGAGCGCATTCGTGTCACTGGTTTTCGTTTTGAGAATGGTGCGTTGCAGGCTGCATCACTCGCGCCGTTGACGTTCAACTATACTGGGTTCTCACTCGACTCACGACAAATCGTAAAATTCGATTCGAACACGATTCCACCGCCGTCGCTCGGCGCAGATGTCACCCTTTTGGATTATCGCGGCACCGCTTTGCCCGGAATACTGAGGATGAACGGAATTGAGGCGACGTTCTGGGAGAATCGTGGTCGTTTGCGTTGGGGACCACCGCAACGATTAGCGGCGCTCCCGCAAGGGTTGAACCTCGGCGACGATCAGGTTCGCTTTGCAGATCTCACCGGCAATGGCACGGCTGACTTAGTGGTTGGACGTGCGTTGGGTGGAGGGTTCTACCCGCACGATCCTGACGAGGGATTTCAGCGGAAGCAGTTCTCCTCACTAACGCCGAGCTTCGATCTCGGCGAAGAGGGGAGTTACCTGCTGGACCTCGACGGTGATCGCGTCATCGATCTGTTGACGTTCCGCAACGGCACGCCGATGGCTTTTTTCAATCGTCAGGGCGAGCGTTGGGATGGTCCGGTAGCGCTGCCTGCGGCCAATCTGCCTAACTTCAATCAACAACAGCCGCGTCTGCGCTTCGCCGATATGAACGGCGATGGCATGGTCGACATGGTGATGTTGCAGTCAAGGCAGATCACTTACTGGCCGGGTCTCGGTAATGGTCGCTGGGGTGCGCCGCGGGTGATGACGCACACGCCGGAGTTTGATGTACCCAATCCCGACGAGGACATTTATCTCGCTGATCTCGATGGCGACGGCACCGCCGATCTGATCCTCGTAGGAAGTGGTGAGATCCGAATCTTCCTCAATGCGCTGGGCGAGCGTTTTAGTGATCCGATCGTGCTCGAACGCGCGCCGCGTTTGGGTGTCGAACAGTTCTTGCTCGCCGATCTGGTGGGCTCCGGTACGCCTGGTTTCATCTGGTGTCTGGATTCCGTTGCTGCAACACCACACGTCTTTTGGTATCTCGATCCTCTCAACGGCGTGAAGCCTTATCTTTTGCAATCGGTTGATAACGGCGCCGGGCTGACGACGACGATCGAGTACACGACTTCCGTCTTCGAGCGCACCGCGGATCTGGACCGTGGCCGTCGCTGGTCGGGTTATCTACCCTTTCCGGTCCACGTCGTAAAGCGCATGACCGAAAGCGACAGTGTGACGGGCCAGATGCAGGTCACTGAATACCGCTATCACGATGGACATTACGACGGTCGCGCGCGTGAGTACCTCGGATTCGCGGAAGTCGAGTCGATACGGGAGGCGACAGAACACACAGCCGCAGTTTGGCAGCGTTTCTATTTTCACAATCGCGGCACGAGCGCTCGCGATACTGCGTTCATAGCAGGAAAGGGCCAACCACATCGATCGGAACTAATCGATTCGGCGTCGGGAGAAGTGTGTCGAGTTGAGGAATCTGTATGGGAGGCGCGTCCGGTTGCGACGATTGCTCCCGATCGTCACGCGTATCTCGCTCAAGAGCGTTCACGAGAGAGCCGGCGTTTTCAGTCAGGAACAGTCTATGAAAGTGAGCGCGTCGACTTTCAATACGACCTTGCGGGCAACGTCACGGTGGAACGCCGGTCACAGCGATGGAAAGACTCAGCCGGTACGCAACACATTGACGAGCTCGTTATAGACACACTCTACGCCACTCATCCGGTGCATGGTCTCAGCAGTTTTGCCACTCGCATGAAACGCACGGATGGTAGCGGCCGTGTGCTCAAACACTTCACGATTTTTTACGATGGCCCAGCCTTTGTTGGCTTGCCCTTCGGACAGGTTACGAATGGCTTCAAGAGCCGGCAGACGGAAGTAGCGCTGACGACTGCGGAGATCAACGAATCGTACGGCGGAGTTGTGCCCGCGCTGATTCCGACGCTCTATCGAAGCGAGACTGACCCGGAGCTGGGCGCGGTGTTTGTGAAAGACGTCTTTCGTTATCGCAACGACGCCGCGGGCAATCAGCTCGAAACGATCGATCTGATCGGACACCGCACCGTGATCGCGTACGATGCCGAGTCGATCCATCCCGTGAGCATTAGTGAAGATGGCGGTCCGGTGCGCGACATGATCTTCGATCCAATCGCGCAGCAGGCAGCACGCATTGCGGATCTCAATAACAATGTACTGGAAACACGTTACGACGGTTTGGGAAATATCGTCGCTGTTTTCCGGCGCGGTGCAGATCCTTCACGACCGACTGAGACTTACGAATATCGTCGCGACAGTGTGCCGCACGTAACGATCCGGCGCATGCGTTTGTCGCCGGATGATGCTGAGGCAGGAGCGGTGAAGTTTCAGTACCACGACGGCGCGGGTCGCATTTGTCAGGAACGTACACTGAGCGAAGATGGCCGTTGGGCTGTCGGCAAACAGGAAGTGCGCTCGCTTTCGGCTCAGGTTCTCCGCGAGGTCGACGCTTATTACTCGACGACTTCAAACTTCGAAGCCACACCGCCCGTGCCGCTTGTCTCGCGTTCTTACAGTTACGATTTTGCCGGAAGAATCGTTGAAGAGCGTTTGTTTGACGGCGGAACCACACGTTACATCTACGATCGAAACGAAACACGCTTCTACGATCCGTTGCGGGCCGTTGCGCTTGTCGGCGATCCCGCTACGCGTCCCAGCAGAATTAGCCGCGCAAACGCAGGCGGCAAGGTTGTTTCAATTATTGAGATCGACGCCGGTGGTACTTACGAAGAGCGCCGCACTTTCGACGCTCTCGGACGCCTCCAGGCGATCCACGATTCGCGTGGGCACATCGTTCTCGATCGCAAGTTCGACTTGTGGGGCAACTGTATCCGCTGCGATTCGGCTGAAGCTGGTACAAAGACGTCGATCTACGATGCCGCAAACAACGAAGTGCTGCGCACCGATGCTGACGGGAGAGCGGTTTACACACCGCGCGATCTGCGCGGGCGCATTACCGAGGTTCGCACCGGTGGTCCATCTGGTCTGATTGAAGAGGCATACAGCTACGACACCGGCCCTGGCGCAAATTTAAGAGGACGTCTGGCCCGCGTTGCCGGCACGTTCGGAACCGTCGACTACTCGTACTCTGTCGAAGGCGACGCCACCTCTGTGCGGCGCACCTTCACGGGCAATCCGAATACCTTCGAGGTCCGTTTTGGCTACGACCATCAGCGACGCGTCCGCTTCGTAACTTACCCGGATGGAACGCGCGTCGACTACAACTACCATCCGACCGGCATGCTCGCATCGATTCCCGGTTACATTCAGTCCATTACGTATGGTCCAACTGGAAGACGTGAGCGCATAGTTTTCGCGAACGGTTTGGAAACGCGTCATACGATGACACCTGGCGACTATCTGCTGACTGAGATCTTGACGCAGGCCGGTGCGGCTGGTCCGAAGTTTCAACACCTGCTTCATCATCTCGATGCGTTGGGGAGAGTTTCCCAGATCGACGATCTGTCGAACGTCGCAGGCAAGATGCGCAACAACCAGACGTTTGAGTACGACGAGCGCAATCGCGTCTCACGTGCGACTGGTCGCGGGGCCGGCGGTGATTACGATTTCCGTTACCGCTATGACGAGCTCAGCAACCTGGAGTTTTCTGCGGAGTCGTTTGCCGAAGACATGGATTACGGTCTCCAGACCGGAGACACGCTCCATCCGAACCGCTTGATAAAGAGAAGAGCCGCGGCTACGGCTGAGTACGAGTACGACAATTCAGGCCGGCTAACCCGCGATCCTGCGCTCGGAACTCTGGGTTACGACGCGCGCGGGCGTCTGGTACGCGTGGATAAGCCTGACGGGTCGCTGGTTGAGTATCGTTACGATCACAACGATCGTCGTACTGAGAGTCGCGTCACGCGCAATGGTGTGACTACGATCCGTTATGAGTGTGATGGTATCTACCTGATCGAAAGTGACAATGCGACGAAGATTGTGTTTGACGACGATCGCCGGCTGGCGATTGTGCCGCAGTCTGGCGATCCATTGCTGCATCACCTGGACCGCTTGGGTAACGTCAACGTCGTGAGCAATCTCAACACCGGCGCGTTCGTCGGCCATGATGAGTACACGCCGTATGGTCGTCTGTCTGTTTCCATCGTCATTCAGCCGCATTTCCAGTTTCAGGGTGCACAGTTCAGCGATGGCACTGATGTCGTGTTGTTAGGCGCACGTCATTACCGTCCGATGCTTGGCCGTTTCATTACGCCGGACAAGTATCTGATCGATAACCCCGAGAAGATCGCGGGTATCATTGCGGCTTCGAATCTCTATCTTTACGCGCTCGCTAATCCAGTCAACTTCACCGATCCGACGGGCCAGTTCGCTTTTCTTCTCGTGCTCCTCATCGCCGTGATTGTCGGCGCGGCGTTGGGTGCGCTCGGCGCAGCGCTCAACGGCGCGTCGACGTGGGACGAATGGTTGTTGTGGATCATCGGCGGAGCTATCGGCGCAGCGCTGACAGTGCTGACGTTTGGCGCCTTCGCCTACATTGCCGGAGCGAGTGCGGCAGTTGTCTCTACCGTTGCGCTTGTAGCGCTCGTAGTCTGGAGTGCCGCATCGTTATTGGGTTCGATCTTCACGCCGCTGCTCGACGCCAGTAACAGCAAATTTTTATGGGGCATCAGTTTCTTTTTGAAATGGGTTCAATCACCGATTCTTACGACGGTGGGCCTCATCGCTGCGATAGTTGTTGCGGCCAGTGGTGGCAACGTTGATTTCAGACGCGGGATGTTGTTCATCGAAGTCGGAGCTGGTGGCGGCGCACTGACGTTAGGCGCAGTTGCATGGACGCAAAGCGGCCGTTTCAATCCCGACGGAACAGTTCCGGACGACCTGGCGCGGCACGAGTCATATCACAGCCGAACAGTCGCAGCATTGGGTGAACTCGGCTTCTACTTCACCTACGTCACCGTGGGTGCAATCTGGGGTGCGGCGCAGGGCGGCGACTGGAACGACTTGAACGCGATGGGCTGTGGCAATCCCTTCGAGAAGACCGCCCACACCTTCACCGGCGACCCTGCGGTGGCGGTGTCTGCGTCGTCGTGTTGAGTCTCGTTGCTGTTGCCCTGCTGGACCACGTGAGGAGATTCTGAGTCTTGCGAGATATCCATACTCGAGCCTTGTCAGGATAACTGACAGCAAACGGGTAAACTGCGAACTCCTCGTAGGTGCTTCGTTAATTATCTGGGGACAGTTTGCATGATCTTAGTCTGGCACTATTTCGGTCTGTTGGGCATAATCCCGAAAGTCGCATCTAAATCGCGGAACGTTAACTTCACCTGCAACATCTGGCGGCTACCGAACTTTAGGTAAAACAAAAGCCTCGAAGTTTTCATATTTTGCCGTAGGCGCGGGGTAGTATGAAAGGTCCGTCGGGAACAGTCGTGTTCATGGGCGCCGGCGCTTCAGCAGCCTTTGGTCTGCCATTGACGGATCAGATACTACCGAGGATCGTTCAGAGGCTTGGACGAAATAGGCCGGCAGGTAACCAACTCTTTCCTGGTCGTGGCAGTGCAAGGCTCAACAAGGATCTGCGCAAGGCTTTTCGGGTGTTGTATTCAGGGCTCGATCTAAATGGCCCTGAAAGTCAAGATTGGCCTAACATCACAAACCTGCTTTCGTTGTTGGATCATCTGCTCCTGTATGACCAACCTGCTGCGTTGCGCTTCGGAAAGAAGGAACTCATTCACTGGCGGCGTCTACTCGAGCAAGCGATTATGGAGATTCTGATCGATAATCCGGCCTTGGGTCGAATCAAAGAGCGCCTTGAAGACTGTCAAGTCTACACGGAAGATAAGTTTAAGAATCCTGACATGACCCCGCGTAATATGACTAAAAGGCAACGCCAGGTTCTCGGCCAGTTCCTGGCTTGGATGAACAGGAAGAGCGATGAGAATGGCGGCCCACTGAACATAATTACGACCAACTACGACGTAGCTGTCGAAACGTCAATCTTTCACAAAATGGGGAAGAAGCAGTTGAAAGCGACCATCGACTTCGGCTTTGACTGGCGGGACCCGTTTACGGACGTACTTGTGCCGCGCCCGCAACGTCCGAAGATTGGCATCTACAAGTTACACGGTTCTTTGAACTGGCTGCGTTGCGATCTATGCGGACAACTCTATTTGAACCCGCTCGAGGTTATCGCTTATCTGAGCTTTAACAAACGCCAAGCGTGGGCTAACACCTGTGCGTGCGGAGGCTGGCCGCTTCGTCATGTCATTGTCGCGCCGTCCATGGTGCGCGACATACGAGATCCGCACCTGCTCAATGTCTGGCGTTCTGCCACAGAGGCTCTTCGCGTTGCTAAGGAGTGGTATATCATTGGCTACTCACTGCCGGCGGAGGATCTCGCAATTCGTTCGATGCTACTTCGCGCCTTTTCTGCCCGCGGCCTTGAAGATGGCGCTCCTCTCCTAAAAAACCGCCCTGGCAAGGCTGGGCCTCATCTCACCGTCGTGCAAAAGGGAGAATCTGCGCTTCCGGCGTATGCAGCAATGTTCTCCAAGTTTCACTTCATTGAAAACGGCTTGGAAGAGCTAATTGGCATGGTGTGAATTTTCGATGCGAGTTAACAGAGCGACAGCGAGCGAACTGTGGAAGGTCTTAAGCGAGCGATGTTGCGGCGACACTTGCCACTGCAGTACTGCAAACATCAGGGCCGGTGCTTGACTGAACCAAAACGCTAGGCTAGTCTGCACAAACCTACCTGGGGCCGTAGCTCAGCTGGGAGAGCGCATGACTGGCAGTCCTCAGCCTACCGTTTTGCTAGTCATTAACAATTAAAGAGGTTGCAGCCAGCGAGGTTTTTGGGCCATTTCCCGTTTTGTTACAGGTGGTGGGTCCAATGTCACGGACCATATCGGCTTTCTTCGGCCACAATTTGGCCACAACTTTACTGAGTGCAAAGATAAGGAAAGAACGGCGTGCCTTAGCGAAGTTCAATAGCCTTGCGGAACTAAAACCATGTTGGCAGGTGACTTTCCCAAACTCGAACCCGTGAATCACAGCCTGGTCCACCTTAATGCCCCAGGGAACCAGTCAACCATACTGCGCGATCTGCCTGAAAGAGGCGCGCGACAATATGGGCGCTTCGTGCTGTTTCGAACGAGTCTGAAAACGCTGAAAGATCGTGAGAAAGAAAAGTCCAAAACGAACGATAACGGTGAATGGCAGCCTGCGGATGATGACTCCGGGGAACGCTGACTCGCGAAGTGCGATTTGAGCTGCGTGATGCTATTAACGACAAGCTCGTTTGGACCAAAGACTTTCCGAAGGAAGCTCCCGATTATTTCTTCGACGACAATTGGGGACGCGTGATCTTGTATTGGAGTTTGGGAACCGAAGCCGGCAAGGCGCGACTGAAAGAAGACCCTGCACTGGTGGAACGCTCGCGGCAGATGGGTAACAAGGACGACGACTACGTGGTTGAAGTCTTCAACGCGTTTGCGAATAAGTTAGTGGGCACGCTGCTGCTGGAAATCGGCAAAGGTTCATTCGACATTGAGTCAGGCTTCTCCGAAGGCAACTGGTTGGTTTTGCGCGACGACAACAACCGGGTGCTTGTTTATCCCTGAAGGATCGCGAGCTACAGCACAGATTCTTCGGCGCGACCGCGGCTGTGAATCCGAAAGGAAACCAGATCGCGGTGGAGAACTATCCCGGCGAGGTAACGGTCTACGATTTGACCACCGGAAACAGCGTCACACGTGTACGCTTCAAGACCGCCGCTGTCTTCACGCGTTTCAGCCTGGATGGGAAAAGATTGCTCGTGTTGACGTCGGGACAAACAGCCTATGCGTTTGACACCGCTCACTTGACTGCTGCGAAGTGAGGAATCAACACGAGCCGGACGACTTCAATCTTTAAAAGTGTGGTCGATATAAAGAGGGCCTGTGGAGAAGTTCTTCGGTAATTTTGCAAGCTGGCCCCTGGCCTCCGGTGAAGCCTTTATGTCGAGCACCTCGATCCAATCGCTGCGAACGAGGCGATTTTTAGTCCTCTTTTCAAGTTCCACCATCAAATCGATGCGTGGAACTTCACTTTTGTTTTTGATCTTGCCGTGAGGTCTAATCTTTCCCGGATACGCGTCGGAGCTCTCCGTAGAGCACATGGAAACGCAATCGGGGTTTATTGCTTCGACTGCCGGTATCGGATTGGCGTTGGTGCTTCCGTGGTGGCCCACCTTGTAGAAATCGATTGATCCGAGAATCTCGCTGGCTCGATCGGTAATTCCCGGATTGTCACCGATGACCTTTCGTCCATAAAGCCAGTAAGACCAATTGCCCCATTGAGCATCGCCAACGAAGAGCAACTTTTTACCCTTGCAGGTAAAGAGAGTTACCAGGCTCTGATTGTTTAGGGTTCCGTCAATTGCTTCCGCCATTGCCAGAAACGCGTCAGGCTGACAATCCTCGAGAGCTTTTTCCAGTGCCTTTGGATCGCCCTTCGTCCGGGTGTTGATTTGTTCTTCTGTTCGATATTCTCGAAATGCGCCAGCGGAGTAATCGGTGGCGCTGGCGGGCCACTCCTTCTCAAATGGTAGCAGAGTGTCAGAATCCGTTAATCCACCATCAGCCACGGCTGCGAGATACTGCTCTCGCTTGTTCTCAGGAGTAGAAAATTCGCCGCCCGAATCGATCGGCGCTGGTCCAAGTAACTCCACCGTAATCGCCTCTTTCAGCACTTGTGGAAACTCCGCTTTGTCTCCGGCTTGGTAATAGCGGACCGGGGGTTTGTTTTTGAATCCCTCGGTAAGAAGTCGAAGCGCCTTTTCGTTAGAGCCTTCCTTATCGTCCGCACCGAGTTGAACACCCAACGCATCTTCAACTTTGAAAAGAGCCTGAACTGCGTCGTCGTCGTTTCTTGCTCCGAGGCGCATCTGGAGTTGACTGGCGAGGGATCGAATCTGCGCTTTGAACTTCATCGCTTCGCCCTGGCTCGGATCCAAACGATTCGGGAGCCAAACCATTCCCACCTCAAACTCAGCGAACGTCTCAAAATTTGACGCAAAACCGGAAAGATGGTCTGAGTGATAGTGAGTAGCGATCACCAGTGCGAGCTTCTTCTTCGTCTTCTTAGCCAGATCGTCAACGCAGGCGCTCATGCTTTTTATGTCGCCCTTATGGACGCCGCAATCGATGAGGATATACGCTGGTCCGCTTTTCGTCGGGACGGTGATCAGGAAGAAGTCTCCGAATCCGATGCGGTACATTCGAACACTCAGCTGGTTGTCCGCCTTCGACTTCGCCTTCTTCGCGCCGCCGGCCTTTTTCTTTTTTGCGGATGCTTTAGTGGCGGCCGGTTTTTTTGCAGTTTTCTTTTTTGTGGTCTTTTTTGTCGCCATTTTCACAACCCCTGATGTAGCAGGCCAAAGTCAGCCTGAAAGTGATTTGGATCTTCTGTATTACCACTGGCCAATCCCAACGCTAACTGAAACTCGCGCTGTCGACTCTCACGTTTCTTGGCCTCTGGTCCACAGGACCCTTTCCTTACTGCGTAACGGACTTCCGGCAAACCTTCAGGTCCAAAACGACGAACTTCCGGCGCCGAAACTATCAGCGTGACGCCTGCACGAAACGGGAATGATCCGGCTCGAGGCATCGAAGCCGCGAATGGCACCCGCTTGGTCTGCACTAATTCAATCACCATGTCAGTTCGCAAACTGCCGTCACGTGCGATCCTGAAAACAGGATGGAAGGATGGTGCGTAGGGTTTGAACTCCGCCGGCAGCGTTGGATCGTCGTCGAAACCGAGTCGCGCGGCGTTATCTTCCGCATACTGGCGCAGCACGGCGCCATTGATGTCTTTTTCTTCAGTCGTCAGACCATTCGGATTACCAAATACAAGTTGGGTTAATTCGACCTCTCCCGTTTTAGGGTTCTTAATTTTGGCGGCGACCGGAGGAAGAGCGTCTTCGGCAGGGTTTTCGTCGGACCATTTAGGAGAACGCGGCCAGCATAGTGCGTCCTGAGAAAAGAAACTTGCGTTTTCAGGAAAGATACCGCGGACGCGAAACGCTTGCATGAGCGCGTCGCGCACAACGCGGCCATCGTCAGCCTTCAAATCAAGGTTTACGGTGATTAATGCACGTAGAAAATCACCAAACGTTATATCAATCGGAGGACAGTAATCGATGGCTCGCGCGCATAGTTGAAAGAATTCAGAAGCAGTCGCTGCTGCTTGTTCTGCAAGTAACCTCGCCAACGCGCCGGGCAGTTCGTCGGAATGGTCGGCTCCTCCCGCACGATAGACGCGAAAGAGATCCGCAGTTCGTTTCATGTAGACAGAAAAATAAGCATCGAACACGGCGGAAACGAGAATCGATCCGCGGAAGTGGGGATCGTGAACGTTCATGTTGATGTACTCTGGCTTGGGTTCAATATCGAGAGCCGAACGCAAGCCGCGGTTCATTCCGGAGGCTTCGCCAAACTGTTGGGCCAAATCGATCAGAGGATTTCGTACCGGCATCTGGCCCGTAATGCGAGACGATCCATCTGGTCTCTTGGTTGACGATCCTTCCACCGGGGCCGAATCCGGCTTCAGTTCGAATTCGTATAGTCGCCCACCGGTTTTTTGAATCGTATCGACCAGGGCGTCCTGATGAGAAAAATGACTAAACAGCGCCGTGAGGTCAGCGAATGCTTCGTGAAATGCAAGCACGTCAGGGTTAGTAGGCTCAGTGAAGTATGTGCGAATTCCGTCGATGATGGCATGCGTTACTTCGTGCACGATGATGTCGTGTGAAAGACAAGTGAACACACGCTGACCGGGAAGATTGCGTCCCTGGTTTGTTTTCTGGGCCTTAAAATATCCAAAAAGGATTCCCTTGGCTTGCGGGCTATAGAAGGCATTTGCCTGAATCATCGCGTGAGGAAACAGCATCAAGGTATAGATATTTTCGGTCTTACGAAACGTTGCCGCGCCGCTACTTTTGCCGTCCGTGCGAGGCCGATCGGCGCGTCGCCAGTGGATTGTCCGACCCAGCGCTTCTTCAAACCGCTGGATCGTCTCGGCCGCAACAGCGTAGACCATCTGTTGGTGAAAGCGCGGATCTGACTCGGAAGGATCCAAACCTTCACGCGCGAGGATACGACGATCGTCGAGGTCAACTGGCGGGTAGTAACACTTGTTGGCCCCATCGTAATCCACCACGGCGATGTCTCGTCCGATTGGCCCAGGCCTGAGATCTTTTTCCCATTTGATCTTGATAGTCATCACGTTGCCGATGTAATTGCCCGCGCTTGGATCCAACGCATAAACCCGGAGACGTCGTACTGACGGTTGCTCCAGATCCATCCACGGACGGGAGGTGTTGCGGTTGGGTGTGTCAGTCATTTTGTCATTCCTTATTCCTCGAGTTTAGACGGTCGTCTTGATTGAACCGATCCTTTATGACGTTCGAGGTGTTCCATTTCGGGTCTTTGTTATCGGCCAGGCGTTACTGTTCTTTCCGAGGATACGGCGACACTATCACATTGGGCGCTAACGGTTCTCCCTTGTAAGTGTAAATCGCACCACTTGGGATCTGTCCGCCTGCTGTCTGAAGGATTATTGGCACTGCCGCCGCCTCGCCTTTTGGAATTCCCGTGACCTTTGGGGCCTTGACGGTAATGGAGTCGGTTGAGGCTCCAGTGATTTCGCCTTTTTGTGCGCCAAAGAAAACACCGGTCACTCCCTGAAGATTAACGCCTGAGATGACTACAATCGGTTCCTCAGTGGCAAAGCCTTCCGGGTTGCTTGTCCTCGGATTGAACAACGTAAATACCAGAGGTTTCACCGGCAGTGCAACATCAGTAAACACGTCTGGTCCAGCGGCTAAAACGGCCCTGGTTAGAATTGTGGATCTCTCAACCTTGCCATTGTTGTCTGCCGGTACCAGGCATTTGACGCGATAAATCCTTTGAGCGGGATTGAATGGTTTGGGCTGCAGGCACCGTCCCGCAGGAGGCTCTTCAAGCTCAACCCTAACCAGTGCCGCTTGTCTACTCAGCACGTTTAGGTCTACTTCGGCATAGCGGGCCCCGGGCAGGAACCGGTAGTTTTTCACTTCTACGTTGAAAACCGGCGAAGAAAAATCCTTCACGGCAGTTGCTTCTTCATAACCCTGTCTGGTCAACTGCCGGTAAGCCATGGTCCATCTACCGGCTTCGGGAGCATACAAAAGGTAAGACCTGGTTGACTCTTGAACTGCAAACGGAGCGAGCGGGGTTGGCGTTACATTTACAGCCTCCAGAACCTGCGCAAGATTCTGATAGCGATCTCTAAATGGGATTGGGATGTTATTCAACACAATCTCACCACCTGGCCGTAAACCAGATCCCTTTACACGCACCAACTTGAACTTTGCTTGCGTAGCTGCCCCGGCCAGCGGGTTTCCGCTGGCATCAACGGCAGCACCGGCGGCATCAACAGCCGCTATCTCCGTGATTGGATCAATCTCGAGTTTTTCATTGAAGTCTTCAATGAACATCGGCTCCTTTAACGTCTGTTCGATCAACTTCGTGTATGGCCGCCGATGATTTATTTCCAGATCGAAGAAGTTGATGGCTGTTGTTTTCTCAGGGCTCGTAACGGTTATGTTGGGTATGCCCACATAACCATCACCCATCGTGAAGCTCAAGATGATTTGCCTGGAACTCGTGATTTCATATTCGCCAGTAACTCCATCGACACTCTGTACGTCTGCTTCTTCCGTAGCCGAGGCGACCCTTGAGATTGATACAACGGGTTCGAGTGGTACGCCGTTTACCAAAATGCCAAGTTGTGGTGAAAAAAAGTTGCCTTCTATGACCGCGGTGACGCGCTTCCCCTTCTTAACGGGCGTATACGAAATCCCGTCTACCCAGAACTCTTGTGTTCGTTTTCCGGGAACACTGAGGAGAAAAGTTTGGTCGGCCGTGGCTTTTTTTACATCGTTATCGTCATCGCGTGGGGAGACATTTCGCTTATAAAAACGCCAGCGCGCCTTTAATTCCACCGCCAGAGTGTTCCGCGGCACTACGAGAACAGCAAAGGTTGTTTTTTCGCCAGTCATAATCCGCTTGGTGCCGGGTTGTGGACCATAGGTCCACCCAAACTTGGAACCACCTTTGCCATAACCTGACGCAAAGATCTGCTGTTGCACAAACTGCTCGTAAAGCTCTCTTTGTCGTTGATAGCTCACTTTTCCGGCAAAGCCTACAAGGAGCTTGATCGCTGCAAGGATCGACGTCTCTTTTACTGTCGCGTGGTACTCATTGACATTGAGCGCGCTCTGTCTGGGGATGATGTCAATCGCGCGTACTTTTTCGGTAGTTCCGTCGCTGCACTTGCCGGTGGGAGTTGTTCGATATCGCTTAATCATCTCAAGCGTGATGGGATAAGAAACCGGAGATCCAAACCTTCTTTCAGCTCTCTCCATCTCTTGATTAAAAAGGGTGTCCACAGGCGTGGCTTCAACTGCTGCACGGGCGGTGGCTCTTCTCCTGGCAACCACTTCTCGAACATTGTTGATGCGGAGTAATACATCGTCAGCATCGTTACCGGTCTTGCCCTGGTTTTCCAGTTCCGCTCTTATCACCGCCTCTTGAATTGGAGCGGGCGGTTCCTTGTCACAAAACTGGCTGACTTCCCACTCGACTTGGGCCACATAGTCGTCTGACTTCTTGTCAACCGTATAGATCGAAGCTGGCAGTTCGAAAAAAATCACTCGATCCTCAGGACCGACCTCGTCTCTCAAGAGCGTCAATTGATTCGCGATGATTTCATATTGCCCTTGAATGAAATTATTCAGCTTCATGGACGCGCTAAGGTCGGGTTTGCCGGCCTCTTTCAGTGCTTTATCCAGAAAATCGTTGAAGGCTTTCGGATTCGGCAGCGAACCTGCACCGGTGGTGAGTGCCGGCTCCTGGAGATTAGGGGCGGCCGGTTCCTTATCGGCCGTGGTATTCAGCGCGGTAATGTCACTCTTCAGCTCGTCGCGTTGTTCTTCCTTCCTTGTCTTTCGGACTCTCAACAGCGCCAGATCTTTTTTTCGTTGGTTTTCTTCCGCGCTCGGCGGCGCTGGTGGTGTCTGTCGTTCCCGCTCCTCCTGACTTTGCCGGTTTTCTTCCTCCATCACTGCGATCTTCTCGTTGATCTCAGCAAGGTCATTATTGGTTTGAGCCAGCTCAGCCTGCTTTTGTTGTGAGTCACCTCGAGCTGTTTCCCGCCTGGAATCGTTTTCACGAAGGTGCCGGAGTGCTATGGAATTTTGGGTGCCCATAGCCTGATCAAACTGACCTTCGATGCCCAATGATGAACGTAATGCGTCGATGCGGGTCGCGCTGATCCGGTTTGGATCCAAATCGTCTTCGGACGGAAACTTGCTGGCAAGTTTTCTGTTTCGGCGATGCATCTTCTCCAGCAAGTAATGAGCTTGTCCCAGTGACCACACGCCGGGTTGACCAATTTCGATAACGATTCTGGGTCCATCTCCAGCCTGCACCTGCATAGTGAAGGTCGGTAACAGAAGAGTCGCGCAAAGGAGGGTAATCAGTGACTGCTGGACGAGTGTTCTAACTCTCATTTTGTTTTCCCTGAGAAACAGATTTTTTCGTTCGGCTGGCGCTGACGCGCGCCTCTGTTTCTCAATGAGAGAAGCGAAGAAAACATTTCAGATGATCAGGAGGATTTATCTTCCTGGCAGCGAAATGTTTCTGACCAATTGTTCATTTGAATTGAGAGCCTGAGCCGGTTTGCACATTGACAGCAACTACGACTGCGCCTTAAGCTGCTGTCGTTCCTTAGTCCCACGGCCTCAAAGGTCCTTCGGAGACGTAATCTCCCCGAACCAGCAAGCCGTTGTACATGTGCTCTTGGGCTCACCCTAATGGCCGGTACAGTTCCAAATACATTTGAAAAGCGACCTAACGATTACGATGCGAGGAGTTGATGGTGTCAGATCGCAAATCGGATTCGGTTCAAAACCAGGTCAAATCGTTTTCCCTTGAACAACTGGCTGGGGCCGAGTCGCTGATTCTACACGGTCTTGGTCTTTATCCCGGAGACACGCTGTTGTTGCTTCACCAGAACGAATTCAGCAGAGCTGCCTCTTGTATTGCTTTGACGGCAAAGTCGCATCAAGTGGTCGTCGATTCACGGCGATTTAGTATAGGAGACTTTCCGTTAGGCTGTTCTGTCAGCGATCTCTCGTCACCAACAATTCCGGCAGGCATCGTCTTACTAATCGAATGGTCGGAGTTATCCAACAAGGCACGCCTCGGATTGTTGGCCGAATTGGTGGACGTGAACCTGGGTTGGCGGATTGCGTCAATGCCGGGTGTGAATTTAGAAGAACTCAGTCTATGCGTTTGCGACTTCGATGACATAAAAGAAAAGTGTGATGTCGTGTTTGCCTTGCTGGCTCGTTCCAGAGTCGCAGTGATAGAGACACAAAATCCACACGGCGGAACCGATATTTTAAGAGTTCCCCTCGACGAGTTTCGCCCTGAAAACAGCACCGGTTTAATCGCCAGAAATTCCTGGGGAAACTTTCCTTCCGGCGAGACGTTCATCGTGCCCAATCCTTATCAGTCTGAAGGGTGGCTGACCGTCCGTGGCAGTATTTCCGGACGGCCGCTCATGGCCTCAGAGTGGATCAGGTTTCAGTTGGATAAAGGCAGAATTGTTTACGATTCGTTTGAAGGTTCATCGTCTGAATTGTGGCAGGCGTTCCGCGCTTTTTTCTTTAAGCCGGATGGTTCGCTAAAGGACGAGAATGCTAATGCGCTGGCGGAACTGGGCATCGGCACGAATTCTCATATCAACCGGCTCACAGGCAATCCTATTTTCGACGAGAAGAAACTCGGTTGTGTTCATGTGTCGTTTGGCAGGAACGATCAGTTCAAGGGTCCATTGAGCTCCAGCATTTATCAGGCAGTTGTTTGTGAAGACGTCACGCTGACGCTGGAAGGAAACATTGGCACACTTTCAACACTGGTGCGCGCTGGAGAGCTCCAGGCCGTTCGCTCCGAAGCGATTCCCCAGCTCGAGTTATTCGGCACGTCATTGAATCAGGATCGCACCGTGACTTTGGGAAGTGTGGAGTGTGAGTTTCACGATAACCGCGGAGCCGCCAGGGAACTGCAAATGTCGATCGAATACGTTTCTGAACGCGAGAATGTCCGGATCGTTGTCGCGCGCGGAAAAACAGCCGAAATTGCACGTGGATTTATCGCCACGGTCTCCGGCGTAAACGAGATGACAGTAGAAGAGCTGCTCAAGACGATTGACGTTGAAGACCGAGCCCTGGGCTTCAACATTGTCGGCGGAATGGCCGCCTACGGGGTTCTCAGGACTGCAACCAGGAACGTTGAATCCTGAACATTGAACGGACCAAAGTTATGAACGCTCATAGCGGAGTTACGGAAGAAGTAGTTAGCCGGCTGGCTGATCTTTCCGCAAAGCACATCCGTACGGTTGAATCTGCGGACGTAGTTGAAGTCGACTCTTCCACAATGTTTTTCGGTCTGCACCCATCATTACTGCTGGTAGTGGTGGCATGGGACCAGATCGCGGACGGTATTTCGCAACAGGCAAACTGGTTCAATAGTTTGATCTACCAATGTGTGGCTAATTCGCCCGTCGTGCCGATAATTTTGACTGATGGACAAGATATCACCTGTCACGTTGCCGAACTCAGAAGCCGTGGTACCGCCGGATTAAAGGGGCAACCAGTGCTCAAATACACGGAGCTCCAAAAACTCCAGACCAGTCAAGCCAGCGATCTACTGCGTCAGGTGATCATCGAGAGTCCTCTCAGCCACACGGTTATTCCATATCGAGTTCACACCGCCGCAGTAAGAGGAATGTTCTTTGGCCGAAACAAAGAGCTTTATGAGTTGCAACACAAACGTGGTCACTTCTTTATTGTCGGCGCCCGCAGAATTGGCAAGACTTCCCTGGCCACGCGCCTGGTCGATACGATTAATCACGAGCAGAAACATGCAAAGATCGAGTTGGGGGGAAATTTCCTCGTCGACAAGAAGGCGGTCCAGATCGACGTCAGTAGTCTGGGAGAAAACACATCGACCACACTCTGGACAGAAATTCTTCGACAATTTGCGATCGACCCGAATCGTTGGAAGCTTTACAGTCGCAAAATTTCTCAAAAAAGGAATGCGCCGACGGAAGATCCTGCCTTTGCTTTGCAGGCGTTGATTGAAACAGCACACGGTAAGCTCACGATCGTGTTGGACGAAGTGGATGGTTGGATCAAGTCTAAATCGAACTGGCCCACAATTGACCGGTTGCGATCGTTGACTGATGGCGACCGAGCCAAGCTGGTTTTGGTGGGTTATGAATTACTGCGCACGGCCCTGCAAAACGACAAGTTTCCGCTTTACGAGCGCGGCACGCGCATCACTTTAGGCCCGATTGATCGAAATACGATGACGGAATTAGTCACCCGGCCGCTGTCAGAGTTTGGCATCGAGATTCAAAGCCCTGAGGTTATTACCCGACTCTGGAAAATGTCAGGAGGCATGCCGCACATCGTGCAGGATGTTTGCAGCATACTTCTGAACAAGTGTTTGGACGAAAAAAGAAAACTGATCGGTACGACGCATGTTTCCCAGGCATTCAAGGATTCACAAAAGTACAACGATTTTATTCGCGGAGTTAGTAAGTGTGGGTTTCCGCTTGCAGAAGCCATCGCGGGCATCATTGCGAATAACAGCAAGGGAAGTAATGTTCCGACAAGCAATATCATCGGGGCCTTAAAGAAATTTGGATACGTTTTTGACAACGAAGAGTTTGAGTTGGCGCTCGATTATCTGGAGTTGCGTTACACGATCATTAAGGGCGACATCTATCGCGGCTCGTGGAGAATTTTCAATGACGGACAGCGGGAATATATGTGTCACAACATAGCCAACAAGACGTTTGACGATTGGTTAACAAGCCTGATTAAAAAACACAATACCGGTCAATGGAAGAAAGCATACGAAGATGTGCTCTGAAGGATCAGACCGAATCGAGATTGAGGACTAACACGATCATGGTTAAAGCAGCATTGGCGCGAATTCCTTTCGAAACAAAAGATGCTCTGAAGCCTGACAGTCCTGCTCTATCGACTGAGGTATACAACGAGACAGATCCAAAGAGTGCTTTACACGATACGGAAATGGCCAAGTATCCGCCGCGGATTATTTGCAGCCCCAGACGAACTGGCAAAACAACCCTCGCGAAGCACATCTTTAACAAACAACAGCAGATCAGCCGGTGGACTTCTAAAGAGGATTGCACCGAGGTGCCTGTAAAGTTTGAGGATGGTGCGTCGGAAATGGCGGTACGAGAAACGCTGGCCCAAAAACTCGACGCACCTACCGATACCGATACTTTACCTGAAATGCTGCGCCATTCGAAGAGGCTCAAACGGCGTGGCGGTCGTCGTCGTCGTGCGGTCGTGACCATTAGTGATGCCGATAACATTTCAAATGCGGCGCTGCGCTGGCTTCTTTATAACGTCAGACAGCTTTACGAAAACCCCACCATTGCGGGCGATCTTCATTGCCAGATTTTGATCGAGGGCAGCTTCGCCCTGGAGAGTGTTACTACGCCTGACTCTGAGTTTCCGCTGCCACAAATCTATCCATACGATTTTACTCAACCCGATCAGTTCAATTTCGTGAAATCGCGATTTTTGGAACTGAATATGTCGGTCTCTGACAATGGCTGTCACCTGTTGTGGGATGAAACGCGCGGCGATAAATACCTCACTCAGGCGCTTTGTTTGAATCTGCTCGAGAGCCTGGAAGAGATCCGGGCTGGCATCACGTTCGATGAAAAGGATGTCTCTAATTCAATCGAGAGTTTTCTCACAGTGAGCCCGGAAGACGAGGCATTGAAGTTCGATTGGATCAATTCCTTCTTCGAGCTCGCGACCCATTTCAACACTCACGAATTTGAGCTCAGTAGTCTTTTGAAGCATGAACCGGAGGAATGGGATCGACAATCGGAAGCGATGCGGATCGCGTATCAGGGAGGAATAATCAGACGCACCGCGCAGTCAGACCTCGAAACTCGTCCGTTTGTGCGGATGACTTTTGAACAACTTCGCAGTCGGGTTACGCAGGTTCGAACGATCATCGACAGCGGATTCGCGGCGGAAGGAGTCGCAGATGAGAAGCGTGAGGAGGCCGACAAGCTGATCAAGAACATTATGAAAGCTTCTTACTTCGATCAGTTGCGTGCTTTGCATGTCGGGCCGGCGGTCAAAATCAGCGACACTTATATAGAAGTCGATTGTCACGCGTGGGGACAGGGAGCCTATCGCGGCACGTGGCAAGTAACTACTGACAGATCGATAAAAGTTGGTGACGAGCTCTGGGCCATCTTGTGGGCCTGGGAACAAGATCCCGGAGACCGCTCGGGCACGATTCACACTTTTCCCGTAAAACCAGTGGTGTGAAAACGGGAGTACCTTTGATATGAACCCACCAGACAGTATCAACATTCGCGATCGCAGTATTCAGGTTTATCTCGGCGGGCCGGGATTCGGTGAGGGAGTCTTCATCGTCATTGGCAAAACAATTGGTATTGGCATCGATTGCTGTTCCAGCTTTGTCCAAGATCGACACGATGGCGGCAGCTTTATAGATCGGAAAATCGAGGAAATACCTGGAGACGGAATGTTATTCTGGGTGCTCACCCACTATCATTGGGACCACTATCGTTGGCTCTACTTTTTACTCCAACGCGTTAGCGAGAAAATTAAAGCGACGTGCTTTCCGCCGGATTACAATCCTGGGGACTACTCGTTTCTGATGGAACAGCGTGAGGAATTCGGTGATTCACAAACAAGGTTAGGCCTGGCGAAAAAGGAGTACGACAACCTTAAGAACCTGATGGATCTGCCTCCATTCAACAAGACGATGGACAAATTCATTAATCTCAATCCCTGGCTAGTAACCGATCTGAAGTTGGGTCAGAATGAAGTTGTACCGCTGAGAGTTAAGGTTTGTAGCCCCTACGCCAATGTTCTGGATAAACACGTAGCGGACTCTGTTAAGACAGTAATGGATGAAGAGTCGTGTACATCCAGACCACATGCAAATCGCGGCTCCTATATTGTTCACTGCCGGGTCGGCAGTTTCGAAGGATTGTTTTTAGGTGATGCTGGAACTGAGAGAGTCGCTCAACTCCTGGAGCATTCCCTAATCGGTGAACATGGAGTCGACTGTCTGAAAGTTGGCCATCACGGTTCTCCGGACGCAACCAATGAGGAACTCCTGAAACTTTGCGCAAGGCGCGGCGATAATAAAAAACAGCAACACGCCTTGATTGCGCCATACCTTCCAAAATTACCGAAAGACGAGACCATCAAGTTGCTTGAAGACTTTGGCTACCACGTGCATATCACCAAACATAAGCAGGCAGACAAGTCAATGGACAAGCAGGTGGCGGATGAAGCACAGGTGTGTGCAACTAACGTCGGCGTAACGGAACGAATCCTGGCTGGTGCAGATATTGTCGGATTGAATTTCGAGTTTTGAGGAACGGCCTTATACTTCGGGCCTCTGGTCGGCAGAACAAGCACCGTTGCTTGACTGAACCAAAACGCTAGGCTAGTCTGCATCAGTCTTACGACCAACCGCTTCACACCTTGGGGCCGTAGCTCAGCTGGGAGAGCGCATGACTGGCAGTCATGAGGTCAGGGGTTCGATCCCCCTCGGCTCCACCAATCATTTCAACAAGCCAGGGCATCCAGTCGGATGCCATTTTTATTTTCGTGTTCCGATAGGGTCCTGCGAATCAGATCAAGATCGGGCGGAATGGGGGCGAGTAACAGCATTCCCCTACTTCTTTTTGTTACCGTTTCGTGCGCCGCGTTCCTTCAGAAAGGTGACGACGGCTCGGGGTTTTTCGCTCGCATGCGTATACATCTCCGCCTCGTCCAACGCCGTGCGGCCGTGCTGGTTTTCAGGGTTAAGATCAGCCCCTGCGTCGACCAGCAACTTGACGAGCTCAAGATTCGCACTACTTGCAGCTTGCATGAGCGGCGTATATTCGACACTAGTCGATGGAGTATTCGGATTCACACCGCGCTCGAGCAGAAGCTTCACCATCTCAACTCGTGAGTAGATGACGGCAACACGGAGAGCATTGGGAAGCACTGCCGCTCCGAGCGGCCGGTTTGAGTAAGCCGCAACCAGCCGTTCAAAATCCTTGAGGTCTCCCCTTTCGATTACGTCGTCGAGCGCTTCCCGGGCCTCGTCTTCCAGATCTTCTTTGCTGTATTCGACCTCTTCCTGGTTGTCAGGGCTCTCTTTCGCCCCTGCGGCTTTAAGCAGTTGCGTGATCTCCTCACGACTCGCTTTAGTCTTCTCCATCCAGTCAAGCATCGCAGTCTGTTGCCGCGAAAGCACAGGTAGCGCCGTAGATTTCACGCGGCGATATTCGACCTCTGATTCGCGCAACCAGTCGAGGATGGGAGATTCCTTCGCTATATCTGCGCCGTATACCAGCAATGCCTTGACTATTTCGACGTTGCCAGCCATCACGGCATACATCAACGCCGACTCACCTCCGTCACATTTGGCAATGACGTTAACGTCGACGCCTCGCGCCAATAGCATTCGCGCGATATCGACGTAATCATCGGCCGGCACAGTCAGTATTTCGCGAACCTGCCCTACCTTCTCTTCCGCCTCTTTCTCATTATCATCACTATCCCGGAGCTCTTCAGGATTGAACATTGTCTCCCGTAGTTCGGCGGGCATTGCACCAAACATTGCTCCGCGAATTGCCTCCATCAAAGCGCTATCGCCGTGATCCGCATCGCAAATCACATCTGCTTTCGCGCCAGCCTCGAGCAATGTTTGCGCGATCTCTTTACGTCCGAAAAGAACGGCTCGGCAGAGCGGAGTTTCTCCCGAACCTCCATCGTCGCGAACAGCGCCGGCGTTGACCAGGAGTTTGACCACCGTCGCGCTCTTCGTTTCGGAAGCGGTGCTCAAAAGCGGTGCTCCCTTTTCATCGACCGCGTTCGCGTTGCCACCGGTTGCGAGAAATTCCGAGGTACAAGCGACGTCGCCACTCTTAATGCATGCGATAATCTTTGGGCTGGCTGATGATGACTGCTTTTTTTGAGCCCGGATCGTGCCACACATGCTGCTTACGCTTAACGCTACGACCAAAGTCCAAAACAATCCGCGAGCCCTTGCCTTCGTTGCGAGTCTCACTGTTTTTACTGACCTCCAGCGAACCCACATTGCGAGCAGCGTACCGAAACGCAGCTAATGCAACGCTGCACCTTCGCTTCGGTCCGAGCGCAGGCTTTTCCCTACATCTGTCATCTTTGTTCTGCTGCGATTCCCGCGCTGACAGGCGGCGGGTTTGCGCAGATGAACGCCGATAAGAGATCAGCGTTCATCTGCGGCTAAAACTTCCCTACGTCACTTGAACCTGAAGTTCGCACGATGGATCGTACCGTCGTTCAACTCCACGACAAGTTGTCGACAGGTGCCGGCCCACGATGCATCAGTCTTCCAAACGTAGATGTATCGATCCGTTGTCGAATCGTAACTGAGGCTACTGCCGCCGGCGGTTACTGTTTCGGTTAGATCAACCGCTGGATCACTCGAATTGCAGGGAATGGGTCCTGACGATGGTGAACCTGGTGCAAATATTCCCAAGCCCTTGTTTCCACTCAAGCTGAACTTGACCGGTATCGCTCTTCCAGCCTGAACGACATTGAATACTGGCAGGTTATCGACCGGTTGGAAAAAGCCGGCAAAGTTGTACTGCACGATCACTTTGAACGAGCACGTGCTTGGAGTGGTCGTACCGTCGTCAGCCGATGCGTGCACTGTCGTCGTGCCGATCGGGAAAACGGAACCGGAGGCAGGATTACTGGTCACGTTAACAGTCGCCGAACAACCATCAGTCGCAGTCACGTCCGGGTAATTAACCACCATAGAAGTCGCAGTCGAATTCAGTGGAAGGTTCACAACAACGTCAGCCGGACAACTGATGACAGGCGGAGTCGTGTCGACGATGTTCACAACCACGTCGTCTGTATCGGATCCACCGCCAGTATCTGTAACGGTTAGAGTGATCGTGTGCGACCCTTTGGCTAACGACACCATCAAGGTTGAACCGGTGCCGAGTGGAGTCGCACCTTCAGCCCATGAGTATGAGTTGATCGTTCCGGTGCCTGGTGTTGACCCGGTTCCATCAAGCGTGACTGAAGTCGTCGCGCCGCCACATTCAACTGTTTGATCCGTGCCTGCATTTGCAATCGGCGCAGCGCCACCGGCGCCAAACTTTTGCACGCGATCGTTGCCGGTATCCGCGACATAGTAGTTGCCGGTTGAATCTGCGCCCACGTCCTGTGGTCCAGAAAACTCGCCGTTGCCGGTTCCGCTCGTTCCGCAACTCGTGATGAATGTGCCGGTCGGTGAAAACTTCTGAATGCGATTATTGTTTGTGTCCGCAACATAGACGTCACCGACACCATCCACGGAGACTCCCCATGGCGTATCAAACTGTCCATCGCCACTGCCGTTCGTTCCCCACTTCGTGACGAACGTGCCACTCGTGTTGAATTTCTGAATGCGATGATTGCCGGTGTCAGCAATGTAGACGTTATCAGTCGCATCGATTGCGATTCCTTCTGGTCCACTAAACTGACCGTTGCCAGTTCCGCTGCCGCCCCAAGCCATGATGAAACTACCGCCGGAAGTAAACTTCTCGATGCGATGGTTGCCGAGATCAGTAACATAAACATTACCGGCGGAATCAACCGCGACGCCTCCGGCGCCGTTTAAGAACTGGCCATTACCGCTGCCTGAGGTGCCCCACGACAGTTGGAAGACACCGCTTGAATTGAATTTTTGTACGATCCCACTCGTTCGTTCCGGGAATCCATCGCTCACGTAAATATCCCCGATGGTCCGATCGACGGCGACGCCGGACGGCGCGACGACCGATCCCGTGCCGCTGCCTCCCGTTCCAAACTTAAACTGGAAGACACCGCTTGAATTAAATTTTTGAACGCGATCGTTTTGATCGGCGACGAAGACATTCTCAGAGGGGTCGATCGCGATGGCTCGTGGCGTGAGCACCTGCCCGTCGCCAGATCCTATGGAAGCCAATATCGAGAGGAAGTTACATGACGCCGACGCTGCACCGCTCCACAGCAGGGCTGCTGCAACAAGGGGGACAAAGAGTAGCCAAAGATATTTACGATGGGTAGAGGTCTTGGGTGATTTCATTTTTGAGTGTCCTTCCGTTTTTTGAAGATCGGGTTAGGCGCGAGACGGCACTGCCGTCTGCGGAAGATTGGATTGCTCTAATTTTGGTTCCCGGGAACGCGATTCATGCGCGCGCCGACTTGGCGCGATTCGGACAGTTGGGGGAGGTTGGCCGGAAACGAGCGTTAACGTGCGGGAAGATAAGGCGGGTTCGCAACAGTTGTCAATAGTTTCGGAGGTCGACTATCCAGGCGTTCGGCAGTTCACGTTCGAGCAAGTAGGTTTTTAGATCGGCCCATCGATCGACGCGATCGAGAATTGCAGAATCCGAGGTGATCGCGACGGACGGTGACGTGGCGATTGCAGCGTCGGGGTTGAAGACTACTTCCACGGACCAGGGCCAGTTTGCGCGGTTGGCAAGGCCGGCGATCTTTGCTGCAAGACGGCCACTGTTCGACACTGGTTGATCGAGCAGCCAGTGGACCGAGGCTGGGCCCAGCTCATCCAGTGCGTTGCCGATCGTTGTGATTGCGCGATCAGTTTCCTCGACCGATCGATACGAGCCGTGGACGCTTGAGAGATCGCGAATGCAGTCGTCAATACCGACCAGGAGCGGACCGCCGCTGAGTGCCGCTTCGATCGTGATTATTAAATTGAATCCGTCGACAACCAGTGGCTGATTCTTCAACTCCTGGACTGCGATGCGATGATCGCTTCTTCGCTGCCGATCGTGGTCTGAACAGGCAGAGCGAGACACTGCCAGGCGCTGTCGTTCGCGCAAGCCGTGGCGATCGCCGACAAGCTTGAGCGACGACGTCATCTTATAACCGCGAGACAACAACCAGCACAGCTCCGCCACGGCTCGACGGAGCTTCGGCAGTTCACCCTCGCTGAAGAGTTCCGCATCAGCCGGATGAGGCCCGCGATGTCGCCGTGTATCTGGACTCACTTGGATACAGTCACAACCACCACGCGGTAGCGGGTGGGTGCGCAGCCTTTCTCAGCGAGCCTACGGCGTACCCACCCGCTACCGCGTGGTGGTTCTGACCCTATCCAAGTATCAAAAATGGGATCGTGCAGTCTCATTTGCGAACCGCAAACACGAACTCACACACGCAATCCTTAATAGATCCGATTGGCACAACCTTTGACTCTCTGCGACTAATTCGCAAAGGAGTCACTATGGACGCGCTCTGGAAGAACATCACTTATTCCGTCCGCATGTTGCTGAAGAAACCGGGCGTCACGATCGTCGCAATCATCGCAATCGGCCTGGGTATCGGCGCGAACACAGCGATCTTTTCGGTCGTCAATACTGTCCTACTGCAACCCCTGCCCTACGAACAGCCTCAACAACTCGTGATGCTCTCGACCGAGCAGCGCAATCAAGCTCTGGATGGCCGCGGCAGCTTCTCAGTGCCTGACTTCTTCGACGTTCAGAAATCGTCGACAACGCTGCAATACGTTGCCACGGTTCAGCGCTCCGGCACAATCGTTACTCAAGGCGGCGATCCCGAACGCGTGATCGGAGCCGTCGTCAGTTCGGATTACTTCTCCGTGCTCGGTGCGAAACCGGAGCTCGGTCGCGTTTTCACGCGCGACGAGGATAAACCCGGCGCGTCGCCCGTGATTGTTCTGAGTCACGGCTTATGGCAACGACGTTTTGGCGGCGATCAAAGCATCATCGGTCGTGAAATCGATCTCGGCAGCAAGACCACTGTCATCGGCGTCATGCCGGCAGGTTTTGAATATCCGATTTCCGATGATGAGAATCAGGATTACTGGGAGCCGATTTTCTCCGCCGCGTTCATGACGAAGGAAATACGCGAAGAACGTGCGAACCGGCTCCTCGACGTGATCGCGCGACTCAAGCCGGGTGTCACAGTCGCACAAGCAAAAGCAGATCTCGATCTTCTTTCACGACAAATCGAACAACAGTCGCCGGAATCCAACACAAACGTAATCTTCAATGCAGTGTCGATGCACGAGAACGTGACGCGTGACTATCGCACGGCGCTACTCGTAATGCTCGGCGCAGTGGGTCTGGTGTTGCTGATCGCGTGTGCAAACGTTGCGAATCTTCTTCTTGCCCGTGCGGTTGCGCGACAGAAGGAAGTAGCAATTCGAATGGCGCTCGGTGCGAGTCGTCGACGCATTGCCTCGCAACTTCTGACGGAGAGTGTCCTTCTGGCATTAGCAGGTGGCGTTGTAGGTTTGTTACTAGCGACCTGGGGAACCGAATTGCTCATCGCCTATGGACCAGCCGACGTGCCGCGGCTACGTGAGGTGGCTATTGACCGATATGTACTCGCGTTCACATTTGGTATGGCGACATTGACGGGGCTCCTGTTTGGGCTCCTGCCCGCGTTACAGGCATCGAGACCGGATCCGGGCAACATGTTGAAAGAGACTGGACGCGGTTTGTCGCATGGTGCGCGCAACCGGGTCCGCAGTGCGTTGATCGTTTCTGAAGTGGCGCTGTCATTGATGCTGCTGGCCGGTGCGGGTCTGCTCATCAATAGTTTTTGGCGATTGCTTCATACCGATGCGGGCTTCGATCCGAGAAGTGTGCTCGCGCTGGATATTCCGTTGAACCGCGCGACGTATACAAAACCGGAACAACGCTCGGCTGCCTTCCAACAGCTAACTCAACGGATGAAGAATGTTCCCGGAGTTCGCGATGCAGCAGTGGTCAGCAATGTGCCGCTGACGGACTTTGACGTTGAGGTGAGTTTTCAAATCGAAGGCAGAGCGCCATACAAACCCGGGGAAGAGGCCGTTGCTGACTACACAGTTGCAAGTGGCGACTACTTTCGAACGATGAACATCGCGCTGTTGCGTGGCCGCGTTTTTACTGATGCTGATGTAGCAAATTCACCTCAGGTGATGATCGTCAGCAATGCTTTCGCGAAGCAGTACTTTCCAAACGAGGACGCGATCGGCAAACGAATCGTGCTTGATGGCGACGATAAGACACCGCAGGAGATCATTGGTGTCGTGGGAGATGTTCGGCGGAACGGTCTCGATGTCGCTGTGCAGCCGGAGATGTACTTCTCTTATCTTCAGAAGCCGGAGCGGCGCATGAATCTTGTCCTGCGAACTGAAGCGTCGGACGCCTCGCAACTGACACAGGCAGCTCGCGCGGAAGTTAAAGCATTTAATCCGGCGCAGATCATCTGGCGCGTGCAAACACTCGAACAGTTGTTGGGAACATCGGTCGCGCCGCGCAAATTCAATATGATGCTGCTGGCAATATTCGCCGCGGTCGCGTTGATACTTGCGGCGATTGGTTTGTACGGCGTAATGAGTTACTCCGTCAGTTGGCAGACACACGAGATCGGGATTCGCATGGCGCTCGGGGCCAACCGCGCCGACGTGCTGCGGTTAGTTGTGCGACAGGGAATGAAGATGACGTTGCTCGGACTCGCGCTCGGGTTAGTCGGCGCATTCTCCGTCTCGCGCGTCTTGATCGGAATGCTCTACGGAATCTCACCAACGGATCCACTCACCTTTACTGGCGTCTCGCTCGTGCTGTTGGTTGTGGCATTGCTGGCCTGCCTCCTCCCCGCGCGACGCGCGACACGTGTCGACCCGATCGTCGCGTTGAGATCTGAGTAACCGCGTACTTGGAGCGGGCCTATGCTGCTCAGCGTAAATCCGCTTCGTTACTGCGTGGTGCCGGTGACCCTGTGCAAGTTTGGTTTGAAGCTGCTCAAGAGGGAGCCGACGAGGGTTAAGAGAACGCCGAGGAAGCTGGCGACGCTGGGGCCTGAGAAGGTTTTGGAGGCGATGATTGTGAGGGCGCCAGCGGTGACTAGATAAAAGGGGAGCATGCGGCCGGTCGAGCGAGCGCGGAACCAGATGCTGGCGAGGTTTGAGAGCAGGAGAATTGCCAGCACGGGTTGTAGCCAGGGGGAGTAAGGGATGGTTTCAACGCCCGCGATTCCGAAGAGGCTGAGATACGCCGCCCAGCAGAATGGACACTTCGGGAAGAGTGCGAGTCCGAGTGCGACTGCGGTGCTGAAGACTGGTGACGCGACGCGCAAGCCCGAACCATTGTCAGTTTCCTTTAAGACTTCGATAGCACGATCCACAACCTCCCTTTCATTCCACTGAACCCGTCCGAAATATCCCGCCGTCTGACCTTTCGAGTCGAGAATGTAGAGTTCGATACGATGGCGATTCACGAGCGACTCGATGAAGTTAACGCCGAGTTGGAAGTGTTTGCGAAGTGCATCGACTCCGTCCGGAGCGCGTAGCAGACGATGTTGCGGCGCGAAGTGGATGCCTCGGTGCCGGCCGTAGTTAAGAAGGCGCTCGGGAAGATCGAAGCCGGGATCGTAAGTTATGCCGGCGGTGGTAATTTGATCGGCCAGGCCTTCAGACTCGAGAAGTTTTTGAATGCGGGCCAGCTTGGTGATGGTCAATGAACACTTGAGAGGGTTGTCGCACCGTGTGTAGAAGAAGACGACGATTGCTGGGCGGCCGTGAAAGTATTCGCCGAAGGTCAGCGTGTTGCCGTTTTGATCTTCCAGGACTGTTGAGTCAATCGAGGTCGAAGCGGAGCGTGTGCGGCGCATCCATGAGAATAGATCTCTGACACTGTCGGGCAATTGGCAGCAGCCGGCGGTTTCCTCGCTATGCGCTCGGATACTGTTGAGAGCGTCGTCGAGAATCGGTCGATATTTTTTAGCGAGTGCCGTTGGACCAGTTCGGAGGGTTTCGAGATCCGGGATGACGGCGCGCGCGTGAGGGCCAAGCGACGTTAAAGTCGCGAGAAGTTCGCGAACCGCTGTGGTGCCTTTTGTGCCGATCGCGAAGCCGCCGTACGTTTCAAGTGATAGACGCTCGTCGCGATAGCGAATGTTAGTGATGGCGCGAACGACGAATGGTGCGAAGGCTGCGTTGGGGGAGGGGTATGAGCGCAGGGCAGAGGTAGCGGCGGCGACGAGGTATGGATCGACGCCGGTGTCGAGATCTTCGAGAACGAATGGGAGGGCGGCGTCGGGAAGTGTTGTGCGGGCAAGGGTGAGCATGACCCAGCCTCGCATCCGCACCACGGTTGCAGCGCCGCGTTCAGCGTAGAGTTGGTTGTCCTCGTGGAGGAGGGGGAGTAGTTGAGCCGCGGGAAGGTGAGCGACGTGTTCGCAGAATTGTTCTTCCGTTAGTTCAAACATTAGAGTTCCACGCGAGGCGGCCACGGAGGGCCGCCCCTACAGTACGTTGGTTATTTGCCGTACCTGCTCATGAAGCGTTTGGCGGTCTTTTTGATCTTGGCCGACTTAGAGCTTCCGAGTTCGTCGACGCGGTTCAGCAACTCCTGATCTTTTCCAACGGCTTTCTCATCGCCGAACTGTTCAAGTGCCGTCAGTGCCGTCGCCTGGATGTCATCGTACTCCTTGTCGTCGAGCAACAACTCACGCGCCTGCTCCTGAAACCGCTTCGGTTTGACTGCCTGCAATGCGGCCGCGGAGATTTGCCGGATGTCGCGATCCTCATCCTTGTCGCGCAGCAACTTCTCGAATACAGGCGCCGACTTCGCATCCGCCGAAAGCAACCGCAGCGCCTCGCGTTTCGCATCAGGATTCGGCGGCGCGTTTACGATCTCACGCGCCACTGGATACGCCTCTGCGTGCACGTCGTAGCTGAGAAGTTGCAGCGCTTTCTCGGGCGGCACCAGAGCTTTGCTCGGATCCTGCAATCCTTCGAGCAGCCGCTTCTGAACATAGCCATCGTTCTCGCGCGCAAGAATCCCCAACACGCGCTGCCGTAATTCCTCGTTCGGATCGTCCACCAATTCACGCAGCGTCCCGAAATAGTCTTCACGATGCGGTTCAAACTCGATCACTGCAAACGTTGCAGCCTGCAGCGACTGAAGGGCAGCCAAACGAACCTTTATCGGTTGTTCTCGGTCGCGAAGCACGTCCAGCGACGCCTGCAAAGTGTCGTCTGACGCGATCGTGGCAAGCGGCGCTTCCAGAAACGCCTTGGCCCGTTCCGCCGTCGATTTCTTCTCGTTCGTCGCCACGGCGAACGCAGCTCGCGGCGATCTCTTCGCCGGACTCTTTTTCGTTGAGGTCTTCTTCGTCCCGCGTTTTTTCGTCTTGCTTGTCGTCATGATTTCTTCTCCCTCGTGTAACGCGCATTAGGAAAATGGGACATCGTCGTAATCGAATCCCATACACGCAGCGGCAGCGACTTTGCCCTGAAAATCCAGACTGTCGCGCACGCGCGGGCTCAGACCAGGCGCCGTGACGACGGACGACGGCGCCATCGTGCCACCGGGCGCCGTTGGTGGTCGCGGTGGTCCGGTAATGCCGTTCCAGGGCCACATCGTGTCAGGCAGATTGTGACCGATTGGCCAGGCGCCACTGTCGAACGACGCCGCCACAGCAGAATTGAAACGATTGTTATTCCGTTGCCACTTGGCCCATAGTCGATCGACGTTGCAGTGCAAAAGAAAAAACAGAGGATCGCGAGCGGCAGTGCCGATGCTGGAGATTGAACCGCCAAAGCTCGTGTGCGCTGAGCCGTGTGGATTTCCTTCCATGGTGCGGAACGCCGGATAAGCTGTGCCGAGTGCGAGCGTTTGCGCTTCCGTGCGTACGCCAGTCGGATTGTTCGTGTTGAAGAATGGGCGCCGGTTAATGCCCGTCACGCCGTCAGTTTTCCAAAACTGTAGCGGATTAGTTGCACTGAAGAACACTGTACCCATCGCGTCCGACTCACCGAGAAAATCACGTTTGAAGATATTTGGTGAGCCCTGATCGAAACGCCAGTAGTGCAATGCCACACTCGGATCGATTGCCTGCAACTCTCTTTCGAGATCGAGCAGGTAGGCGCGATGCCACGGCAGGAAGCCGGGCGCGCCGTGTGCCTGCGGTGAGCTGACATTCGTGTGCATGTCGCGGAAATCAGCGAAACGGCCGAGACCCGCGTTGTTGAGCTGTGCAAACGCGGCGATGAAGCGGTCGCGTTCAGCAGGCGTCAGGTTGTTGGCATTTTTTCTGATACGAACGGTGCAGGGCGTTGACCCGACCACCTTGTTGCCGTTCCCGTGACGAGCCTCAATCGTCACATCATTGAGACTGACGCTCGGGCGACCGAATTGTCCCGCTGCAAAAAACGAGACCCAGTTTCCATTAACTGGTACACCGAGTTGCAACGACGCGGCGAACGCGCCGGTTGTTCCCTTACGAAAAACCACTGAGCCGCTATTGGCTGTAGTCTTTGCGCTGATACGCATCGGGGGTTGTCCCTGGCCCTGTGCACCGGCGGGATTTGTAATCCGGATGCGACACGGTGCCGGGGCCCATGTTAAGAAGCGAGCGTTGGCATTCGGGCTATTATTTATTTGAATCTCAACGTCCATTCTGAGATCTCCTTCCACGGAGTGATAGGAAAGTGGTGAGTGAAGCGGGGGAATGCGAAATGTCGGGGCGCAGACTATAACACAGATGAACGCGGATAAAATCCGGATTTAGTTTTTATCCGCGTCTATCCATTTGTTCTTTAATCCGTTTTATCTGTGACCCATATGGCGCCCAGACCGGCATCCCAGAGACGTTTATTGAAGGCAGGGATGTCTTGACTGAGCAGCTCGTTACCACGTGCTTTCAACGTGGCCCACTGCGCGTTTAGTTCTTTCATGCGATCGATTGACGGCTGATTAACACGCGGGATGTCGCTCTCCGTTTGATTGATCAGAAACAGATAGTTAGCGGTGAACTTGTTTGGAAAGTTTTCGACGTCGTCGTAAGCCTTTGACTTTCGCTGCACCATGTCCTCGTCCCACGCCTTCATCTTCTTGAGCAGCGCATCGCCCTCTTTCCTGATCGCAGCGTACTTCGCGCCCGCAGGCAGTGAGTTGAGTAACGACTCCAACTGCTTCTGTTTCTCGTAAAGGCTGTTGATCATGCGATGCATCGCCGTCAGCTCGGTTTCCATGCCGAGCATCGTCTGGTGATACTCGGTGTAGGTCTCCGAGTTGGTTGGGTAGAGTGGATTGGCGAGAATCTCCGCATCGGTGGCGACTGTCTGGCCACCCATTTTGAGCGTAACAGTGTAACGTCCCGGTGGCGCTTTGTGTGCGTTGAAGCCTCCTTCAATCCGCACGTTCGGTACACCAACCATCGTTTGATAACGAAGATTCCAAACAAACCGATTCAGGCCCTTATTTTTCGACAACACCGGATCGGGACTCGGACCAGAGTCGTACCGGATAAACTTCTCGTCAGCCTTGGAAGAAAAATTACGCACAACAGTTCCAGCGGCATCTTTGATCTCGAGCGAGATCTCGTCGTCTTTCTTCAACTCGGGCAGTTGATAGTAAAGAACAACACCCGTCGCGGGATTAACCCCCCTGAACGTACTCGCACCCGTAAACTCGTCATCAGCGCGATCCAACTCGCTGCCTCCGTTTACAAGGTAAGTGCCGTCAGGTCGATAAATCGAGAATGTGGGAGCGTCCTTTTTGTACTGACGCAGCACACTCAAGTCGTCGAGGATCCAATAGGATCGCCCGGATGTCGCGGCAATCAAATTACCCTTGTGTACACGCAGATCGGTTATGGGAGTGATGGGCAGGTTCAATTGAAAGGGCGACCAGTTTCGACCGCCGTTCCACGAAATGAACAGACCGAGTTCCGTTCCGGCAAACAGGAGATCGCGACGCACGTCGTCTTCGCGAACGACTCGCGTAAACGCATTCGCCGGAAGACCATCGGTGATTTTGGTCCACGTATTACCGTAATCCGTAGTTTTGTATAAACCCGGTGAGTGATCGTTGAATTTGTAACGTGTGGTTGCGATGTATGCTGTTGCGTTGTCGTGCGGTGAGACCTCGATCGCATTGACCAAACACTCGGCTAGTCCTTTCGGCGTTACGTTCTTCCACGTGGCGCCACCATCGCGCGTGAGGGAAACGACCCCATCGTCACTACCGGTCCAGATCACGCCTTTCTCGAGTGGCGACTCCATGATGTACGCAAGCGTGCCGTAGTTTTCCGCGCCGACCGCTTCGTTCGTGTATGGACCCCCGCCTTTGCCTTGCTTCTCCTTCTCATTGCGCGTGAGATCCGGCGAGGCTTCCTTCCACGTGCGACCCATGTCGGTCGTCTTCAGCAGGTATTGAGAGCCGTGATAGTAAGTGTTCGGCTCGTGACTGCTTCTGACGATCGGAGAATTCCAATTGAAACGATACTTGATGTCTTTCGCATCCATCCCGAGATACTGAATCGGCGCCGCCATGATTTGCGTGGACGCCTGCGCCGCGACGTCGAGCACCTCGATCGTTCCCTGATAGCTGCCGCCCATCACAAGCGACGGTTTATCGGGATCGAATGCGAGAAATGCGCTCTCACCACCGGCGGAGTAAGTCCAGCTCGAAGTGCCGATACCAGAGCTTCCGAGCTCGCGACTCGCGATCGAGACAGACGTGTTGTCCTGCTGTCCGCCATAGATGCGATACGGAAACTGATTGTCGACGTTGATGCGGTAAAACTGCGCGGTCGGCATGTTGTTCTGTGAGCTGAAGCTCTTGCCACCGTTGAAAGTTATCGAGGAGCCACCGTCGTTGGAGATGATGAAGTTGTTTGGATCGTTTGGATTGATCCAGAGATCGTGAAAGTCGCCGTGAGTGCCTGAAAGGGTTTCCCACGTCTTGCCTGCGTCGGTCGAACGCAGCGCCGGAGCACTCAAGACGTAGATCGTATCCTCATTCTTCGGATCGATGAACAGTTCGATGTAATACCAAGCGCGCTGAACGAGCCGATGATCGTTCGTGATGCGGCTCCACTTCTTGCCGCCATTTTCCGAAACAAACAGGCCACCCGCTTCTTTGTCAGAATCACTCTCGATCAGCGCGTAGACTTTTTCCGGATTGGAACGGCTGACAGCGATCGACATCTTGCCCATCTCTTCCGGCAAACCATCCTTCAACTTCTCCCATGTCTCGCCGGTGTCAGTCGATTTATACAGACCACTTCCGGGACCGCCGCTGATTACTTTCCACGGCAGCCGGCCGTGTTCCCACATCGCGGCGTAAAGAATCCGCGGGTTGGTCATGTCCATCGACAACTCCGACGCACCGGTTTTGTCGTCGACCGACAAAACGAGCTTCCACGTCGCGCCACCATCGACTGATTTGTAGACACCGCGCTCTTTCGACCTGCTGTACAACGCGCCCTGCGCGGCTACAAAAACGATGTTCGGGCTTTTAGGATCGATGACGATGCGAGAGATGTGCTGCGTTGCATCGAGACCGATCTTCTTCCATGTCTTGCCTGCGTCAGTTGATTTGTAGACTCCGTCGCCGTGGTGCGTCATCACACCGCGCACCGCGTGTTCACCCATGCCGACATAGACCACATTCGGATCGCTTTCGGCGACAGCGACGGCGCCAACCGAACCAGTCTTAAAGTATCCATCCGAAATATTCCGCCAACTGATCCCCATGTCGTCTGTCTTCCACAACCCTCCACCGGTCGTTCCCATGTAATAGGTCTTCGGATCACCAACGACACCGGTCCCGCAATTCGATCGCCCACCACGAAACGGCCCGATCGACCGCCACTTCAGCGGCTTGAAGATCGCGTTGTAGTCGTCAGATGACTGCGACGTTTGTGCAGAAACTTGAAACGCAAAAATGGAAACGAGAAGAAGCGCGAGAAGGGTCTTTGACATGGGGCAGATAATACTCCTAATTGTTTGTGTTCCTTGAGACTTTTTCTGGCTTATAAATTCTGACGTAGTCGACTTCCATACGCTGCGGCCAGACACGATCATCGACACCTTTTTCGCCGCCCCAGGTTCCGCCGACGGCGATGTTGAGGAGGAGGTGGAAAGGTTTGTCGAAGGGCCACTCTTTAAAATCGGCCGCATGCTTAGTCAGACGTTCGTTCTTGAAAGTGAAGTAGTGTTGCTGGTTGATGTACGCGCGAATCTCCTGTGCGTCCCATTCGATTGCGTAGACGTTGAATCCGCTGCGCGAGCTGGGAACAGTGATCTTTGCGGTCTTCTGTGTATTGATGTTGTGGTTGTACGACTTCGTATGGATTGAGGCATGAACGACGTCGGGATCGAAGCCGACGTGCTCCATGATGTCGATCTCGCCGCTACTGGGCCAGCCTCCATATTCCCAGCCGGTGGGAAGCATCCAGATCGCAGGCCAGGTACCGCGGCCGGACGGCAGCTTTGCACTCACTTCGATGCGACCGTAAGTCCAGTCGCCTTTTCCTTTGCTGACGAGACGTGCCGACGTGTATTGGCGTCCTTCCCAGTCCTCGCGTCTTGCTTCGATGATTAAATGGCCGTTCTCGACGCGCGCGTTCTCCTTACGCCCCTTCGTATAAAACTGCAATTCTTTGTTGCCCCAACCGTGGCCGCCGACGTCGTATCCCCACTTCGCCGGATCCGGAAGGCCGTTGTAGTCAAACTCATCCGACCAGACGAGTTGCCATTTATTCTGCGCGCTCGCCGGCATCGTAACCAGAATGATGAAAGCAATTACAACCAGATCAATCTTCATCCGCGTTCATCCGTGGCTAATACTCTGCCGGTTTTACGATCGATCAGAACCATCGCTGTCCTCTGCGCCGATACCACGACAGTGAATTGAGTTCGGGATTCAAGGTGCGTCACCACCAACCTCGTAGCGTTATTGCTCTCTGATACGAACGTATAAAGCACAACCTCGCGAAAGACTGACGGCAGGATCAGAACGGCAGGATTCTGCGGGACTGCGTTGAATACCGGTGTGACACGCGCTTGCGACAGCGCCAGACGGTAAAACTCTGCAAGCGCCGTCATCGAGTCGCCAAGCTCCAAAGGCAAGTGACTCCAAACAATAGCTCCCGATCCTTGTCTGACTACGAGAGGCACATCACGCGCGAACACAACTTTCTCAAGCCGCTGCATCTTCTCGCCTTCGTAACGCACCTGATGCTGCCGGCCCGCGATGTTGATCCACTCAGATTGTTTGACAGGCTCAACAGTGATGTAAGTTTGAGCAAACTCTCTGACAGGAAGCCAGTGTTCGTCTTCGTAGAACGGTCCTGAGATCGCAACCGTGGCGCCTCGCGTAGCCTCCGCAACGAGAGTCTCCCAACACTTCTGGTTCAACACACGCGGCGAAGGGACGATGATCAGTTTTGCTTGTCCGGCATACTCGCTGAGCGTGTACTCACTGATTGCCCGGACCGGCACGCCACAGTGGTAATACATCGCGCGCACGGCTCTGCGTGTCGCTTCCTGCGCGAAGCTGCGCGGCGCAAACATCTGCGAGTGCGGAATCACCATCACCACTGGTTCAGGCCCGCGATCTTTCAGATGCTGTCCATGCTGCGACATGAACTTTGCGATGCGTAGAAACGGTTCGAGCTCCGGCTTCGCGGTTCCGTCAACACGATGAAAACCGATGCCGACCTCGTTCGTCGAATTCATGTAAGGATTCGTGTTCCAGATCCACTCAACGAATCCCGCGCCATCCGCGGCGAATGAGATCGCCAGCTTGCGTTCGAGCAGATTGCTGACGTCTTGTTCGCTGCGCCAGGGCGCACCACCGTCAGCTTTCTCGTAGAACATCACGCCGGTCTCTTCCACGAGGTTCAGCTTCGATGGCGCCTTTGCCAGCACGCTGTCCCAAACGAGATCGTCGTTGTTCCACCAGTTGTGAATCGACGCGAAATCGATCTCTTTTGCGAAGAACTGAACGTTCGGACTGTCTGCGAGACCGCCCTCATCCTGGCCCACAGTGATCAACTGCTTCGTGTTTCCGTTGCTGCGGATGGCGGGCGTCACCTGGCGCACCCAGCGAATGAACATGTCCTGCGCGAACAGTCGATAGTCGAGTGTCTTGAGCGGCAGCCGATCGTCGATGAGGTTGACGCTTTCGAAGTCCTGCAATTTGGGGAGGTCCAAAGATGCATCACTGCTGCGCCAAACTTCCTGAAGTTTACTGAGACGCTCTTCATCATTGGCGGCTGGGTAACGATCCTGCAGCCACTGTTTCCAAGCCGCCTGTTCGTGAGCATCGTAATTGGGCCGGCAGTTCCAGAGGAATTTTGGTGAGCAGAATGACGGTTCGTTGATGAAGTCCCAAAGAACGTCGTCAACATGGCGGCAGCGGGTAGTGAAAGCGGAGATGAACTGTTGTTGTGCTTTGATTGAGCGTGGATCGAGGTAAGCATTGTCGCCGCCCCACGTTTCGGGGAGAAACGCGAAGAACGTGAAGATCACCGGAATGTCGTACTTGTGCGCGGTTAGCAGAAACGCATCGAACGCGCGCAACACTGCTTCGTCGACCTTGCCGGGCTCCGGCATGTATTTCTTCCAACCGGTCCATATTCCGGTGCGCACGAGGTTGACGCCCGCTTCTTTCATGGCGCGGAAATCTTTGTCCCAAACAGATGGATTCGGCTCGAATAGATAGCGGCGATGTTTGTCAGACGCCATGTACGTCGTGCCGGTTACCGGGAAGACGCGGCCATCGCGATAAAAGAAATGTTTGTCGACAGTCAGCGGTTTGCCACGAGCGAGGAGTGACTCGTCGTAGATCCAGAAGCCGTTGGTTTGTTTTAGTGAGTTGAGATTTGAGCGTGCCTCGAGCTTGTAAAAGCCGGGTGGGAATTTTGCGGCGTCAAGAATCTGAGCTGAAGCGAAACCTTTAGAGTTCTCCAGGTTGAGTCTTGCGTCGAAGCGGGAAACGACCGCTCCGGTTTTATCGATCACGTCAATTGCGAAGTCCATCTTCCCCGTGAGCTTTAGCAAGTCACCTTTCGGGCGCAGCACTTCAACCGTCAACGTGGGAATCTCGCCGGGTTTGTAACAGGCGAAGTTGGTTCTTACTTCAAGATGATAAGCGCCTTCCGATGCAGTTCCGGCCAGCTTGCTGATTATGGGGCGTTGGATGCCGCCGCTGAAGTTCGCAAATATCCACCGGCCGCCCGCAAATTCGCCACGCAAGCGATCTATCTGAATTATCGGAGCGGCGACCGGTCGACCGTCTTCATTGACTATCGTTGCGAGCGGTAGAACAACTCCCTCATGCGGACCGTCGCTGCCCGCTTCGTCGGGTTCGTTGTTTGTCGAGCTCAGACGCACGTACAACTCGTAGACTTTTTCTGCTTTGAAGTCGCTTGTCAGTGCGGATTGATGCCTCGAGGTATCGACAGGAAAGGAGTGAGTGATCCCGAGCCGTTTGTGGAAAGTGTTTTGAGCCGGCTCGAGCAGCCAGCTCGAACCGTCACGCACTACCGGCCTCGAGAGCGGGACGCCGCCGATGTTCAGCCAGTTTCCGCCGGCGCGCAGATACTTCACGAGCGCATTCCAGACGCGTTTCGGAAACGCGGAACCGTAAGGCGTGACGAGCAGATCGAAACGCGCAGCGTCCAGTTTCGCGATTAGATCTTGTTCGCCGAGGAACTCAACATTGAAGTTGTCGAGCGCCGTTTGGAGCGTCTCGCGAGGGATGTCGCCGCAGCCCTGGACAGCCCGAAACTCAGGCTCCCACAAGACGGCCACAGACGCCTTTTGCGATTGCGCGGCGAGAATGACTTGCGGGAGTGCCGTCGCGACTGCGGCACCACTGATAGTTTTTAGGAACGTACGCCTGGGAAATTGAGTCATGGATGATTTCAGCGTCTCCTTGGAGTGCGGTGACTTATCACCGCTTTGGTAAAAAATAACAAAGCGCCAACAAGTTGGCGCACTCCAAGGAGACGCCCTTGACGGAGTGCCGTAAATCTAGCTACTAAGAAATGGTGTCGAACTCGACAACAAACGAAAAGCGCTGGTTTGAGTTTCTTAGTCTATCATTGTTGCTCGGCCTTGCGACGGCCATTGCGACATTGATTTTCTTTGGCTGGCTTGCGGATGAGGTGCTCGAGGGCGAAACTCGACATTTTGACGAAGCCACGCGCGCGGCCGTCCACCAGCTTGCGTCGCCCCCGCTGACGATCGTCATGCGTGGCTTTTCTTTCGTTGGATCTACGATCGCGCTGACCATAGGGACGATCATCGTCGTTGTGCGATTTGCGATGAAGAAGTGGGGTCGCGAGGCGAAACTCTTCGCGATCACGATGATTGGTGCGGGTCTGCTGAATATAACTCTGAAACTCGCCTTCAAACGCGCGCGCCCGGAGCCGTTCTTCAACCTGTCGCTGCCGGAAACTTACAGTTTTCCGAGCGGCCATTCACTCACGAGCGCCGTTTTCTTCGGCGCCCTCGCTGCGATACTCACGGCGCGCATTCAGTCCAAACGCGTGCGTGCAGCGATATGGGTCGTAACGACGTTGATGTTTCTGACGATCGGTTTTTCGCGAATCTATCTGGGCGTGCACCACACGACGGATGTGATTGCGGGGTTCGCTGCGGCGTTGATTTGGATCCTGGTGGTGAGGTTTGTAGAGATGCAGCTGAGGCGCCGCAAGCTAAAAAAGCAAGGGACAGGATTTACATGATTCCTTCAGGATTTACAGGATAAGAAATCCTGCTCATCCTGAAACATCGTGTCCATCATGTCTAAACTTCATCTCAACCGCCAGGCCGCCACTGGGGGCATTAGCTGCCTGCACGGATCCACCGTGCATCCGTACCGCGCGTTCAGTGATCGCCAGACCGAGGCCGGTGCCGCCGCCACTCTGTCGATCGCGCGCGTCTTCGGTGCGATAGAACGGACGAAAGATCTTCTCGAGCGATTCTGCCGGAACACCCTTGCCATGGTCGCGCACGCTAATCACGGCGTTCCCGTTCTGCCGGCGTAGAGCAACTTCGACTGCCGTTCCCTCAGGCGTGTAACGAACCGCATTGCGCACGACATTTTCCACCGCGCTGCGCAGCAGTTCGTCAATACCTTTTATCGAGCAGCGCTCACTCGAAACAACCTGCACCGCACGGTTGATACTGCGCGCTTCGAAGTCGGCATCGTCGGCAACTTCCTTCACCAGCGCTGCCAGATCGACGTCAGTCCGTTTACGACCATCCGTGCCGCTTTCAAGACGCGTCAGAGTCAGCAACTGGCTAATCATTTCGTTGAGATTGTCTGATTCGCGTTCAATACGATCGAGCGCGCCATTCGCTTCCGGGCCGGACCGTTGCCGTGCGAGGCCAAGCGCGACGCCGAGACGAGCGAGCGGCGATCGCAGCTCGTGCGAGATGTCGCCGAGCAAACGTTGCTGAGCCCTCACCATAGATTCCAAACGTTCGGCCATCGAGTTGAAGTCCTGGCCCAACTGCCCGACTTCATCGCGACGCTTAGTCAGCTTCGTCGAGACACGAGCGCCGAGATTTCCTTCAGCCAGCTCGTTGGTCGTAGTGCGAAGTTTCAGCAGGGGCGTTGTCAGATAACGTGCCAGCCAGTAACAGAAGATGCCGCCGATAACGAGCACGACGAGCAGTCGCATTCCCAGCGATTGAAAACTCGGTTGGAACGGTGGTCGTGGAATGTGAGCAAGATAAATGTATCGCTGCCCCTTAGCACTCGTGACAGGCCGCGCGACGAGAGTGTTTTCAACCGCGAAGTTAAACTCGATATCCCGACTCTCTGCCGCCTTCGTGATCAAATCGGATGCACCCTGCGGCACCGCGCGTCCGGAAAGTTCCTTCCCACTCTCGTCAAAGAAAGTCGCACCAACACCCGAAGATTTTTCTGTCGCCTGTAAAGCCGCACTCAATGCCTGCGGTCCCGATTGCTCGTAAACCTCAGCAGCCTTCTGTGCATTTGGTCCAGTCTGCGCGAGATCGCGCCACGACCTCCGCGTCGGCGTCGGCCGCGTGAGCGCAAACGCCGCAAACAGCACGACGTTGATAATGATCATCGCGAGCCAGAACCAGATGAAAATCTTCAGATATAAGTTGCGAAACGGGTTCATACTTTTAGCCCCAAAGAGGCACAAAAAGCACATAAAGAGACAGATTTCTTCTTCTTCTTTTATGCGACTTTTGTGCTTTTTTGTGGCTCATTCTCTTTCTGTCGTGGCGCCGTAGATGTAACCGACGCCACGAATGGTCTTGATTCGCTCGAGGCCGTTCAGTTGGTGGCCCAACTTCTTGCGCAGGTTACTGACGTGCATGTCGATGCTGCGATCGAAGGGCGATAGTTCGCGGCCCAGAACTTCCTTAACCAGATCTTCCCGTTTGATTATTTGACCGGCATTGCGCAGCAGAATTTCGAGCAGGTCGTATTCGACTCCGGTGAGTTCAACTACTTCCCCGAGCGACGAACATTTCGCGTGTTGCTGTCCATTTCGATGTCGCCGACTCGGATAGTCTCACGCGCGGAAGTAGTTGACTCAACGGGCTGGGCGCGCCGCAAAACGGCACGAATTCGAGCAACTAGCTCACGGGGATT
>JBKPPU010000149.1:0-16061 GCA_046733695.1 Acidobacteriota bacterium
GTGCGAATCCGTGTAACATGCTATACTCTTGCGATTTATGGCTAGTGTCCTCGAGATCATACCGCTCGGTGGTATCGGCGAGTTCGGAATGAATTGCATGGCGGTGCGCTTCGGCGACGAGATGTTGATTCTCGACGCCGGGATGGGCTTTCCAGAGGAAACAGCTTACGGCGTCGATGTTTCGATCCCGAATTTCGGTTTTCTCGACGAGTACAAGGACGACATCACCGCCATCGTTCTTACGCACGGTCACGAAGATCACCTCGGCGCGCTGCCTTACTTACTCAAGCGATTCAACGTCCCGGTCTATTGCTCACATTTCACAGCAGGCTTAGCCGAAAGCAAACTTGAAGAACACGATTTGCTCGGCGACGTATTGCTGCACCGAGTAGAACCGCGGGACATCGTCGATATCGGTGTTTTCCAGGTTGAGTTCATTCGCGTTTCTCACTCGCTAGTCGATTGCTTCTCACTCGGAATCAAGACTCCTGTCGGCACGATCATTCATACAGGCGATTACAAGGTTGATGAGACGCCTGTCATTGGCGAGCCGATAGACCTTCGATCGTTCCGGCGATACGGGCAGGACGGCGTTCTGGCTTTGTTGTCTGACTCCACGAACGCGACAGTTCCCGGACGCACGCCGTCGGAACGTGCAGTGATCCCTGCCTTTGAAGAGATCTTCTCGGAAGCGAAAGGACGGATTGTAGTCGCTGCGTTTGCGTCGTCGATCCATCGTTTGCAGATCGTGCTCGACGTGGCGCAGCAGTTTAATCGTCACGTGTGTGTGCTTGGCCGGTCGATGCAGAAGAACGTTGAGGTTGCGGACCGGCTTGGTTATCTCGACATTCCGGACGGCCTGATCGTGTCGCTCAACCAGGCAAAGATGATGAGCGACGATGAGATCGTGTTCCTGGTAACTGGTTCGCAGGGTGAGGCGCGGGCTGCGCTTTCACAGATGGCGACGCAGAGTTACAAGGGATTGATGATTGAGGAAGGCGATACGGTGGTGCTTTCGGCGCGCATCATTCCCGGTAACGAACGATTGATATCGCGCATGATCGGATTTATTTACAAGCGTGGCGCGAACATCATTGAAGAGAAGCGCCGGTTGGTACATGTGAGCGGTCATGCTTCGCAGGAAGACATTCGCATCATGACTGAAGCCGTGCGGCCGAAGTTTGTGGTTCCGATTCACGGTGAGTACCGCATGCTGTTTCGGCACAAGGAGTTTGTCAAAAACCATCTGGGTTACCGGGAAGAGAACATCATTCTCATCGAAAACGGCGATGTACTCGAGCTCGATGGCGAACGTGCTGCAGTGATCGACAAACGTGAAATCGGACGAACGTTTATTGACGAGAGCGGGTTCAAGGAGATCGACAGTGAGACTGTCCGCGAGCGCAAGCAGCTTGCGTACGAGGGGACAGTAACGGTGGTTGTCACAGTTGATCAGGAAACTGGTGAGCTTGATGGTGAGCCGAGGATCGTGGCGCGCGGCGTGCGCGGGTTGAGTACTGGAAATGGTTTTGGGAACTATCTGCTGGCGGATGCGAAGCGGGTTGTTGCGTCAGCAGTCGCCGGCGCCTCCCGCCAGACCCTGTCTGACGAAACGCTCTTGAAAGAACACGTGCGCGTCGAACTAAAACGCTTCATCCAGAAGCAAACGGGCGCCAAGCCGGTCATCACGCCAGTCATAGTTTTAATTTAAGCCGCGGATGAACGCGGATTAACGCTGATCTGCGTTTATCTGCGTACATCCGCGGCCAAAATATTCTGATGGCTTACTGGACCAACAAAGTCGTAATGATTACCGGCGCCTCTTCCGGTATAGGGAAGGGGCTGGCGCTCGAGATCGCCTCACGTGGAGCACACCTCGGCTTGTTGGCACGACGCGAAGATCTGCTCAACGAGATCGTGAGTGAAGTCAGAGCACGGAACGTCAAAGCCGTTGCTGCGTCTGCTGATGTGCGTGAAGTCAAAGCAGTCCGTGAAGCCGCAGATCGTTTTCGGAAAGATCTTGGTCCAATCGATGTCCTGATCGCGAATGCCGGTATCGGCACCTCCGATCACGCGACCCGACTGACGCCCGAGCATGCAGCGACGGTCATCGGTATAAATTTTCTGGGATCGGTGAATAGTGTGGCCGCCGTTCTTCCGGAAATGGTTGAACGTGCACAGGGTCGTCTCGTCGCAATCTCGAGTCTGGCCGGCTACCGAGGTCTCGCTAAGTCTGCCGCATATTGCGCGAGTAAGGCGGCACTGACTGCCTACTTCGAGAGTCTCAGGATCGATCTACGACATACGGGCGTCGGCGTCACGATCATCCATCCGGGTTTTATCAAAACTGATCTGACCTCGGGACGCGAAGCGAAGATGCCGTATCTGATGGAACTCGAAACAGGTGTGAAAAAGATTGTTTCAGCGATCGAAAAGGAAAAGGCGATTTATGCTTTTCCATGGCAACTCGCAACCATCGTCCGGGCGAGCATGCTGATGCCGCCCGCGATGTACGATTGGATTGCGGAGCGAAATTCTTTTCGAGAATAAGTAAAGAATTGCCGATTTCCAATTGCCAATTGCCAATTTGTAACCAAGCGCATAAATTGGCAATCGGCAATCGGCAATTGGAAATCAAAACCAATGACCATTCTTCAAGCTATCGTCCTCGGCCTGGTTCAGGGCGTGACAGAATTTATCCCGGTCAGTTCCACAGCACATCTGGTTTTTGCCGCCCGCGTTCTCAATCTCTACGGCGGCGTAGACAAGACGTTGCAGGCAGAACAGACCACGGCCACCATCGCCGTCATTCAACTCGGAACACTACTCGCAGTTTTGATCTACTTCGCGCGAGACATCATTAACATCCTGCGGGCCTTTATCGCACATCATCTGGCGCTGTTGCGTGGTCGTAGCGAAGCAGGTCGACCAAAACTCTCAAAAGACGCGTGGCTCGGGTGGCTCGTGATCATCGGATCGCTGCCGGTCGCGACGGTGGGCATCGCCCTGAAGAAGATTATCGAAGGTCCATTCACAAAGAATCTCTGGGTGATTGCGACGATGATGATCGTTGTCGGCGTGCTGCTGATGATTGCCGAGCTGGTGGGAAAACGAGATCACGGTATGGACCAGTTGCGGGTCTCGGACGCGCTCGCGGTCGGCTCGGCACAGGTGCTCGCCCTCATTCCCGGTTCAAGCCGCTCGGGCTCGACAATCATGGCCGGCTTGTTTTCGGGATTGACGCGCGAGACGGCCGCGCGGTTTTCTTTCTTACTCTCGATTCCCGCTATCGCAGGAAGCGGGTTGTTGGAGATTAAAGAGGCTGTTACCAAATTACCGCCAGGGAGTTCTGGATCATTAGCAGTGGCGACCGTGGTTTCAGGCGTCGTGGGTTATGCGTCGATCTGGTTCCTGTTGCGATATCTGCGAACGCACTCGACGAGTATTTTTATTGTCTATCGTGTGATTGTCGGGATTGCGATTTTGGTGGCGTTGTCTTTGGGCTATGTCTCGGGAAGTATTTGAACGCGGATAACACGGATCTCAAAGGACATAAACGCGGATAAGCGGTGTGGTACACTGATGGGTATGAGTGAGTCTTCCCAGCGACCGCGAAGCCCGCGAGTACCTGTCGAGTTCGCTTTGGAGGTGGAGGGAACAGACGCGTCAGGAAAATCTTTTCAGGCCACAGCTAAGGCCACCAAGATCAGCCGCGGCGGCGCTACGCTCCTCATCGACGTTGATGTGCCGCTTGGTTCGACGGTGCAGCTCGTGCCACCGTTTGGAGGTAAGCTAACCGCCGAAGTGAATGGATCCGGGATCGATGACATCGATGGTAACAGGCGCATCGGTGTGAAGCTGCTTGATGATAATGGATGGTTCGCCGAGTAAGTGAAAGTTAAATGAAAGCCAAACGCTGGATCGTGCGAGAGCATGATGCCGAAAGGGCCGCCTCACTGGCACGCGTTCTGGGTGTCTCACCAATCCTGGCTGCTCTTCTTATAAATCGAGGATACGCCGGCGAGCGCGATGCGCGCGTCTTCCTGTCTCCGACTTCCGATCAGCTTCATGAACCCAACCTCATGCTTGGCATGAAGGAGGCTGTGACTCGTCTCAAGCAAGCAGTTGATGCGCGTGAGCCGATCCTGATCTACGGCGACTACGATGTTGACGGTACGACAGGCACCGCCGTCCTCTTGCGTGCTCTAAAACTCCTCGGCGCGACTGCCGGTTTTCACATTCCCCATCGCTTTACTGAAGGCTACGGCATCCAGCAGGCTGCACTCGAGAAAGCGCTCGCTGACGGTTACAAACTCGTGGTCAGTATCGACTGTGGCATTCGCGCTCACGAGCCACTTTACTGGGCGCGCGACAAGGGTCTCGACGTAATCATCACCGATCATCACCTGCCGGACGAGAAGGAAGGCGCACCACCGGCTTTCGCAGTGCTCAATCCGAATCAGGCTGGTTGCGAATATCCGGATAAAAGCCTCGCCGGTGTCGGAGTCGCTTTTAAGCTCGTACACGCACTGTTTCGAGAATACGGTCGCGAGTCGCAAGTGCCCGCGTTTATGAAAGTTGTGGCAATCGGCACCGTCGCGGACGTCGCCAAACTCACCGGCGAAAATCGCACGATCGTGTCCATCGGACTGAAAGATCTCGCCCGTGTTGCTAACCCGGGTTTGCGCGCGTTGATCGATGTCGCTGGTTGCGGAGAGGGCAAGGGCATGACAGCATACGACCTGGGCTTTCGGATTGGGCCACGTATAAACGCTGCGGGACGCATGGATGCAGCCAAAGCGGTCGTCGAGCTCTTTGATACGCGCGATTCAAATGTGGCGCGCCAGCTGGCGAACCATCTCGACGCCCGCAATGAAGAGCGGAAGACAGTGCAACACCAGATCATCGACCTGGCGGTCGCCGAGATTGCGGACCCAGAAGAGTGTTACGCAGCCGTGATAGCAGGTGAGGGGTGGCATCGCGGCGTGATAGGAATTGCGGCCTCGAAGATTGCTGAGCGTCTTAACCGGCCTTGTGTGGTGTTGTCGGTTGACGGCGAGATGGCCCACGGGTCCGGACGAAGTATTCAGGCTTATCATCTTCTCGATGGCCTGACTGCGTGTTCGGATTTGTTTGAGAAGTTTGGCGGTCACTCGCACGCGGCGGGAATCACCATTCGATCGAGTCGTATCGACGAGTTTCGCAGGCGACTGAACGAGCATGCTGCGTCGCGTTTGACCCCGGAAGATTTGGAGCCCTCGATAGACGTCGACCTGGAACTGGCGCCGGACATGGTGACGTTTTCCACGGCGCGAGAACTGGACGCTCTCGAGCCTTTTGGAGCAGGAAATCCGCGTCCCGTATTTGTGACGAAGAATCTGCGGTGTTTGTCAGAGCCGGTAGTGCTGAAGGATCAGCACATGAAGTTGAGGCTGGCGGGTTCGCAGAACCGGCCAATGGAAGCAATTTGGTGGAATTGTATTGATGCGGTAGGGGAAACTCCGCAGTTGAACGGCAGCATCGAACTCGCCTATACCCTGGAGACTAGTCCCTGGAACGGCGACTTTCGGATGCAGTTGAATGTGCTTGATTTGAGAGTAAATTGAGCCACAGATTACACGGATGAAGATAGATTAATGCAGGAGGTTAATCGCAAACGCGCCATCGCACTGGGACTGCGTGCCAGGGTGCCCGTGATCACGCGGGTTGCCGCATTCGTCCTCCTCGTGTCGGGACTCCTCGTCGTTGGCATCTCCTATTACAAACTGCGCAATACCTCCAGATTTAAGGTGGCGTCTGGTGACCCTGAACTATCGAAGGAAGTAACGGGCGTTATCGAAGGCTACGAACGGCGCTACACCAAAAACAATCGTTTGTGGCTGCTCGTTAAAGCCTCGCGTGACATCACCTTCTCTGATGATCATCACGAGCTCGAAAACGTCAACATGGCGGTCTATCCTCCTGAGGGCGAGACACCCGATCAAATCTCTGCATCACGAGCGATCTATCAGCCTAAGACAGAAATTATTTCGTTCGCCGGCAACGTCAAGATCGAGACGAAAGAAAAACTGAAAGTAGCCACTGAGTCACTTGCATTCGATCAGAATAGCGGCATCGCACAAACTGACTCACCCGTCTCTTTTGAGCGCGAGAACGTCTCCGGCACGTCCGTTGGTGCCGTTGTAGAACAGAAGACTAAACGACTCGAACTGAAAAAAGACGTCCAACTGACGATCGCGCCCGGAGCAACCGCTAAAGCATCATCGCGCACGCGCCCCGTTGCGATTAAGGCAGCGCACGGCACGTTTGAACAGCTATCGATGCAACTCGCATTTTCAGGTGGCGTGACGGTCGAACAGGAAAAGGACATCCTGAGTGGCGACAACCTGACTGCATTTCTCAACGAGCAAAAGCGATTGCAGAAAGCCGAGATCAGGGGCAACTCTTACATGCGTGTCATGGATCCCGGTCGCGCTGCTGAAGTCCACGCGGTCAACATGGATTTCTTCATGGACAAGGATCAGCGACTCGAACGGGCTTTGGCTTCAAACGATATCAAAGCGCGTACTCTCGAAGGCGATTCGGATGTGGAAGTCACCGCCGGGAATTCGCTCGACGCTACGTTCCAGGCCTCGGGCGACAGCAGTCTGCTGAAACAGATGGTTGCCGGCGGCCGGCCGGTGGTTACGATGAGTGCGCCGAAGTCGAAGGCAAATGATCCACGAGCCGCAAACAAGCGTTTGACTGCCAACTCCGTAAAGCTTATCTGGCGAATGTCTGGCCGGGATCTCGAAAAGGCAGAAGCCAGCGGCGACGCAGAGCTGTCAATCGACCCGGTTGTGAGCGGGGCTCGATCTGAACGCAAAAAACTGAATGCATATCAGTTTGACTGTGACTTCTTCGAAGCCGGAAACCTCGCGCGCACGTGCAAAGCAACCGGCGGTGCTAAAGCGGTCCTCGATCCGATGCAGCCTTCCAAGGATCGCGGCACCCGCACGCTCACTTCACAAGACATGACGACTGTCTTCCTGAAAGAAACTCAGGACATTGAGCGCGTCGATGCACAGGGTGACGGCAAGTTCAACGAGAACGATCGCAACGGCGTGGCCGCGAACGTTTCGTATGTCGCGGCTGACGAGACGGTCCGGCTACGTGGCGGCGACCCAACCGTTTGGGACTCGCGCGGTCGAACCAAAGCAACCGAGCTGGACAGCGATCTCCGAAACCAGGTCTCGTATGCGCGCGGTAAAACCACGACAACTTACTACAGTCAGGAACAGACAAACGGCGCCACTCCTTTTTCAAAGACCAAGAGTCCGGTCTACATCGCGAGCGAGCGCGGAGAGTTTCGTCACGAGAGTGGGCAGGCGATCTACTACGGCAATGCTCGTGCTTGGCAGGACGACAACTACGTTCGCGGCGACAAACTCGTGCTCTACGTCAACGACAAACGAATGGAATCCACGGGCCACGTCCAAACGGCGATTTACAACGCGAAGAAGACTGTGGAAAACAACAAGCAGACGGTGCCGGTATTCGCAGCCGCGGATTCGATGTTCTATTCAGATCCGGATCACACGATTCATTACGAAGGCAACGTCGACATCAAGCAGGGCACCGACCGAATGACGAGTGGTGTCGCGGACGTCTATCTCACCAAAGAAACAAACGAGATGGAGAAGACTGTGGCCCAGCGAAACGTCGTGCTCACACAACCGAACCGGAAGGGAACGGGCGACTGGGTCGAATACACCTCGGCGAGTGAGATCGCAATCCTGAAAGGAAATCCCGCGCGTGTTGAGGACATCGAGCAGGGAAATACGGAAGGCAATCGTTTGACGCTCTCGATGAAGGAAGGTAAAGTCACCGCCGACGATGCTCGTGGTCCACAATCGCCGGGCCGCGTGCGCTCAACTCACAAGATTCGAAAACCTTAGCCACAAAAAGGCACAAAAGGCACAAAAGGTTGTCCGACACCGCACTGCGCGCTGCAAATCTAGTGAAAAGCTATGGGCGCCGTCGTGTGGTTGACGATGTGAGCCTGGTAGTGGAGAAGGGCGAGGTTGTCGGATTGCTGGGCGCGAATGGCGCCGGCAAGACGACTACGTTTTACATGATTGTCGGCCTCGAACGTCCCGATGGCGGCAACGTTCTCCTCGGTGATCAGGACGTCACAAAACTTCCGATGTATCTGCGCGCGCGCCTGGGAATCGGCTATTTACCGCAGGAGCCTTCAGTCTTTCGAAAGATGACGACGGCCCAGAATATTCTTGCCGTTTTGGAAACTACCGGTCTCCGCAGACGCGAACAGTTAAAACGACTCGAAGAACTGCTGGAAGAGTTTGGCATCAGTCACGTACGCAACACGCGCGGCGATGCTCTCTCAGGTGGTGAACGCCGGCGCACCGAAATCGCAAGGGCCCTGGCAACCGAGCCTCAGTACATTCTGCTCGACGAACCCTTCGCCGGCATCGATCCAAAAGCGGTTGATGATATCCAAAATGTAATACTCTACCTCCGAAATCGTGGTATCGGAATTCTCATCACCGATCACAACGTACGCGAAACTCTTGGCGTAACCGACCGCGCCTATATAATGGCCGAGGGCAAGATTTTTCGTTCGGGGCAGCCACGCGAGTTGACGGAAGATGCCGAAGTTCGCAGGTTGTACCTGGGCGAAAAATTTCGTATGTGAATGTTTACACTTTTGTGTCTTCTGATGCGTGTTTGTGGCAGAGAATCTGCCACAGCGAACGCTGATCGGTTATAATCCTCCCGTGCGGCCAGAAGCCGCAACAATCCGAAAAGATGAAGTAGAAGTAAGACACTCGATCTGAGGAATGTCTCTTAAGTTAACTACCAGCCTTTCCCAACGACTCGTCCTGACGCCGCAGTTGCGCCAGCGAATTGAAATGTTGCAAATGACGTCGCTCGAATTGACCGACCTCATTCAGCAACAGTTGTTGGAAAACCCAGTACTCGAAGAAGTGCCGAGCCAGGAAGAGGTGCAGGAGATCGCGGAGAAGGTCCTCGATCATCTTGCCAGTTCCGATTCAAATTCCTTCGAAGAGACCGCTCCGGAAGCCGGAACGCCGTCCACAAATGGCTCTGGCGACGCTGAAGTTTTGGCGAGCTTGCCCGCCTCTGACGGTGAAGGCGAATCCGGCGAGACTATTGCCACCGCCGAAGAGGGTATCGGCGAAGAAGGCGTTGCTGACGAAGCTCAGCGCGACGCTTTTGAAGAAATAGATTTCGGACGCGAATTTCAGGACTATCTGGATCCCGGTTACAAGACGCAGGAGATCGAGTACAAAGAAGACGCTCCTACTTTCGAACAATTTCTGACACGACCACCATCACTCGCCGAGCATCTCGAGTGGCAACTCAATATGAGTTCCATGGATAGCGATGTTCGTGACGCAGCGATCTGCGTGATCGGCAATCTCAATGCTGACGGACGTCTCAGTGCGACTAACGAAGAGATGGCCGCGATGGAGAAGGTTTCCGAAGAAGTAGTGGAGCAGGCGCGGCAGGAAGTCATGCATCTCGATCCCGTAGGTTGCGGTGCGCGTGACGTCAAAGAATGCCTGCTGGTCCAGCTCGAAGTGCTGGGTGAAAGCGATCGTCTCGCGGCGCGATTGATCAGCGAACACTTTGCCGACTTACAACAACATAAGTTGCCGCATCTTTCGAAACAGATCGGGATCGATGTTGAGACACTGCTCGAGGAGTTGCAGTTCATCCGCACGCTCGATCCGTATCCGGGCCGTCGCTACTCGTCAGAAGAACCGATTCTGATCAGTCCTGAGATCTACATCGAGAAGCTCGACGAGAACGACGAAGATTACGTGATCTATTTTGCTGACGATGGCAGCCCGCGTTTACGCGTGAGCCAGCAGTATCAAACTATGCTGAGCCAGGGAGTCAGCAACGAGACCAAGAGTTTTATTCGCGAGAAGATGCGGTCGGCCGTCGACCTGCTGCGAAACATCGAACACCGCAGGCAAACGATTTACAAAGTCGTTGAGTCGATTGTGGCCCGTCAGAGAGATTTTCTCGATCACGGCGTGCAACACATCAAACCGATGATGTTGAAAGATATTGCCGAAGACATCGGCATGCACCTGTCGACGGTTTCGCGCGTGGTCAATCGCAAATATGCGCACACGCCGCAGGGAGTCATCGAACTGCGCCGGTTCTTCACCGAGGGCATGCTCAATGAAGAAGGCGAAGAGATCTCGACGCGCATCATAAAACTGAAGATTAAGAAATTAATTGAAGAAGAAGATTCTCATAATCCTATAACCGATGATCAGGTTGTCAAAATACTGGCTAAGGATGGAATCAAGTTATCGCGCAGAACAGTTGCGAAGTATCGCGACCAAATGCAAATCCCCGGTTCTCGCGAGCGTCGCGCCGTCGTTTAACGCCCCCTCGAGCACGACGCGAATCAAGTTTAGTAATAACTTTGTTACCCTAAGCCTGACTCGCGATTGGTCAGGTCGGGTATTGCTATCTTTTTTACCCTTTCGAGGAGGGAGAGGCTGATGAAATTTGAATACACTGGCAGACACGTTGAGGTTTCACCACCAATTCGCCGTCATGTCGAGGATCATTTCAAGAAGCTCGATCATATCTTCAATGGCGACTCAACTCTGAACACGCACGTAATTATCGATGTCGAGAAGAATCGGCAGATTGGAGAAATCATCGTTACCTGGCGCGAGCACACGCTGACCGCCAAGGATACAAACGCCGATATGTACATGGCGCTCACGCGCGCGATGGCCAAGATCGAGAAGCAGGCAGTCAAGCTGAAGAAAAAGATTATCGATCGGAAACAGAGTGGAAGATCTGCGAGCCGAGTTGCCCCAGAGCCTGACGGACAGCTCGAAGCAACACCACGGCCGCCGCGAATTATTCCCGCACGTCGCTACGCAGTTAAACCGATGACGGCAGAAGAAGCAGCCATGCGACTGTCCGGCGAAGCCGCGCAGTTCTTAGTTTTCCGTGACGCCGACACGTCGCGCCTCGGAGTGATTTACAAACGGAACGACGGCAATTACGGCTTGATCGAACCATAGCCACAGATTAGACGGATCACGGGGACGGATAAAGACGGATCAATCCTTATCCGTCCTTTTCCGTGTTAATCTGTGGATAAGATGACCCCGGATATCGTGATCATTACCGGATTGAGCGGATCCGGAATGTCTTCTGCCACGAATGCCTTTCAGGATCTCGGTTACTTCTGTGTCGACAATCTGCCGGTCACGATGCTGCCGACGTTTGGACGCCTCGTTTCAGACGATGACGAGAAGGGAATCAGGCGCGCCGCGCTCGTGATCGATATCCGCGAGGGTGGCTTTCTCGTCGACTTTGAAAAACAGCTCGACGCGTTGCGAAGCCTTGGATTGAAGGTGATCGTTCTCTTCTTTGAGGCTTCTGACGACGTCCTGCAGTATCGCTTCAGCGAAACACGCCGCCCGCATCCGGCAGAAAAAGGGCAGGGACTTCTCGCTGCAATCAGAGACGAGCGCCAGGCGATGTCGCTTATTCGCGCGCACGCCGACCAGATCATCGACACTTCGGACCACACAGTTCACACTCTCCGCAGTTTTCTACTCGAGCGATTCAGTCTGGACCGGCAGGGCGCGCCCATGCGTGTTCAGGTGATGAGCTTTGGTCATAAGTATGGCAACCCGGGCGACTTGGAGTTATTGTTTGACGTCAGGCACTTGCCTAACCCGCATTTCGTTCCCGAACTGAAGCGTCTTTCGGGTCACGACAGCCGCGTGGTGAAATACCTTCGTTCGCAGGACGAAGTGAAGGAGACGTTGCGACGCTTTACGGATTTGCTTTCTTACCTGTTGCCGCTCTACAAACGGGAAGGCAAATCGTATGTGACGGTCGGCATCGGCTGCACGGGCGGCCGTCATCGCTCGGTGATGATTGCGAATGAGCTTGCGCGTGGTTTGCGTAAAGCGGGTTTTGACGCGCACGCACAACACCGAGACGTGCGTAAACAGAATCGTGTGCGAAAGTCTGCCTGATCTGGACGGTTATGACTGAAGCTAAAAAAGTAGCAGGCGTCATCGTGACTCACGGTCATCTCGCGGGTGAGCTACTTGCTGCCGCCGAGATGATCGTTGGTCCAATCTCACACATCGCTGCCGTTTCGATCGGATGGCACGACGACGTTGATGCTGCACGCGATGAAGTGCAGCGAGCGATCACGCGTGTGTCGCAGGGACGCGGCATTCTGTTGTTGACTGACATGTTCGGCGGCACGCCCACAAACATTGCTTCCATGTTTTTGGAAGAAGGCTCCGTCGAAGTGATTACGGGAGTCAACCTGCCGATGGTGATCAAGCTGGCGACCGCGACCGCCGAGGAATCGCTCGGCGAGATTGCGCCCAAGATTCGCGACCAGGGCCGGCAGGGCATTTATCTCGCCGGTGCTTTACTTGCCGAGCCCCCAACCAAATCCGGAGCTGATTGAACTTGGCTGAGCGCAGAATACAGGTCACCAGTCGCCTCGGTCTTCACGCACGCGCGGCAGCCAACCTCGTACGCGTGGCGAGCCAGTTTCAAAGCAGTCTCACGATCAAACGTCTCGACGGCCATGCTCAGGCAGATGCGAAGTCGATTCTCAGTATTCTTACCCTCGCCGCGAGTCGTGGCACCGATCTGAAGATCATCGCTGATGGAGTTGACGAGCAGGAGGCGCTCGACGCAGTTGTCGGTCTCTTCTCGCGTGACTTCGACGAGACTGATAAAGGCGGCGGCGAACAGGTTGCCCGAGCTACAAACGAACTCCGTTGCAAGGGTCTCGGTGTTTCGGAGGGGATGGTGATCGGTCGTGTGCTGCGTTTGCAGGAAGGCACTCAAAACGTCTATCGGGCTGAGATTGCGGAGGCCGATCTCGAACGTGAGCGACGACGTTTCCGTGCTGCTGTCAGACTATCGCGCCGCCAACTCGAAACCATTAAGGATCGAGCCGAGAAAGAGCTTGGGCGTGGCCACGCATACATCTTCGACGCACATCTCCTTTTTCTTCAGGACGCAAAGCTGACGCGCGACGTCGAAGACTTCATCGTCAAAGAGCGCTCGAACGCCGAATGGGCGGCGAAGGTTGTCGGCGACCGTCTACTTTCGATTTACACGCAAATCAATGACGAATATTTGCGAGAGCGAGGCTCGGATATCGAAGACGTGATTCAGCGTCTGCTGGCCAATCTGACCGGTGAGGGTCCGAAGTATCCGAACCTTTCAGAAGACGCTGTGATCGTCTCCACAGAATTGTTGCCCTCTACGATCGCCGAGCTCAATCTCGATCATGTGAAAGCAATCGCCACGGATGCAGGCGGCTGGACCTCGCACATGGCCATCATCGCGAGAGGTCTTGGTCTGACTGCGGTGGTGGGCTTGCGCAACTTCTACCACCGCACGCGCACTGGAGACCAGATTGTTGTCGATGCGCGTGCGGGCGAAGTGATTCTGCATCCCGCCGCAGAGACTCTCGAACGCTACCGGTTTACAGCTCACGAGCCCCATCAAACTGGGCACGACGTGAGTGTCGATGAGTTTGGACCGGTACTGACTCGCGATGGTGTTCAGATCTTATTGCGAGCGAACGTGGAACTGCCGACCGAGTTCCATGCCGTGCGTGATTTTGGTGCGTGTGGAGTCGGCCTGTTTCGTTCCGAGTTTCTGTTGTCGCGCCCGGGACTGATGGGCTCCGAGACCGAACAGTACGAAGCCTATCGTTTGCTGGCGGAAGCTGCGGGCGAGTATGGCGCAATCGTGCGGCTTTTCGACGTGGGTGGAGAATTTGGACCGGATATAAAGGAACGTGAGCGCAATCCCGCGCTTGGTTTGCGTGCTGTTCGTTTCAATCTTCACCACAAGGAGGTCATGCGCACGCAGGTTCGTGCGATCTTGCGGGCGGCCGCTGCCGGGCCCTTGAGTCTCGTGATTCCGATGGTTGCGGACGTGGCTGATGTCCGTGCGGCGAGGCAGGTGATCGACGAGGAAAGTGAGCGGCTCGCGACTGAAAATGCGACGTTTTCGCGAGTCCAGGTTGGTGCGATGGTTGAAATTCCGTCAGCGGTATTGACGGCTGAAAAGATCGCGGGCGAGGTAGACTTTTTTGAGTTGGGCACGAACGATCTGGTCCAGTACACGCTCGCCGTAGACCGCGGTAACGATAAAGTCGCGGCGTGGTTTCGGACACTGCATCCGGCTGTGCTTTATGGAATCAATCGGACGTTACAGGCGGCGAAAGAGGTGAACATCCCTGTGATTGTGTGCGGCGAGATGGCGTCGACACCGACGTATGCCGTGTTGTTGGCGGGACTGGAAACCACGGACCTCAGTATGATTCCCGCGATGATTCCACGCGTCAGAGCAGTGCTGTCTCAGATAAAGGTCGCTGAAGCGCGCGAAGTTGCTTTGAGATGCCTGGGGGCTGCCACAGCCGATGAAGTTGAGGAAATCGTAAGGACCGAATTTAAAGCCCGGTGGCCGGAGTTGTTTCCACCTAACGCGCTTCCCAAATAATGTATGACGCGTCTCGTCAATCTTCTGATTGCGAAATCCATACTTGAAACCATTCTCGTCGGGACGATCGCGGTCGTCGTCTATCTGAACGCGTTTCCGCCGACGTTTCATGGTTGGGGTGAAGCTGTGTCCGGAACGAAGAGTATTTCCGGTTGGGTGGTGAGCGATGCGGATCCTTGGCGACGTGTAGAGGTGCAACTTTTTATTGATGGAGAGTTGATGGGAACGCAGGTAGCCCATCTTTCGCGGCCAGACGTGGTTGCGGCTGGATGGTCCAGAGACGAGTGGCATGGATACAGTTTCGAGGTGATGGGATTGGCGGCAGGCTCGCATGAGGCGAGAGTTTATGCGCTGCATTCGAGTGGAGCTGGGACAAGATACACGTTGCAGATGTTAGGGGATCCGATCAGGTTTGAAGTAAGTCCGGACGGCAATTGGCGATAGGTTAGTTTTACAGGATTTCAGGATGTACAGGATTTACATGATTTGATCTTGTTAATCCTGTACATCCTGAAATCCTGTCAAAAAAATGCAAACAGAGCATTCACTCCAACCATCAACAATTGCGCTTTGGGAGATCGTGTCTGTTCTTATCTCCTGCTTGATTGCCGAGTGGGTGGTCCTTGCGTTCATCGGCACAAACAAGATCGCCCTCGCGATTCCAATTGCTCTCGCTCTCGCGTTGATGATCTCTTCTCATCGGATTTACGGCGAGACACTACACGACCTCGGCTTTCGCATCGACAACTTCTTCGCTGCTGTAAAGCTGCTAATCATTCCGACAGTCATTATCCTGGCGTTGATCATTTTTGTGACGGGCTTCCATGTCGCCGATCGACCATTCCCGTGGCGCTTCCTGCTGGTCCCATTTTGGGCGTTGTTTCAGCAATACGCGCTTCAGGGCTTTTTGAACCGCCGCGCCCAAATCGTCTTCGGTCCAGGCTGGAAGAGCGTGCTGCTGGTAGCACTTTTATTTGCTGTGGTTCATTTGCCAAATCCTCTACTCTTCGCACTTACATTTCTGGGTGGAGTTATCTGGGCGGCCGTCTACCAGAAACATCCGAACCTCTTTGCGCTCGCGCTCTCTCACGCTGTGGCTTCGATCACCGTCGCTCTATCCATCCCGCCGCAATGGACCAACAGTCTCCGCGTCGGCTTCAAATACTTCGGCTGAGCGGTGGCTATACCCGTTGAACCCCGTTTGCTATAATCCCCGCGCCTTGCAAGAGAACAGGTCGGGCGGTTGCTGCCGGCTTAGCCGGGAGAGGAAAGTCCGAACACTATAGGGCAGCGAGCCCGCTAACGGCGGGGCGTCAGGCGGTTTTTACTGCCGGACGACGACAAGTGCAACAGAAAACAGACCAGCCCGTAACGGGTGATGGGTGAAATGGTGCGGTAAGAGCGCACCGGCGCGTGTGGTGACATGCGCGGCCAGGCAAACTCCTCGCGGTGCAAGACCAAATAGGGAGGCGTCAAAAGGGCTGCCCGCCCGAAGCGGA
>JBKPPU010000150.1:0-5326 GCA_046733695.1 Acidobacteriota bacterium
TTTTTTCTCTGCCAAATACAAAGGCGTGCTTTACCGTTCGCGAGGAAGGGTAAAGCACTGCTTTGGGGGGAAGATTGTAGACGGGCGCGAAGTTAAGGCGCCACTTCGCGCGCTTCAGACAGTCTTGTCAGCGATCATGCCGCGCAGTTCAGCTCGCAGTCGTTCGATTTCGGCGAGCTTTTGTCTGACGCGTTCAAACAATGCCGATTGGGTTTTGATGCCCTCGTCGATCAGGAACCCGGCTGCTTCGGCACGACTCCTGAATACGCCGGCCTGGACCAGAGCTTCCAGCTTCTCCTGCGCTTCAGGTGAGATCTTCACGGCGACGACGTAATCGTCCTTTGCCGAAATTGCTTTCTCGATGGTCCTACTGATGTCGCGTCCAATTGCACTCAGTGACTCCGGAATACGCGAGGCAATATCGCGAACTGACGAAGCGGTTCGGTTCTGTTCTTCCGCACCAGAATCCGGATCGTCGTCACGAAGCATCAGGTCGTCGACTCTTTCCGGCGTCGGGTGTTCTTCCTTGTGATACGGACTGCTCATTAGTAAAGACTCCTTTTGCAAACTACCGAATTCTAACTGTCCGTCTTTACGATTGTTTGCTGTTGTAAGTTCATTCTACGGAGCGCGCGAAACACGGTCAAGGCAATGGAAATCGTGCCGCACTCCAAAGGGGAGCACAACCTTGCCCGCGTAGTCGGCATCCGTTATATTGCAACTGCGACGTAAAGTGTAGTTACGTCGTTGAAGTCTATATAAAACTCGAGGTTCGCAGTGAAAAGAATTCCAGCTCACGCCGCTCTCATCCTGCTCATTTTTACTCTGATTCTGCCCGGCTTTGCGATTGCGCAATCCAGCACTCCCGGTACAAGCCCGGCAGGGCGGCGGCAGCGTGGAGGACCGACCGCTGCGACGGCAGCCGTTGAGCGAGATTTCAATGAAGCTCTGCGAATGATTGAAGAGCAATACGTCGATGGCAGGAAGCTGAACTACAACGACGTTTTCAAGTCTTCGATCATCGGCATGCTTCGTTCACTCGATCCGCATTCCAATTACTACGACCGCGAGGAATTTGACGAGCTCAAGACGGATCAGCGTTCGGAATACTTCGGTATCGGAGCGTCGATTCAAAATTACGTTCACGGCGAGCAGGCCGATACTTACATCACTGCAACTTTCGATGGTTCTCCTGCCGCAAAGGCGGGACTGCGTTACGGCGATCGCATTGTCGAAGTTGACGGCGTCGCAATGACCGGTAAAACGTCGCTTGAAGTGCGCGACAAGATCCGCGGCCCGCGCGGTTCCACTGTGAAGTTGACCCTGGAGCGCGCCGCCGATAAGCGTATCCAGAACGTTGACATTATTCGCGACGCTGTTCCACAACCTTCGATCCCCGATGCTTACATGCTGAAGCCCGGAGTCGGCTATATCGACATGACACGCGGCTTCAACTACACCACCACTGACGAACTGCTCGACGCGCTCGATCGTCTGCACGCGAAGGGAATGACTTCGCTCGTACTCGATCTGCGTAATAACCCGGGCGGGTTCCTGGACCAGGCGATTCACGTTGCCGAAGTCTTTTTGCGAAATGGTCAGTTGATTCTCACGCAAAAGGGTCGCAACGGTTATCGCGATAACACTTATGAATCGCGAAACAACGCTCCCGATATGACGCCGCTTGTAATCTTGATCAATGAGAACACGGCCTCGGCGTCAGAGATTGTGGCTGGAGCAATGCAGGATCACGATCGCGCGCTGATCGTCGGTCAGACGAGTTTTGGTAAGGGTCTGGTGCAGAGCATCATTCCGCTCGAATTCGGCGCCGGATTAACGTTGACGTCGGCGAAGTACTACACGCCTTCAGGCCGCCTGATTCAGCGCGATTACTCGAACGGTGGTTTTTACGATTATTACACTCACGGTGGCGGAGTCGCTCGCGATCCGAAAGCCGCGCCGGCCAAGCCTGCCGGACCGGAAACGAAGACTGATACGGGTCGTGCGGTTTATGGCGGCGGCGGAATCTCGCCTGACGAGAATGTAAACCCGCGCACTGTTAACTTAACTCAGCGACGTCTTTTGAGTCCGACGTTTGCCTTTTCGCGTGAATTGGTGAACGGTCGTCTTCGTGGTTTCGAAGCGAGTCGCATTCCGGGAGGGATCAATTTCCGTCACGAACTAAAACCGGAAGAGTTCAGAGTTACTGACGCGATGTTCAAGGCGTTTCGTGATTTCGTAACCGCGGATCCGGATTACAAGGTTACGGCAGCCACGATCGATCGATACCGCGCGTTCATCGAACTCGAATTGCGGTTTAACCTAGTCACTGCTGCTTACGGACGCGTGATCGGTGACCGAGTCTTCGTCACCATGGATGATCCGCAGGTTTCCAAAGCCGTGGACGTATTACCAAAGGCCCGTGACCTCGCCATGGGCTCAAACCAGAGCCGAGCCCAATAAACGCAGATCCGTTTGCGCAGCATCCGCCTCATCCGCGTTACCTGTTTCAGGCGTAACACAAAGTCTTGCGTCTAAAACCGGTACTGTGCTACGTTTACCCGCATGAAACGCAACGTACGTCCAACCAAAGGTCTCGTAAACACCGAAGAACTCGGACGCGCCGTCAAGCGCAGACGCGAAGAGCTTGGATTGAGCCTGCGCGATGTGGCGAGTGAAACATCAGTCTCCGCCTCAACTCTTTCACGAATTGAAAACGGCACCGGTAAACCCGACGCGGACAACATCGCCCGTCTCACCACGTGGCTCGATGTTCCGATGGAAAGAATCCTCAGCGGCCGCGATCCAAAAACGGAAGAGTCGCAGGCTGTCGTTTATTATCCCCAGGAGCCGACGCCCGAAATTGTCGAAGCTCACTTGCGCGCCGATCGGAATCTCACGCCCGAAACCGCGGCGGCGCTCTCAGAGCTGTTTCGCGTTGCGTACACTCAGTTCAGCAAGAGTGGCGCGAAGAAAAGACGCTAGTCACCTTGTGCTTTGTACTTTGATCTTTGTACTTTGACTGAACGCCTTAACCAAAAACAAAGTACAAAGAACAAAGTTCAAGTTGAATTCGGTATACTCTTCGAGTGCTGCTCGGCGATCTACCTCCAGGTGAAAAGTGGCGAAATTTTGAGTTGAAAGCTCTCGGCTTGCGCGATTTCGCCGGCGTTCGCATCGATCAGCCACTAAATCCTTTTGACCTCGCCCACTTTGCAAATCTGCTCGTAATCCGTTTCGAAGAAATCGCAGGCTTGAGCGAGAAAGCTCGCGAACACCTGCTCGGCAGCGCGTCTGAGAGCTGGTCAGGCGGGGCCTGTACTCTCCCTAACGGCATGAAATTGGTGATACTTAATCCCACGCACGGCCGTTCGCGGACCAACGCGACGCTGATGGAAGAGATTTGTCACGTGTTTTTGGGCCATCAGGCCAACCGCATCTCGATCGTAACCAGGGACGAACGTGGTAAGGTAATGAACCGCGACTACCGCAAGGCCGACGAAGAAGAGGCGTACGGGGTCGGTGCCGCGGGTTTGGTCCCTTACGCATCATTGAAGAGAATGCTGTTGCAGGGAAAGACTTCGCACGAGATTGGATTACACTTTCGTGTCAGCCGCGAGCTGGTCGAATATCGTATGAAAGTGACCCATCTCTGGCGCGAGTTCAAACATTTAAGAGCTGTCTGATGACTGAACGATTAAAAGAAGCCGTATCGCATGGTTTGTCGACTATCGACAAGCTTCGCATGCTGCTCGACATTACGAAAAAGATCAGCCGTTCACTCGATCTCCAGGAAGTACTCAACCTGGTGATGGACACGCTCGACTCGCTGATTCCGTATGATGCCGCGGGCATCTTTGTCCTGCAGTGTCTCGACCGTGAGCTAGTTCCCGAAGGTGAGGAACCCTGCACGTTTAAGTCTGAAGCAGTGCGCGGCTACGACATCGATGAGCTGTCGGATCTGCACCTGAAACTTGGCGAGGGTTTTATCGGTAGTGTGGCGTTGAGCGGCGCGCCGATAATTTCTCACGACGTCCGCCAGGATCCGGTTTACATAAACGCCCGCGATCGAACGCGCTCCGAGATGGTGGCCCCCATCATTTCCAACGACGAGGTAATCGGCGTTTTCGATCTCGAGAGCGATGAACTCAACGCGTATTCGAACGACGATCTCGAAGTTCTGATGCTGCTTGCCTCGCAGGTGGCGATCATCATCGAGAAGGTGATGCTGCATGAGCAGTTGATCGAGAAGAAGAGGCTGGAGGGGCAGTTGGAAGTAGCCCGCCAGGTCCAACTGGCGTTGCTGCCGGCGACAGATCCGGAGTTGCCGGGTTACGACATCAGTGCGTACAACTTTCCCACCGAAGAGGTTTCGGGCGACTACTACGACTGGGTCAAGATCTACGAGGATGAAATCGGAATCGTCATTGCCGATGTCTCTGGCAAAGGTGTGCCTGCGGCAATCCTGATGGCTTTTCTGCGGTCGAGTCTGCGAGCGGCTACGCATATTGGGTACGCGCCCAACATTTCCATGGCGAAAGTGAATTACCTGCTGTGGGAGTCGATCGAGAGAAATCAGTTCATCACGGCGTTCCACGCGATTCTGGATGCTTCGAACGGACTGCTTGCCTATTCGAATGCTGGTCATAATCCGCCGGTGCTGCTGAATGCAAACCGCGAAGCGCGTTTCATCGAGTATGGCGAGCAGCCGCTGGGAATGTTTCCGGACACGCGTTATCACCAGCATCATTTGTCGCTGAAACCGGGCGACGTGCTGGTGCTTTATACTGACGGTGTGACTGAAGCGTCGAATCCGGAAGGAGTAGAATTCGGCCGCGAACGTCTCGCAGAAGCAGTGAAGGAGAACTACGATCGACCAGCGCGCGAGTTGATAGCGAGTCTGGAGATGGCGGTGTTGGAGTGGACCGCCAACGCCGGCGCTAACGACGACGTAACCTTCTTCGTGATTAAAGCTCTGAAAAAAAATCAGTGATCTCAGAACGAGATATTTAAATAAACTAAACGCGGGAGACTTTTACATCTCCCGCGTTGCCATTCGTCGAACTATTTGTGATGCTTAGTGTGCGGTCAGCGAGCAGTGGGCGTGATCTCCGCCCGGTGCGAGTGGTGCACGATAGTCGCCAAAGTGAAACTCAGCTTCGGCCTCCGATAACGCATACACATCGAAGCCATATGCATCGAGATAGTCTGCCAAATCATCGGGGGAAAGCAGATAGACGGCAGGCGAGTAACCCGCTTCAACACGAATTTCCAGCAGGCGCTCGATTACTTCAAGTGGTGCAAAGCATCTAACAGGATCTCTGTA
>JBKPPU010000151.1:0-12581 GCA_046733695.1 Acidobacteriota bacterium
GCACAAATGGAAATCGCCGCGCTCAAAACTATCAGCGCGGCGGGGAGACCTTGCAACAGTAACCTTTTCTTACTCACTCAAATTTTACCGACACGAGCTTCGAGACGCCTGCCTCCTCCATGGTCACGCCGTAAAGCGCACGCGCCATCTCCATCGTCCTCTTGTTATGCGTGATAACGATGAACTGCGTGTCAACCGACATCTGGACGACCTTATCAGTAAAGCGTCCCACGTTTGCTTCGTCAAGCGGGGCGTCGACTTCGTCCAGAAGACAGAACGGCGCGGGGCGATAATGGAAGATTCCCAGCACGAGTGCAAGCGCCGCCATCGCCTTCTCGCCACCGGACAACAGCAGCACATTCTGCAGACGCTTGCCGGGCGGCTGGGCAACCACGTCGATACCGGATTCGAGCACATCGTCGGCGTCGATAAGACTCATCTCGCCTCGTCCGCCACCAAACAACTCCTGGAACAACACGCTAAAGTTCTTGTTGATCTGCTCAAACGCATTTCGGAAGCGCTCACGCGACCGGCGTTTGATCTCGCGCAACGCCTCTTCAGTTGCGGAAATGCCTTCGACGATATCCTGCCGCTGAACAGTGAGGAAGAGTAGACGCTGTTCCGCTTCTGCAAGCTCCTCGAGCGCCATCATGTTCACGCCGCCAAAGCCTTCCAGCCGGTTGCGCAACTCTTCAACACGCGAATGACTTGCATCAAGATCGAAGTCTTCCGGGAACGTAAGCTCACCCGCGAGATCTTCCAACGACTGGCCCAACTCCGTCTGGCAGTTTTCATGAACGAACGTCTGGCGTGCCTGCGCCTCGGCTCGCTGCACCTCGAGTGCGCCACGAGAGTCTCGCACTTCAGCCGCTCGACGATTCAAGTCCGACAACTCCGACGAATACTCGTCCGCCTGCCTGCGAGCGTCCTGCAGCCTGTTGGAAAGATCCGCAATCTGCTCTTCTTCGCGAGCGCGATCGCTTTCAACCGAACTTGCAGCGAGTTCCAGATCCGCGATCGAGAATTTCAATTCGTCACTGCGGCCGGCCATCTCTGCAAGGTCCATGCGGTAACGATCGACGCGTGCGGCAAAGTCAGCGAGTTCGCCTTCCGTTCTTCTCAGCTCGGCGGTAGTGGCGCGACGGCGTTCGGAAGCAGCGGCGGCGGCGGCGCGCTGTTGTGTCAGGGATTCGCTCTCGATCTCCAATTCCCTTCGGAGGTCAGTCAGCAATGCTGAGGCTTTGATCACATTGTCAGCGGCCGTTTCACGGGCGTTCTCAGCAGCTTCAGCCTCCAACAAAGCCTGCGCCCGGCGGCTCTCGACTTCCAACCGCTCTTCCTCGACGCGCATGGAATCCTGTCCAACTACACGCATGTGACGTTCGGTGCGTTCAACTTCCTGCTCGAGCGATGTCGTCGTGTGTTCGCGCGCGAGTGCCTCGCGTTCTTCGCGGCCAATTGCCTCGTTGAGCGTAAGTACTGCGTCTTCGAGTTCAACGAGACGGGCGCGAGCGTCTTTCGTGGTTCGGCCTGCCGCGTCAACTTCGCGCGCGAGTGCTTCGGCACGCGTTTCCAGTTCTCGTAACTCTCGTTTGAACGCGAGCAGGCCCGCACCTTCTTCCAGATCCCGCGCGTCGCCTGCGTTGACGAATTGTCCACTTGCGATCCAGTCGCCGTTCAAGGTCACGTACATCTCGCCGGTCGCGATCGACTTGACCATTGCTTCCTCGAGATTCGCGGCGAGCCGTGCGTTTACTTTCTGTGGCAGAGTTCGTTTAAGAACAGTTACCAGTTGTTGTGGAGCACCCAGCAAATCGCAGATGCGCAGGTCTTCACGAATACCTTCACCCGATCCGTTTGAAAGCAGCGGTCGCTCTTCTAACCTGCAAGCAAGCGCGGTGACGGTGTTGGTCTCGATTTCATCGCTGCCACCATGTAAACCGGCCACGAGGAAACTCGCGCGACCACCATTGTTTTCGCGGAGCCATTGAGCGGCGCGAACGGCATCGTCGGGCGTCGGCACCACGATCGATTGCAGCGACGACCCGAGCACACCTTCGACGGCACGTTCCCACTTCGCGTCAACGTTCAGGGCATCGGCAAGCGTGCCGATAAAATGAAAATCACGCGGTGTTTCACTCGGAGCGAAGATGAGCTGTACGGCCGAAGAGTAGTAAGCGCGCCGCTGATCCAACTCTTTCAGACTTTCGAGACGATGGCTGGCACGCGAATATTCATCGCGAACTCGCGTCAACTCCGCTTCGGTGTCGCTGACAGCTTCGTGACCCCGAACCACAGCATCGACGGCGGTTTCCCGTTCAGCATGCAGCTTCGCTACACGGGCTCGAGCATCGGCCAGTTCGAACGCAAATCTCTCTGCTTCGAGCTTTCTCTCGGCATGCTGCGTAGCCGCTCTATCGCCTTCTCGAGCGAGGCCCTCGGCTTGTTGTGACAAACGCTCGAGCGTCGTTTCGAGCTGTCGTGCAATCTCCCGCACTCTTTCCGCGATCGCAGTTTGCGCCAGCAACTCAGAGCGTGAACTCTCAATCTCAATCTCGGCGGCGTTAGCACCAGCCAGCTTCTCGGCGTACGACTCTTCTGCAGTTCGCAATAAGAGTGCGCTGTCATCAAACTCGGCTCGGAGTCTCGCGTCTTCTTCCTGCAAACGACGGCACTCGCCTTCAATCAGCACCAGGCGTGATGTCAGTGCCTCGATCTCTGCAGTGACTTCGGCCTTGCGCTTTTCAATCTCGGTCAACTGCTCCTGCTGGTAGACGCACTCACGAGCTTGTCTGTCTCGCAGCAGCACGGCATCAGCCGCCGCGGCGCGAGCAGTGGACAATTCGTCCTCGATATTACGCGCTTCCTGAGTTGCAGTTCGGGCGGCTTCCTCTCGCTTGCTGAGGTCGTCGGCAATGGCTTGTTCGAGCTCGGTAATCTCGGTGAGCCTGGCTTTTGTTTCTTCGAGGGTTGTTGCGAGCTTCTGATCCTCCGCAACGTAGACTTGGCGCAGCAACTCGCGCAGCTCTTCGCGCAGCACGCCATACCGGCGCGCTTTCGCGGCTTGCCGTCGCAGACTGTTTACCTGCCGATCGATTTCAGTAACGATATCGGAGATGCGAGAAAGATTACTGCGCGCGGACTCGAGACGTGCTTCGGTTGCTCTCTGGCGAACGCGAAACTTGGTGATCCCGGCGGCTTCTTCAATGATTGTGCGGCGGTCCATCGGCTTCGCGGAAAGAATCTGCCCGATGCGGCCCTGCTCGATGATGGCGTAGTGACCACCAGCCAAACCCGTTCCGGAAAAGAGATCCTGAATATCCCGCAGACGGCAAATCCTGCCGTTCAGTAAATATTCACTCTCACCCGATCGGTAAAGCCTGCGCGTAACTGAAACTGCTTCACCGGGCGCAAACTCGAGCGCGAGATTGCGGCGACGCCAGTGTCGCTTGTATGTCGCCTTCTGTACCGGAGCCACCTCTAAAGCAGTTGCCTCTAAAGGAGCGGCTTCAGACGCTTCACTTCCCCCCGTTACTTCGCCTACTTCGCTTACTTCGACCGCCGCGACTTCCGTGGTCTCGGGTTGTTCCTGCGGCAGGATCTCATCGAGGTTGACCAGTCGATCGTCGATCTTCTCGAGAGTCGAATCGATGTCTTCAATATCGGGCTCAGACTCCAGCACTTCGTCGCGCACCATGTGCATGACGACTTCGGCCATGCCGCTGGGTTGACGGTTTCGGGAACCCTGAAAGATGACGTCCTTCATTTCACCACCGCGCAGGTGCTTGACGCGCTGCTCGCCCAAGACCCATGCGATCGCGTCGGCGACATTGCTCTTGCCGCAGCCGTTAGGGCCGACGATGGCGGTGATTCCGTCTCCTGTGAAGATTATTTCGGTGTAGTCGGCGAAGGATTTGAAGCCAGTAATTTCCAGGCGTTGGAGTTTGAACATTACGGGTGAGCCACTATAAGTGGGAGTGCTTAGAAAGTCAACCACAACTTAAAGTGAGGTGTCCTTAACTGAAGTGAGGACCACAGTTAAGCAATCCTGGGTAATGCCTTGGTTCTTCTCTGTGCAGGCTCTGTGGTTGCACAGAGAACTTCTACCAATCTACTGAAGCGAAGGAGGCCTGGACTGTGGCGCCTCCGGGCGACGCACATACAGCAGCAACTTCACGCCCGGTCGCAATTCAAAAGTTCCGCCCTCTTCTTTCGACGGCACCTGGCGGTACAACTGACCGAAATTCGCCTCGAGTTCCTGTTTCTGATTTTCATTGGCGATGATCATTGGTTCACTGGAGGCAGCCATCCGCCCGAAATATCCGACGCGAGTGAAGTTTCGGAAATACCAGGGCAGCGGCCAGTAGTCGGGACTCACTATTGTTATTCCCGTCAGGTCTCCCGAGTTTTCCTTCGCAATTTGTTCGACCTGGTTGACCAGGTCGAGAGTACCGCGTCGCGTATGCGCATATACGTAAACATACCTCGTATTGTCGTTGTCGTAGTTAACGAAATTCAGGTCAATAGACTGGTAGGTGGCGACAGCTACTGCCACCAGCAAGACCGCCGAGGCGAGTCTCAACTGTCCGTGGTCCATGTCGTAAATCGCCTGAATCGTATAACCCGAAATCAGCGCGAGTGGTATAAGGAAATTCAGCATCAACCAGGGTGTCTTATAAGGAATGAGCGAGTACGCTGCAATGAGACCAAAGGCCCACAACGCTGAAAAGAGCGCGAACCAGTTTTTTGGTTTTAAAACGACAATAACCGCTCCGGCGGCGCCAAGAAGCAATAGCGGCGACTCGATGGCAATGAGCCACTTCACATACTGTTCCGCTGGATGCACGTGCGCTTCGGCGCCCGTCTTTTTCCAAATAGCAAACGTCTGCAGCGAATCCATGATGCCTTTATTGTTAGTGAGGAACGATGAGTAGAAGAGCAGGTACACCGCAAAGAAAACAAAGAGCGTAGTTGCGATGGCCGGGATCAGACTTCCCGTGCCACCCATTTCATCGATAATGCGACTGATGCCGCCGCCCGGTTTGTTTCGTTTGCTCGCGTACTGTACACCTGGCTGGCGATTGAAGTGCATGTAAACCAGTGTTAGAGCGAGGGCAATGATCAGCACCGCCACAGAGATCATTGCCGTCTCTTTCGTCGCAAAAAGAAGTGCGGCGCAAGCACCTACCCAAATCAAATGACCCGGTCTTCGCGTGTCGTAGGCCCAAACACAAGCCACCACGATTCCGAGTGTAAAAAAGACGAATAGCGATTCATGAATAAAGTAGCGTGACAGATAAACAGCACCGGGCGAGACCGCCAGCAAAAGAGCCGCAGAGAGTGTTGCGACTGTTCCCAATCGCCGGCGCAACAAGAACACCAGAACGATCGTGCCCAACCCGAAGAGGACCGTTATCAGCCGGATATTGAATGTAGTAAGACCGTAATTGTCGCGAGTGGCCGAACCGAATAAGAGTTTCGTGATCCATGGGATGACGGCTGAGAAGTAGTAAAGAGTTGGACCGTGATAGTTCGCGGGATCGTACTGGTAATAACCTTCGCGCACGAGCCGCACCAAAAAGTTTCCGTTTACACCTTCATCGTGATGCAGCGGCACGAGGTTCAGATTATAGAACCGTAGCACGGCTGCGATCAGGAAGATTAGGATCGCGCCGATGCGCCATGCCTGCTCCGGCACGTCCTGTATACCTGTGACCGGAACTTCACTCTCCAAAGGCCGGGCCATTGCATCCTTTGCACGCGCCTTTGGATTGCTACTTGATTTTGTAGAGTTTGTACTCACCAACTTCTCCAACTTTCTGAAAGCGAGTAATGAATAATTCGTTGACTGGAGTTACAACTCGCTCCTGAGGTCCAACTACAAGGTACTCGATGCCGTATTTCCTGATTAACTGTTCTGCGTCCGGCGCGCCAAGGTAAATGCGTTTGATCTCCCCTTCTCGCTGCACAAATTGAAGCCCGTGAGTCCAGATGTGGCCCGGGTATCCCATGAGTGAACGACGGCCGGTCAGAAACACCGGAGTGTTATGAACTGGAGCATGAACGATCAATGCGCGAGGTGCTGTTTGAGCTTTCACCAATTCGGCAAAGCGAAGTCCCACCGCATCGAAGACCTGGTATGGCATTCGAGGCAGAGAAATGCTCGCAACGTCGAGTGCTCCTGCGAGGGTGACACAGACAAACAGAACAACTGCGAGTAATCGCCGCGTTCCTCTCTGATGCCAGAGTCTCGCCAGCAGCAAAGCAACGATGGGCGCAGATGCGAGCCACCAGTAGTAGAGCACTTTAATGTTGTCCCAGATCCACGGAGCCATTTTGATCAGGTTGGGAACGATGAAGCACAGCGTGAACGGCAGATAGAAAAGCAGGAGCCGTTTTGGAACCAGATATCCTTCGCCCCTGATGAGAACTGCAATCAGCAGCAGAGGAATGAAGAATCCCGTATTCATAAACCAGAACAAGATCGGATTTTCCTGCCCGTGGTCCCAACCTACTTCCCACGCAAAGAAACTGCCGGCATCAACTGAACTGTGGATAGTCGACCACAGCAGTTGCGGAATCGCGATCACAGACGCGACGGCAAAGAACATGAACCAGTCGCGCCAGCGCCGTTGAATCAGCACGAGACATCCCGCCATCCCCATCACAACAACAAAACTATGAGCATGGACGAGGGGCAACAGTCCAGCAGCGATGCCGGCAGCGATCATGCCTCGATTGGCAAACGCGACGCGCGTCGCTTCCTGTTGCTGCCAAACGCTCTTTTGCTTTTCGCTCCCTCGTGTCTTTTTTCCGGTTTCAGTTGCCTCGGGTATCCGTTTCTTGTCGTTGGCGATCCACCAGTATGTGAAAGCGATAGTTGCCAGGGGCAGTCCCATCAGAAATCCACGTTGCGGGATTAGGAGCGCGGAAATCGCGTTACCCCAACGCCAGGTCGTTTCCGGAACAACAGTAAATGATGGCGGCGGGTCCATCAGGACGCCGAAGAGGCCGCCTTCGTTTGTTCCGGCTTTCGCAAACAATTGTGTCCAGCCGAGCCCGCCGTTCAATAGTACGAGCAACGGTGTGATGATTGCCGCCAGCTTGTCGCGCAACATCACGAGGGCCCAACGATGGACCAGGCCGACGAAAGCGAGCCCGAGAATGTAGTTCTCGATAAACATCGATTCGCGAAGGTCTGCGCCGCAACGCACGAACATCGCTGAAAGGAAGTCGGAGATGAACGGATAAGTGAATCGAACTCCAGCGTATGTCGGATCCTCAGGGGGGAAATTGTTTCCGAAAACAAAACTCGTGATCACGCTGAGGTGAAATGGGAGGTCGCCGAAGTTATTCAGCAGGCCGGTGCTGAGTCCGGTACTGTCTTCAATCACTGCCCGGGTGAACACTCTCCACAGCACGACTGCAACGACCGAGTAGAAGAGAACGTAACCCATCGACGTCACATCTGGTTTTGTAACGAGCCGTCGAGCAGCGATCGAAACAGCGTCGAGATCTCTTTTCAAGTGCCCCGCGATCGCTCCGTCCGTCAGGAGTGCCAGCGGGCTGCAACAAATCACAGCACTAAACAGCACGGCGGCCCCGCTGAGACCAACCAGTGAAGCAACCACAAACCCGATTAGCCCGAGGGCTGCTAATCCAATCGCTCCTCCGGCGCACAGTCGTGCACCTAACGACGCGTTTTCGTCGTAGAGATAAGTCGCAATGGTGCCGCTAAACGTGACTAATAAGGCCAGTAAGAGAGACGCGATCATTTATCGGAGCGGATTATACCCTCTAAGATCAATCTGTGTAATCTGTGGATGGTTTTGCATCCGTGTTTGTAATCGGTTAGTTTTCTGCACGAGGCAAATGAATGTTAAGAGCAGGTATTGTAGGACTGCCCAACGTGGGCAAATCGACCTTATTCAACGCGCTCACAGCTCAATCTTCCGCACTCGCGGCAAATTATCCGTTCGCAACTATCGAGCCGAATGTCGGGGTGGTTTCCGTGCCTGATGAGCGACTCGAGCCGCTCGCCCGGTTAGTCAAAACAGAAAAGATCGTGCCGGCGACAGTTGAGTTTCTCGACATTGCCGGACTTGTTCGCGGGGCGTCCAAAGGTGAAGGGCTTGGGAATCAGTTTCTCGCCAACATCAGAGAAACCGATACTGTGGTCCAGGTTGTTCGTTGCTTTGAGGATGAAAACATTGTTCACGTGGAAGGTGCAGTCGATCCGCTACGCGATATCGAGACTATTCAGATCGAGCTGGCTCTGTCCGATCTTGCCACCGTGGAGCGTCGACGCGAGAAGGCACAAAAGAGTCTCAAGAGTGGAGACAAGGTTGCGCGTCAGGAGTTGGACGTGCTCGACAAGATCCAACCGGCGCTGGAAGAAGGGCGATCCGCACGAACTGTCGCACTCAGCGATGATGAACGCAGCATCGCTCGCAACTTCTTTCTCTTAACGACCAAGCCGACCATCTACGCGGCGAACGTTGAAGAGTCAGCGCTCGCCGATATCGATCACAACTCGATGGTGAACTCTGTTCGTGAGGTCGCAGCGAAGGAGGCGGCGGAGTGCGTGGTCATCTGTGCACAACTCGAAGCGGATCTCGTTGCATTGCCACCTGAGGAGCGTGTCGATTATCTGCACAGTCTCAATGTGAAGACGAGCGGTGTAGATCAACTGATCAAGAGCGCGTATCACCTGCTCGGTTTGATGTCGTTCTTGACTGCGGGTGAGAAGGAAGTGCGCGCCTGGACAATCCCGCAAGGCACTCGCGCGCAAACCGCCGCGGGCACTATTCACTCAGACATCGAGCGTGGTTTCATTCGCGCCGAGATTGTCAGCTATGAGGAACTGATGTCCGCAGGCTCCTACGCCACCGCGCGTGAGAAAGGACTGCTACGACTCGAGGGAAAAGACTACATCATGCAGGAAGGCGACATCGTCAACTTCCGCTTCAATGTTTAGGCTCATGAGGAGGAGGGTGGTTCTCTCTCGGTCTCTCGTCGTCTTTGCGTTTTTTCTGCCGTCTTAAGGTATTCCGTTTTTTGCGCTCAGCCTTGTACTCTTGTTCGGAACGTATGAGGCATCTTTCCAGTCGATGAATTCGACGGCTTAGAATTGCCGCTCTTCTTCCTCTGTCATTTGTCCTTCATTTCTGGTGAGGGTCCTGAAACTAAGTTGACGAGTTCCCGTTGCCGCCCTTTCGAAGACTATCAAGAAAGGCACGTAAGCTTCGATTAGTTTCGCCTTGTGACTTTCTGAGTTCAGCCATTTCTTTGTCGTGGAGGTCGCGAGCTTCTTTTTGGCTGGATGCCAAGTCTCTAACAACGGCGCTGGTTTCTATCTGACTATTAATCAGTATATTGATCTTTTCATTTAACTCGCGGGACTCGGCCTGCCTTCCTTCTCGGTCCCTTTCACTCATGTGCATGAGGATATGGATCCTGTCATTCTGCTCTCGTGATTGCTGGCGAGCGCGCATTCCGGCTCTGACAAATAGTTTTGCGACACGTTCCAGTCGATCTAGTCGTTGTTCTGGTGTCATTTACTCCATCCTTCAGGTGAGGTGAAAAATCGTGCACATGATCGCATGTGCGTACGGGAGCGGTCAAACTTTAAGGGCTGCGGAGGAACTAAGGTAGGTACCGAAGCGGGCAACCGGGAGAAGGAGCATCAACTCCCGGTTGCCCGCGAACAGTTAGCGTAGCAGGGCACGAATTCCAACTAGAACGAGATATGCAACAGCCAGGGTTACTGCCACCTTGATCAATAGCACCGCGAGTCCAATTATGATGCCCACTGTAAGTCCCACTAGCTTTAACGCCAGCGGGAGTACAACTGCGAAAACGAATATGCCAAGGAGAATCATTCCGGCGATTCTCCAAATGTCTCTTCCATTCCTCATCGTCTGCTCTCCATTCGCTTTGCGGCTCCTAAAATCCTAAGGTTTACCGTCCGCAGCCAACTATACGCAGATTTCTGTAGTCGCGTTCCAATGAAGATTCTGGATACTTTACCCGAAAAAATTGGGTTTTTCGAACCTTTTCCTCGGGCTGAGGTGTCGTCAGGTGATCCCCGCTGGTCGCTTGTTTAATTCTTTTCGGCGATAATTATACCTCGTTTTTGCGTCATGGACCGATGGAATTCAAGAAGTCTGTTTAGCGACGAACCGGGGGACGTCCCTCCGCTCGAGGGCACCCCGCTGGCCGAGCGTATGCGACCGCGCTCCCTCGCGGAGTTTGTGGGCCAGACACACCTGGTGGGCGAAGGCCGAATCCTACGACGACTGCTCGCGGGCGGCGGCGCCCTGCCATCCTTGATTCTGTGGGGCGCGCCGGGCACCGGAAAAACCACGCTCGCGCGTTTGCTGGCTGACAGCAGTGGATTGAACTTTATTGCCCTCTCCGCAGTCTTCTCCGGCGTGAAGGATCTGCGCGAAGCAATTGACCGCGCCAAAGCAGAAAAGCGCTACGGTAAACGCACAGTTCTCTTCATCGACGAGATTCACCGTTTCAACAAGTCACAGCAGGATGCACTCTTGCACGCTGTCGAAAACGGCACTGTCACACTCATCGGCGCGACCACCGAGAATCCGTCTTTCGAAGTCACTGGCGCACTACTGTCGCGTTCCAGAGTGTTGGTGCTCAACCAACTCTCCGATGACGAGATCAAAACCGTTCTCACAAATGCACTCCGTAACGAGGAGCGTGGTCTTGCCAGTTTCAATCCTTCAGTTTCAGACGAACTGCTGGATCGCATCGCACACTCTGCCAGCGGTGACGCGCGAGTGGCACTCACGGCACTGGACGCAGCCGTTGAATCTACGACGCCCGATGCAAACGGCGTGAGAACAGTCTCAGAGCAGACAGTGATCGAAGCGCTCGGCCGCGCTCATTACGCTTACGACAAAGGTGGTGAGGAGCACTACAACCTGATCTCCGCGCTGATTAAGTCGTTGCGAAACTCAGACGTAGATGCAGGACTCTACTGGCTCGCGAGAATGATCGAAGGTGGCGCCGATCCGGTTTTCATCGCGAGGCGTTTGTGTATTCTCGCCTCAGAAGACATCGGTCTCGCGGATCCACAAGCAATGGTCCAGGCCGCTGCCGCCGCCGAGATCGTGCAGCTGGTTGGTCTGCCCGAAGCGCTGTTTCCGTTGTCGCAGGCGACGATTTATCTCGCGCGTGCGCCCAAGTCAAACGCGGTGAAGAACGCGTATCACGCGGCGTTGATCGATGCGGAAGAAACGGCAAGAATACCGGTCCCGCTTCATCTGAGAAATGCGGCGACGCCGTTGATGAAACAAATCGGCTACGGAAAAGATTATCGCTACGTTCACAGCGACCCGTCAGCCAAAGAAGAGATGGAGTGTTTGCCTGAACAACTACGCGGCAGGAAATACTTTTCAGACGAAGGAGTGACAGAACCAACGAGGGCTGAGGATATTGAGAGTGACCACTAACAGGAAGTCGGATAAGGAGCTTGCCTTCCTTCATGACTTATTCATTGCGCCCGATTGGGGCGAACGTTTCGCCGAGTTAATCGACGAGCACGTCGAGCTTCCCAAAGAAGGAAAGGCACTTTACCTTGGCGCGGGAACCGGCGGCCACGCAATGGCGATACACGAGCGCGCCGGCGAAAAGCTGGAACTGCTGTGTGTTGACGAGAATCCGGAATGCACAGAGTTGGCGCGAGCAAAAGCCACCGCCACAAACGAACAGATCCGTTTCGACACCGCGCCCCTCGACAAACTCAACCTGCAAGACAACAGCTTCGATCTGGTTATCGGAAACGCGTCGCTGGTTTCGCGGCAAAGAGTAAGAACAATGTTTTCGGAGCTAGTGCGCGTAGCGGCGCCGGGGGCAAGTGTCGCGCTAACGCTGCCAACCGCCTCGAGCTTTGGTGAGTTCTTTTCGATCTACTGGGAAGCACTACACAACAGCGGCCTTATCGATCACGAAACAGACGTGGAGCAGTTGATCACAGAACTGCCCACCGTTTCCGACGTCGAACAATTGGCCGACGACGAAGGACTGAGAGACGTTCAATCATGGACCAGAATCGAGGAGTTTGATTTCGAGTCGGGCGAACAGTTTCTAAACTCTCCGCTCGTCGCAGAGTTTTTGATGCACGATTGGTTGGCCCTCGTACCTGCCGATAAGAGGGCCGACTTGTTCAGTGAGATCTCTCGATTAATAAACGAAGACAGGCATGAGGCGGAGTTCGCGCTTTCCGTGAAAGCGACTCTGATCGTGGGACAAAAGACTCACAGCCACTGATGAGAAGCCAGGAGCAGCACGTTCAGAGCTACTCCTTAACTTCCTTGCGGGGAGTTTCCCGTTCGCCTTCTTCGATACCCTCGCGAAACGCTTTCTTACTTTGGCCCAGGGCTTTCGCCAGTTGAGGCAGCCTGGTGGCGCCGAAAAGCAAAAAGATCACGAGCACGATGACTATAAGCTCAGGAGTGCCGAGTCCCGCGATCGCCAAAATTGTTTGATTCATGATTCCTCTTTCTATGTGGGGCCGCGCCGGTTTTTGCCAACTATTCCCGACCGTCTGATTCGTAGAA
>JBKPPU010000152.1:0-2756 GCA_046733695.1 Acidobacteriota bacterium
CGTCAAAACAAAAGCTATTAGAACAGCTAGTAATCTTCGTTTGTTCATTGGTCCACTCCTCTACATTTTGCCGAGCGTGTCCATGAGGTTCAGGGCGGCCGGGCCAAGGATTGCGATAAAGAGCGTCGGGAACAGGAAGCAGGCAAGCGGGAACAGCAGTTTTACTGCAGCCTTCTGAGCTTCCTGTTCAGCTCGCTGGCGCCGTTTCGTGCGCATCGAATCTGAAAACACTCGCAGGCCCTTTGCGATAGAAGTACCAAATTTGTCGGTCTGGATCAGCATAGCTACGAGGCTGTGCAGATCGTCGACGCCGGTGCGTTCCGCGAGATTGCGCAATGCTTCGTCACGTTCGCGTCCGACTCTGATTTCGAGGTTCGCGAGTTCGAATTCAGTTGCGACTGGCGGATGCACTTCTCTTAATTCGCTCGAGACTTTTAACATCGCCGCATTCAGACCCAGACCTGCTTCAACTGAAACGACCATGAGGTCAAGCGCATCGGCAAGACCCCAGCGAATCAGCCTCTGCCGTTTCTTTATTACGCGACCCAGGAAATAGCGTGGCAGGAAGAAGCCCGCGACAAACGCGATGATGATGAAGATGACGGCCTTGTCCAGCGGTCGCGCAGTCAAAGCACATACGCCGGCAACCAGCAATGGGAAACCTGCCATAGCGCCGATATGCATCGCGCGAAAGATCATCGGTGCTTCCGCCGAACGATACCCGGCGTGCATCAACTGCTTTTGTAGCTTCTTTGCTTCCGTTGCCGATACAGGCAGCAACTTGTTCACCGGCTGAGCCAGGCGCTGCGCAATCTCGGTAGCCGGACCATCATTCGGCATGACGGCGGCCCCCGTTTGAGCGCTGGGAACGCTAACTTCCGTACCACCACCCATGCGGCGCAGTCTTTCAGTCGCCGCACTCTGGGGCTTGTAAAGCAACCAGTAGACACCCAGCATTCCGAGTGAAATCAAGCCAAAAGTTGAGATGCCTATTATGAGTATCATCGCTGCGCTCTTCCTTGGTTTTGACTCTGCGTAATCTGCGGATTAGATCTGTATCTTGAGAATCTTTCTAACAACCAACATACCCGTGATCTGCATGACCAAAGCCAACGCGATCAGATAGTGGCCGCGTGGATCCTTCCACAACACGCTCATGTAATCGGGATTCAGGAAAGTGACTGCGAGCGCGACGACGATCGGCAAACCACAGAGCAGCCACGCAGACATGCGCGAACTGGTGGTCAACGTTTTCAAGTCGCCCATGATGCGGAATCGTTCGCGAATCGTGTACGCAACCTTCTCGAGAATCTCGGCGAGGTTACCGCCCGTCTCACGCTGAATCAGAACCGCAGTCACACACATCTTCAGATCGAGCAGCGGCATTCTCTGTGTCAGGTTCTCGAGTGCGAGTTTTATTGAAAGACCGAGATTCTGTTCTTCGTAAGTTTTGCGAAACTCAGTTGCGATCGGCTCCGGCATTTCGCACGAAACCATGTGGAGCGCTTCGGAAAACGCGTGGCCCGCGCTCAGTGCCCTGCTAACCAGATCGAGCGCTTCGGGAAGCTGTTCCAAAAAGGCGTCGAAACGTTTCTTGCGTTTGTACCAAACGTGAACGAATGGTATCGAAGCACAAATAAGCCCGACCAAAACCATGATGGGAATGAAGACCGTCAGAACTGACGCTGCCAAACCACCCAGCATGCCCGCCATGAACGAAAACATCAGCAACCGCGACGGCGTGATGTGGAGATCCGCCTGGTCCAACATCCGTTTCAAGTGGAATGTTGCCTGGATGTTGATCAACATCTGATTCATCCAGGGGATCTCGCTCATCAGCTCGTTGCGAGCTAGCACCACGTCGATGTCTTCGGTGTGCGCCGAATGCATCAGCGCCTCAGACAGTCGTTTTTGCAGACGCACGCGCTTTTGTTCGGTGCCGTGAGTCGCAAGCAGGTAGGCGCCCAAAACGAGGAACAGTGCGAAGACGAATACGAGAAACGATATAACCATTTGCTTACATCTCCTCGAAGAAGACGCGTGGCAGTTGCAGCCCGCAAGTCTTCAACCGTTCGGCGAATCTCGGACGAATACCAGTTGGACGGAAGCGACCCAATACCGTGCCGTCTTTGTCGATTCCCTGTCTCTCGTACTGGAAGATCTCCTGCATCGTGATCGTCTCGCCTTCCATGCCGGTCACTTCCGAAATCGACGTCACGCGACGCGAGCCGTCCGACATGCGCGCGACCTGCACGACCAGATTCAAAGCCGAAGCGATCTGCTGGCGCATGGCGCGATCGGAAAGACGCATACCTGTCATCTGAATCATTGTCTCGAGACGCGCCAGGGCGTCGCGCGGCGTGTTGGCGTGAACCGTGGTCAAACTACCGTCGTGACCCGTGTTCATAGCCTGAAGCATGTCGATGGCTTCGCCACCACGAACCTCGCCAATCACGATGCGATCGGGACGCATACGCAGCGCGTTCTTTACGAGATCTCGCTGAGTAACTTCACCACGACCTTCAATGTTGGGCGGTCTGGTTTCGAGCCGGACCACGTGCGGTTGTTGAAGCTGAAGTTCTGCGGAGTCTTCGATGGTGACGATGCGCTCGTTTTCCGGAATGTATGCGGAAAGCGCGTTGAGCAATGTAGTTTTGCCGGCGCCCGTACCGCCCGAGATCAGAATGTTCAGACGCGCAGTGACAACCATCTGCAGCATGTCTGCAATGTCTTTGGTGAGCGCTTTGTAGTCGATC
>JBKPPU010000153.1:0-36770 GCA_046733695.1 Acidobacteriota bacterium
AATGAGTAAGTTTCGGTTCACGATCAAGGTTATGGCAATCGCGATCTTCATGTTTGCTACAGTCTCGATCGCCCAGGCACAGGCCTCCCGTACATGGGTGTCCGGCGTTGGGGACGATGCTAATCCCTGTAGCCGTACTGCCCCTTGCAAAACCTGGGCTGGCGCCATCTCCAAGACCGCGGCCTGCGGTGAGATTGATGCCCTCGATCCAGGTGGTTTCGGTGCAGTGACGATTACCAAGTCGATCACGCTCGATGGCACCGGCACGTTTGCTTCGATCCTTGCCTCCCTGGTCAACGGGATCATCATCAACGCCGCGTCCACTGACGTAATCACAATCAGAGGTATCTCCATCAACGGATTCTGCAACGGGATAAACGGAATCAACATCCTCCAGGCCAAGACCGTTAACGTGGAAGACTGTGTCATCTTCCGCTTCAATACCGGTAATGGCATCACCGTCAATGAAACCAACGACCTGAACCTGCACGTCAGAAATACCGTCATTAGAGACAACACGCTCGACGGCATTAACGTGACCAGTTCGGGTGGTAACGTAAAGTTCAGCATCGACAATTGCCGGCTCTCGGGCAATGCGAATGGTTTTCACGCCCGAGCCGGTTCACTGGGCACTATTGACCGCTCGGCTTTGGTCGGTAACACCGTCAACGGTGTTTTCGTAGACGCCCTGGGAGCTGGCACTGTAGCTGTCGCCCGCGTTTGGAACAGCCAGATCAGCAACAATGCGAGCAATGGTGTCAGGGCGGGTAATGCTGGTAATGCCGGCACATCGGTCGTACAGATTGCCCAAAACCAGATCAACAACAACGTTGGCGGTAGTGGTGCACTCGTTAGTACGGGTGGTACTGTCGAAACCTTTACCAACAACTCGATCCTGGGTAACGGAACTAATGGATGCGTCGGCTGCACGTCCGCTGGACCGGGCAACTGATGAAGAAATAGCTCTGTAGTTTCGAGGCGGCCAGTAATTCATTTGCTGGCCGCCTTGTTTTTTCTACTGTGGATGGAAAGAAGTTTGTGAGGTCCGGGAATGAGACGTCTGGTAATCGTCTTGGCTTTGCTATCGCTCGCGAGTGTTTATGGAGTTTCGGCTCAGGAGACATCGTTTGCCGGTCGCTGGCAGGTGAAGTTCACTTTGTTGAATAGCGATGAAAAGAATCTGATACTGGTAGCGAAGGAAAATGGAGCTGCGTTCCTGGAGCTCAAGGATACTGGACCAGATAACAAACCTGTGCCCACTCCGCAACCGGCGATATGGTCAAAGACGGCCGGCAAGCTCGACATTTCGAGTATCGTTGAGCTGCCTATTGGCACCTGTTGTCGAGAAACAGGAACCGTGATCTTCAAAGCAAAAGTTACTTCCAATAATTCCGTATCCGGCAACGTAATCTTCGTCACCAACACCGACGAAGAAGAAAGCCCGTACAAATATCGATCAACTATCGGGACTTTTTCAGCGACGCGCTTGCCCGATAAGTGAAGACGACGAAGTCCCAATACCCCCGCTGCTCTCAACCGTTGCGCCGGTTGGCCCGTAATAACGGTTGTCGATCGCTTTGACGGAGTAGTAGCTGGCGACAGCGCAGTATGACATCAGACCTAACAATAATAGCGCCGAAAGGGTTGCTTGTGTCTTTCGATGGCTCAACGCACGTGGGGCAAATTGAGTCGTAATCAGGAAACCGGATAAGAAGTACGGGAGCCAGTGACGACCTTGTGCTGGGTAACCATTCTGATGCCACGCGAACAGCAGAATCATGAACACGGAAAACATGAAGTGACTGTGCAGCAGAGGATTTGAAAAAAATATCCGCAACGCCATCCGCCATCGCCCATGCCGAGCAAGCACCACCAACCGCGTGATCATTTGCTCGCTTCTAAACAGCACCAGTACCAGGACCATGAGCGTGAGTAGTGACAGTAGCGACAACACTCGTATCTCTATTGCAGGAGATCCGATAATCAAATCCGTGTCGGTCCAACCAAAAGTACCCCAGTAAGAGACGAGTGCCGGCCCGCCGCGATAATAACTGACGATTGCTCTCTTGATGCCTTCCAAATGGCCGGAAGTCGCGAGGCGCAGATTGCCGCCAGTGATGTTCGGCGCACCCCAAACTACCCAGAGCTGAACGGCAAAGAAGAGAAACGAAGGCAACAGCAGGATCGCTAACGCTCTTAGCAATTCTTTCCAGGGGCGGCGCCTGAAGATGTGTTCGCTGACCACCAGCGCGATGATGGCAATCACGGTAAACAGGTAGAAGTGATATTTCGTGACCAGAAGAAAACCCAGCGCAACTCCCAGGGAGACCAGCAGTTTGTTAGTGACTGGTTTTCTGCGTAGCAACAGTGAGAGATAAAGACAGAGCGCCATCAAAGCCCCGGTGAGATTGTCAGGTTGGACCGAAGCGGCGACGAACGTCGTGGTCGGAAAAAAACCTACGATGGCAGTGAGTGCAAGTGAACGCCACTTACTCAGGCGCAGCTCGCGAAGAATGGCGTAGCTCAAAACAAGACTACCAGCCAGCAGGATCACGGAGAAGATACGGGCGCCGAAAAAGAGCGTGACTGGAGTGCTGCTGAACAGGCTCAACAGCTTCAGCCAAACCGCCACCGCGGCATAGTAGGCGAACGGATAGCCGTTGATTAGCCATGGGTTGTCCCGTGGCTGCAAATCCTGAACTTGCGCCGGTGTGTGTGGCGCGTTCAGATCGAGATTTTTATAGTACGCGGTAGTTCCGTATCCCGGTGGCACTCGTTCGTCACGGTGAAATCGAATCCGCATGAAATCGGTCGAGTCAATCAGGTAGAGCGTGTACTGGTGCGAGTTGAAGTCGTAAGCAGCACCGGCGACACCTGGAATCAGCCGCGCATGAACGTTCCAATCGGAAGGCGGGCGGCGAACGTTCAGCAGGCGCCCGGCGCTGTAGATGCTAAATGCATAATCAACGTGCGAATTCTCGTCGGGGTTTTGCAGGATCGGAACAGTAAAAACCCAATACAGGGACAAGAGGGTCGCCGATAAAATGATGAGGCCGAGGACACACTCGGCCCAGCGACGGCTGACGAACCCAGACAGTTCGCGTTTACTCATAGTTTTTGCGTACAGCTTCAGTTTCGGCGCGCCACCAAAAGCAGAGATCCGCCCGCAGGAAATGAAAGTCCCGCGCGAATCAGAGTTCGTTCGGCGTCGAGGATCTTTTCGAGCGCGCTGTTGACCGAAGAGTTGATGTTGAACTCGGAAGTCGGGTCAAACTCCTGCCTGCTGAATCGTTGTTTGAACCGAGACGCGACCAGCAACGGCAACAGAAACGAAACGAACGACGTGATTCGCAAAACATCAAAGCCGGCCTTCCTGACTTTGCGGGTCAGCTCACCTGTTTTGTAGCGGCGCGTGTGCCGGGCAAAATCGTCCGACGCAGACCAAAGAAAAGGGTGATGCGGGACAGTGATCAGAATCCCTCCGCCTCTCTTTGTAGCCTGATACATTTGCGCCAGCACTTCTTCATCTTCCCTGACGTGCTCGAGGACATCAAAGGCGCCAATGACGTCAAACTCGTCGCGAAAAGGAATTCGCCGCGCATCCATCTGGAATAATTCAGCGGCAGGCAAACGCTGCGCAGCGAAAGACAGACCGGCGGAAAAAATCTCGCTGCCGCAAAGCGACAGTTCGGGTAAAGCTTTCTGGATGCCCGATAACACAAAGCCAGTTCCGCAACCGATTTCCATGAAGCTTTTGGCGTTCGGAAAATATTGCTGCAACGACCAGATAACCAGTCGATTACGAGAGCGAAACCAAAAGTTACCGGCTTCCAGTTGGAACAGCCGGGGAAAATAGCCGGCCTCAAATCCCTCGTTCTTTTCCGCCAGTGCGGGCGCGAACGCCCAATGCCCGTCGAGTTTTTGAGTCTGGTGTGAACAGGTTGGACATGGGCGGCCATGAGAATCAATGGGTTCGCCACACTCACTACACAGTTTCATTTTTGGTTAACGCACTGGATGACGATGTGTGTATAGGGAATGCGAATTAGTCCGGTCACCACACTGGTGGAAAACGAATTGAAGGACCTGGCGATCAGGTTTTTCCATTCCTCCTCCGAGCGCACATACCGGCCGCGGTCCATGCTGACTACTCGCTTTGAGAGTCGCGTTTGCCGCGTAAGAAAAGTCGCCTCCAGACAAACCAGCCTGCCGTTTGGCCGTAAGAATTTTTTCGCCGTTTCCAGCACATCGATAGCCTCTTCATCGGTCAGATGATGCAAGAGTCCGTTACACGTAACCAGGTCGACGTTATTCCGAAGTGCGTCTTCATTGTTAAGGAGATCGCGCGCAGTTCCGAGCAGAAAGGTTCCTCGCTTCGAGAATTTTTTGTGGGCCGCATCGATATAGACTTTGTTGATATCAACGCCGTAATACTTAATGTGGTTCGGCAGGTAGTCGAGCACAAAGCCTGATGCGCAACCGATGTCGACCACCGTTTCTCCGCCCTTCAGTTTCCAAATATCAGCCAGGAATTTTCCTACCCCCCTGCCGCCCAGCAGACGCAGGAATAACACGTACAGCGTCGGGTTTGTAAGAAACCTCCGCAGCCCACTGTTATCTTCAGGACTTTCGTTCATGGTTCAACTTATGACCGGTCTTCCGCCCGAAACGGCTCCCGTGTGGAGCATTGGCTCGCCCGCTTCTCGCGCCGTAAAGTCGCTCAACGCAGATACCACGCGGGATTGATCATCTTCAGTCATACCGGTGTAGAAAGGCAGACGGACCAATCGATCGCTCACGTCTTCCGCGATCGGACACTGTCCTTCTTCGCCACCGAACTTACGTCCCATCCGTGAAAGGTGAAGCGGCAAATAGTGAAAGACACTGTTTATGTCGGCGTCGTTCAAATGATTAATCAATCTCTCACGTTTCTCTGCAGTGGGAAGAACGAGGTAATACATGTGGAATGGTTGTTCGCAGTGTTGCGGCACTGAAGGCAGTTGAATCTCAAAGTTTGCAGCCCAATCCGTCAGGTGCTCGTTGTAGTATTCCCAAATGCGCCGCCGCCTGGCCTGAATACTCTCGCGCGCTTCGAGTTGCGCATAGAGAAAAGCGGCGAGCATGTCAGACGGCAGATAACTCGAACCGACGTCCATCCACGTGTACTTGTCAACCTGGCCGCGAAAGAACCGGCTGCGGTTAGTGCCCTTCTCGCGAATGATCTCAGCGCGCTCAACGTACTGAGGATCGTTAATCAACAACGCTCCGCCTTCACCACAGGTGAAGTTCTTTGTTTCGTGAAAGCTTTGCGTCGCGAGGCAACCGAGTGTTCCGAGGTAGCGGCCCTTGTACCTACCGAATAATCCGTGCGCGTTATCTTCGACGACGGCGATGCCGTGTCGACCAGCTATTTCCAGAATCGCATCCATCTCACAAGCGACGCCGGCGTAGTGCACGACGACTATCGCTTTGGTGCGCGGGGTTATGACGCTTTCGAGTTTGGTCTCATCGAGATTGAGAGTGTCTGGTCTAATGTCTATAAAAACCGGGCGGCCACCCGGCAAGACAAAGGCGTTAACCGTAGAGACAAACGTGAATGAAGGTATAACAACTTCGTCTCCCGGTTTGATATCGAGCAACAGCGCCGCCATCTCCAGGGCGTGTGTACACGAGGTCGTTAGCAGCGCCTTGTGAATGCCAAGCTCTCGTTCAAGCAGGGCGTGGCATTTCTGCGTAAACGTTCCGTCGCCGGAAAGTTTCCAACCAGCGATCGCCTGTTGAATGAATTCAAACTCGTTTCCGGAAAGAAACGGGCGGTTGAACGGAATATGCAAAAAGTTGATCCTCTTGTGCTTTTGTGGCTCTACCCCCGACTGGTGACGATGATCCCGGCAATGATCAACAGCATTCCAATGACCTTTGGCGCCGTGACCGTCTCATGGAACAGTAATGCGCTGAAGATGAAGACCAGCACAAACGAGAAGCTGATAAACGGATACGCAAAGCTCAATTCCAGCTTTGTCATGGCTGTCATCCAGCAAAGACCAGCAAAAAACGCCGCCAGTATGCCTGTAATAATCCACGGGTCAAGCAACAATCCCGATAAAAACAGTGCCTTCTTTGTTAACTCAACTGGTAAAGGACCGGCATGTCTGACGCGCCATTTTACGATCAACTGGGAACTCGTTGTCAGTACAATCGAGCAAAAAACCAGGGCCATTGAACTGTAGCTCTTAATGGATTTCAACCCACCTTTCTCCAAAGATGACTTTTACCCTTGTCCCTTGCGGTAAAGGCGCTCGTTTTCCGCACGATAATATTCGTCGAGGCTTGTGACTACGCGCGAATACCAGCCGAGCAGTTGCTGCGTGCGCGGGGCCTGTGCCAGCACTGTCGCGTCACCCAGGGCACGCACGTAATCAACCTGCTGTTTTATATAGGATCTGGTGAATTGATGGTTAATGGCCAGCCGGTCTTTACCGGAAGTATTAGCGCCGGCCGCGTGCCACAAGGTCGAGTCAAAAACAACCATTGACCCTGCCGGGCACTCGACTGCAATCGCATGCTTCGAAAGATATTCCTCGGCGGGGGCTTCCGTTTTCTGATGTGTGTCTGGCACGACGTGCGTGGCGCCGGTCTCAGTCGAGAACTCGTCGATCGCAAAAATTATGTTGATTGACGCCAGGTAGCCATTGAGAACGCGAGGAAAGTCCTGATGAAAACGATTCTGAAATACGCTGGGCGTCTCGTCTTTTGGAGAGGACGGCAGGATAAATCCGTTTTGTAGATGCATGATCGCGGTGTTTGAAACAGTGTTGTCGATCACTGCCAACAGCTCGGGTATTTCCAGAAATTTAAAGAAGTGAGGATCGTATTTCATCATCAGTCTCAGAACGCCAATCTCCCCGGCACGATCAAGACGTTCCTTCCCCACGTCGCGCAGAATCTCTTCCTGAGCGCGATACATTGCATCACGAGTTGAGTCGATAAACGATGAGCTCAGCACGCCTTCGACTATTGCGTAACCAAGCGTACGAACGCGATCGAGCACGTCTCTCAGCCAGTCACTATTTCTTTCGCGCGCTGCAACCATCATCAAGTACCAGGAGCTTTTACCTCAAAGTTTATTTCGTCATTTGACGGTCATGCACCCTTGCTCCGGAGGAGCATCATGTTTATAGCTCCAAATCACAATCACTCTGCGCTCCAGCGGAGCGCCATGTGTTCTGCCATCATACCTTCATGCCGCTCCTACGGAGCGGACAATGAGGGGTGACCTCGCGCTATAAACATTCTGCTCCTCCGGAGCAAAGCAGTTCGCACACAAGAGAGACTTTTAAACCAAAGCCACCGCCAGCCCAATGCCGGTTTTGCCGTACTCGTTTCCGTTGTAGAGCATGTACCGCTCGCCGTTGTGATCGAAAATAAACGGATACTCAACCATCTGTGAATCCCAACCCGACTCGGAGACGTCGATCCCGACATCCTCGTCTTTTCGTACCCACTCGATCCCGTCTGCTGATTCAGCGTAGCCGATTCGATAGCTCTCGCCGCGATATGAGTACCACATCTTGTAAAGACCATCTTCCTTAATAACGCACGGGCGAGACATTGCATATTCACCGTCATTCTTGAATTGCAAGGCAATGATCCCGGTTCGCGTCCAGTGAAGTGCATCAACCGACTCGGCATACTTGATCAGATGGGCCATGTCTTTTTGTTCTTTTCCCCATTTCAAGTTGGATCCATACCACATCCGGAAGATACGATCGTCTTCGAGTACAAAAGGATACGAGATGGAAAACGGGTCGACGTGGTGGCGATCAAGTAGTGGAGCCTTGCTGAAACGCTGAAATGTAGCCGTGCCTGGATCGTACACGGCTAAGCCGATCGAGTTTCGCCAGGGAACTGTGACGCCGAGGTTCCAGCCCAGGTAGTACAGATACTTTGTGCCGTTGATCTGCTTGATGCACGACAGCGAGACTCCACTGTCGTCAAAGGCACCGATTTCACCCGGCGCCAAAAGAGGTTCTTCAGAAATGCTCAACGTTTTGAATGGTGGCTTGAGATCGACGTCGGCAAAAGCTATGTGTGAACGTTGTTGTGAGTCACGGCAACTGAAGTAGACCCTGAACACGTCCGCTTCAAGATGTTCTGCCACCGGATTGGCAGCGTGCGTAATCATCCACGGGTGATTGTTGTTTGTTTCAAAGACTCGCCCGAGCTTTTGCCACTTCATTGCGGTCATAGTTTGACTTCGGAACTCTTCTTCTTGGAGAGCTTCGCTCTCTCTGGCAGATAAACTCCCTGCTCGACCGTGTTTTCCATGATCACGGCTCCCGCACCAATCAGCGTTTCCGGTGCAATCGTAATGTCATTTCGAAGAGTCGCATTTACGCCAAGGAAAGAGTAAGCGCCGATGCGAGTGAAGCCGGAAACCACGATGTGCGAGGCAAGGAAACAGTGATCTTCTATCACCGCGTCATGACCGATGTGATTGCCACTCCAAAGTATGACGTCGTTACCGATCGTGACGAATGGCTGAATGGTGTTGTCTTCAAGAATAAAGCAGTTATCGCCAACCGGGTTGTCAGTTAGAAACGTGCACCTGGTGCTGACGTAGCTCACCAACTCATAGCCCAATTCCTTAGCCTGAAAATACTTGGCCGCGCGCGGCTTGTTCATTTTGGCATAACCCAGGGCCACGAACATTTTGTACTTGTCTGGAGGATAACGCTCCACTACTTCGGCAAAATCAATCACTGGCAAGCCAAGAAACGAATCATCACTCTTGTACTCACGATCGACAGTAAATGCTGCCACCGTATGTTCGCTATCGCGGGTAAAGTAGTAGTGGGCCATCCTCGCCGTGACCCCTGTGCCGACGAGCACTAGATCTGACATGAGTTCTCCCGTTGCATCCTCCAATCCTAAGAACTGACGTCGCTTGAAATTGCGACCAACGTTCGATCATCCGAGAGTACCGGATCTGAGGCAACATAGGTAAATCGTTTCTTAAGTGTTAGAAAAGGCTTTTCGAGCCAATGGTAACTGATAGCCGACATCGCGATGGTGATCGCCAGCGCGGCGACCGCGTGATAAAGGCCGTAGTTCACAAAAATCTGAGAAGCGATCACGAGTGCCAGTGCGTGAAAAACATAAAGGCCATAAGACATTCGTCCGAAATAGACCAGGACCCGATTGGTGAGACTGCTTCCTAAGGCGGCGAGAAGTAACATCACGCTTCCGCAGACGATCAAGGGATACCAGGCAATGTCAGGATAGATTAAGTTTGCACGAAAGCGCCCCGAAAGAATCCAAATCGCTAATCCTCCGCCGGCTAAAAGAAGACGCGCCAACAAAGAAAAGCGTGGCGCCTTCCCGCGAAGCAACAAAGCGATTAAAGCACCGGCCGCGATCGCGTCAAACCAAGTCACCGTGCTACACCAAAAAGCAATGAATCCCGCGCCTTTCTTTTCCATCACAATACGTGTCAGATTGGAGACGACGAGCAGACCAATGCAGACGTGCTTGAGACGGTTTACGCCCACTCTCGAGATAACCAGGGGCCAGGCCACATAAAATTGCTCCTCCACTGAAATGCTCCAGAGAGCCCCTGCAACCGAAGCGCCCATTCCATTGTTCACAACCACCGCCCAGTTTCCGACGAAGAACAGCATCGGCCAAAAGAAGTTAGTCTTCAATGAATAGATCGACTCTTGAGGAATAACCACATAGATGACGATGAGGAAGAAAAAATAAAGTGGCCAGATTCGTAATGCTCTTCTGATATAGAACGACTGGATGTCCAACCGTCCCCTCCGCGTGTATTCGCGAATGAGTAGTTCGGTAATTAGATAAGAGCTAAGTACAAAGAATAAAACGACACCTACCCCACCCGCTCCGACAGCTTTGCTTATCCAAAGCGCCAGCTCTTGAGACACTCCCGATTGAACGTAGTAATCGGGCTTGATCGAAAAGGCATGGCTGATGAAAACAAGCAGAAAAGCAAAAAACCGAAGGCAGTCCAATTCCGGCCGATAGAAGGTTGGTTGAGCTGCGTTGGTCATAGTTTCTTATTTATCGGCGGCGTCTCTGCATTCATAGACGTCTTTAATGATCGTGTATGGTCTTTGCTTGGTCTCCATGAAGATCTTCGCCAGGTAAATGCCAATCACTCCCAAACAAAAAATCGTGATGCCTCCCAGTAGCCAAATGGAAACGATCAGCGAGGCCCAACCTTCAAGCACGGTTCCGAAAAAGAGTCTTCTAATGATCATGTCGAGCGCAGCCAGGCTGGCAATGATCATTATGAAAGAACCAAGGTAGAAGATGAACACAAGCGGCTTGTTGCTAAATGACGTAATCGCATTCACGAGATGCGAGAATTTTCGGCGCAGGTTATATGCGCTCGGCGATGTGTGATGCTTGGTCACAGCGACTGGAACCTGCTTGAATCCCGTCAAGGCCCATAACCCCGACATCACAAACTCTCGTTCCTGATGTCCCATCAATGCAGCAACATATTTCCGCGTCATCAGCCGAGCGGTAACGTGATTCGGCGGGATCGGCACGACCGACATGAGGTTGAACACTTTGAAATAGAGCGCACCACTTACCCGTTCAAAGAAATCACCCTTGCGCTTCTGCTGAACGCCAAAGACAACATCGGCTCCAGTCGTTTTCATTTCCTTGTCAAACGTCAATAGCAGCTCGGGCTCCTCTTCGAGATCACTGTCGAGAAGGAACACCAGGTCGCCACGAACCTGCGCCAACCCTGTCATGATCGCTTTGTGATGACCGAAATTTCTCGAGAGGTCGACCACTCGCACGCGCGCATCATTCCGATGTAATTCGATCGCAACTTCCAGCGAGTTGTCCGGTGAACCATCGTTGACGAGTATGATCTCGAAGTCGTCGGTGATCTGAGCGCTGGCAGCGGAACAACGGCTGTGGAACTCCGCCAGGTAAGGCGCGGAGTTGTATAGAGTCGTCACTATCGACAGCTTCATCTCGAGAAACTCTTCATGTATTTAGTAGCCTCAGGTCCCTCATTGAAAATGAGATCGATAATGCTGACCCGGTGTTCGAATGGTGGAGATAACTGGCTGTATTCCTTATAAGAAGAGTAGTCCATGTACTGCAACTCAATCTGCGCGTCGGCGAACAATGTTTCGTCGATATAGTCGCGCGCCGCTGGTCCGGAGAGGTAAGTCGTCGCTCCAGCCTGCCGGCAAAGACTAACCAGGCGTTCAGTTTTTCCTTCCGCCAAAACGTAATCATCAGACCAGGAAATGAGCGTACTAATGCCGAGAATTTTGCAGATTGCACTGATGAAAAGGTAGTTGATGCGCGATAGAAATTGTTCGTCTAATCCCAAATACAAGCCCTCAAAAACTCCACGATACAGCTCAAAACACCGCGCCTTTGAATAATTGTGTACGATCGATTTCCAGTGCTTGCCAGCCCACCGCGGATCGGTGACAGTCGTATCCTTTATTTTTTGAAAGTAATTGCCTTTAACTGCCACCGGAATCGTCAACCACTTGAGACCGGCCGGCGTCTTGATCAGGTTTCGATTGCGCCAGTCTCTTCGGGTGTACTGCATGTCGTCGAAGAGGATGAATTCGTCGGCCTCATTGATCAGATCGAAGTAACCCTTCCAGGGAATATAGTTCGACTGAACAATCGCCACTTTCTTTGTGGGCAGCGTTGTCAAAGGCACCCAAAAATCGTAACTTATCACTGCTCCACAGGCAATTAACAGGACTTGCCTGATACGATTCTTTTTCCACAGATTACACAGATTGAAGCCAATCGTTAGAGTCGACAGCGTAAGCAAGCGTTTTCGTATCGGTGCAAACGCTGCAGCCTACCAAACCTTACGCGACACGCTCACGTCTACACTGCGAAGACCGTTTCGGCGTAATTCCGGGCCCAATTACGATACGTTTTGGGCGCTCCAGGACGTCAGTTTCGAAATCGCACCTGGTGAAGTGGTTGGGATCATTGGCCGCAACGGCGCGGGCAAGTCGACGTTACTGAAGGTCCTCTCGCGTATCACGGAACCAACCCGCGGCTCGGTAGAACTCTTCGGGCGCGTCGCCAGCCTGCTCGAAGTCGGAACAGGCTTTCACCCGGAGCTTACGGCGCGCGAGAACATCTATTTGAATGGAGCCATTCTCGGCATGCGTCACGCGGAGATCAGGAGAAAGTTTGACCAGATCGTCGCTTTTTCAGAAGTTGAGAGGTTCATCGATACACCCGTCAAACACTTTTCGTCGGGCATGTACGTCCGGCTCGCGTTCGCCGTTGCCGCACATCTCGAACCGGAGATCTTGATTGTCGATGAGGTATTGTCTGTTGGTGATGCGCTGTTTCAGAAAAAGTGTCTCGGGAAAATGGGCGATGTGGCCAGATCCGGACGCACCGTGCTCTTCGTCAGTCACAATCTCGGCGCAGTGACACAACTCTGTAGCCGCGGGATCGTCCTCAAGGAAGGCCGGAAGGTTTTTGACGGCGAAACACCGGCAGCAGTCGCAACTTACGTCGACGACATGAGGACTGCTGCAAGCACTATCACCTTCGCCGACGAGCCTGAGAAGGATATGCAGATCCTCTCGATGTCACTCGTGTCGTCAGACGGTGAAGTTATCAGCTCACATCCGCACACTGAGCCTTTCTCGGTACTGTTGAAATATCGAGTATCCAATTGGATCGAAGGAACGCACGTATGTCTGGATGTCTTCACTGAAAACGGGACGCGCCTGTTGTGGGCCACTGATGTAGAGACAGTCGAGGATCTCTCAATCGAACGAAAAGCCGGCGTTTACAGTGCGCGTGTCACCATTCCCAAAATGGTACTCACGCCGGGCTTCTACTACTTCACCAGCGGCATCTACGCGCCGAACCGCCTGGAGGCGTTTGACCATCGCGAAAGCGCGGTTTCGATCGAAATACTGGACGGTGGTTCATTTCTTGCTAACTTTGGCATTAAGCCTCACGCTGCCACAATGATCCCGCTGCATTGGGAAACGACTTTATCCACAGATTACACAGATTATCATTAGTCTAGTCTGTGAAATCTGTAGATGGATTCTATATACTGTTCCGCCGTATGCACAGATTGAGCGTTCGCCGAATCATAAATAGCCTCAACTACCGTGTGATTGGACCTTTGACAGGCCGTAACGCCAGGAACTGGGCCTCCAAAACCGACTTTCGTAAGACTCACCGCAAGCAATTTCAAATTCTTCGCGGTACCTATTCGACGGATGAAGCAGCGAAGTTAGCGGTCGGGGGAGACTTCGAGGCAATCGGCGTCTTGTTGCGCGAGACGCTCATTCTGCACGGCCTGCAAAAGCACCACTACGTGATCGATGTGGGTTGCGGATCAGGTCGCCTGGCAAAACCACTGTCGGAGTATCTCACCGGCAAGTACCTCGGGATCGACGTCGTACCGCAACTCATTGACTACGCTCGTAAAATTGTGCCGCGGCCCGACTGGCGCTTTCAGATGGCCCAGGGACTTACAATTCCGGAAGCGGACGAGCAGGCCGATATGGTTTGTTTCTTCTCGGTTGTCACGCATCTCCTCCATGAAGAGTCGTTTGTTTATTTACGTGAGGCGAAGCGAGTGTTAAAGCCAGGCGGAAAGATAGTCCTTTCATTCCTGGATTTTCGAATAGAAGGCCATTGGGATATCTTTCGGAACAACAATCTCAAGGACGTCGGCATCGGCGATCAACCATTAAACGTCTTCATCTCGACCGATATGTTGCGCGAATGGGCGAAGCATCTCGAACTGGAGGTGGAACTCATTAAGGATGGCAACGAACCCTACGTGCCGATCCCGGAGCCAATCAAATTCGATAACGGAACTGTCGCCAGGAACCTGGCGCCGTTTGGACAATCTCTATGCGTGCTGATAAAGCAGTAGACTGATTCTAGAACTGTATGCAAAGTTTCCGACTGCCGGCCGAGCCTCTCGTCGTCATTCAACCAACTAAGCGATGGTCCCAGCTAAGCTTCAAAGACATCTGGGCGTATCGTGAGTTGCTCTTCTTTCTCACCTGGCGTGACGTCAAAGTTCGCTACAAACAGACTGCACTCGGCGCCGCATGGGCCATCCTGCAACCGTTGTTCATGATGATCATCTTTACGATCTTCTTCGGCAGAATCGCCGGAGTCGCTTCGGCGGGTATTCCCTATCCGGTCTTTGCACTCGCCGGTCTTGTGCCCTGGACGTTCTTTTCAAACTCGATCACGGCCAGCGGTAACAGTCTCGTCGGCAGCGCCAATCTGATCACGAAGGTTTACTTTCCCCGTTTGATCGTACCGGCGGCCGCGATGCTCGCGGGTCTGGTTGATTTCGTGCTCGCATTCGTACTGCTAATCCTGCTGATGGTCTACTACCACGTCGTTCCCACAATCCAGGTTTTGTTTCTGCCGGTGCTCGTCTTGTTGACGTCATTGTTTAGTCTCGCGGTCGGAACGTGGTTCTCAGCTCTGAACGTCAAATATCGCGACGTGCGGTTTGCCCTCCCCTTTCTGATTCAGTTGTGGCTGTTCGTATCGTCAGTCATTCTTCCCTCGACTTCGATTCCACCGAAATGGCGTTGGTTACTGATGTTGAATCCCATGTCAGGAATTATCGAAGGCTATCGTTCTGCGCTGTTCGGACTCCCGTTTGATTGGCCCGCCCTCGGCATCGCTTCGGGTTTGACCATCTTGACTCTGCTGTACGCGATCTATGCTTTTGGACGCGTGGAACGCAGCTTCGCAGACATCATCTAATAGTTAACTGATGCAACCGATCATCAGAGTCCAGGATCTGAGCAAGCTCTATTACCTCGGCCGCTCAGCAGCAGCCTATTCGACTTTTCGCGAAGCGCTGATGGACATGGCTCGTCTGCCGTTACGTTATCTGCGGCGAGCCGAAGAGCTGCAATCAATCTGGGCACTGAAGGACGTGAGTTTTGACGTCGAGGCAGGCGATGTGGTCGGGATCATCGGCCGCAACGGCGCCGGTAAATCGACACTGCTGAAAATCCTTTCGCGCATTACTGAACCGACAACAGGACGCATTGATCTGTACGGGCGCGTAGCGAGCCTTCTGGAAGTCGGCACAGGGTTTCATCCAGAATTGACAGGTCGCGAAAACATCTTTCTCAACGGGTCGATCCTCGGTATGTCGCGTAAAGAGATCGCGGCGAAGTTTGACGAGATCGTCGCCTTTGCGGAAGTCGAAAAATTTATCGACACCCCGGTCAAACGTTACAGCAGCGGTATGTACGTGCGGCTCGCGTTTGCTGTCGCGGCGCATCTCGAACCGGAAATTCTGATCGTCGATGAAGTGCTGGCTGTTGGCGATGCGGCGTTTCAGAAAAAATGTCTCGGCAGAATGCGCGACGTCGCCAGCGCTGGTCGCACCGTTCTGTTTGTCAGCCACAACATGGCGGCCGTTTCAGCCCTGTGTACAAAGGCCATGGTATTGTGGGAAGGCATGATTGAATATCCTCTGGGCAGTGTCGACGATGCGGTGCAAACATATCTGACGCAGGTTCACACGATTACAAAAACTTCGCTTGCCGAGCGCACCGATCGACAAGGCAACGGAAAGATTCGTATCCAGGATTTTGCGAGCTTCGATCGCGACGGGAATGAAGTCGAGTACATCTCCTCAGGCCAGGAAGTGAACTTTCGTATTTACTACTCGAGCCGGCAGGATAAAGTCGAAGGAGTAACCGTAGGAATCGGAATTGCTTCGGACACAGGCGCGTTTGTTAGCATGCTTAGTAATCAATATGCGGGCGAGCCGTTTGAATCGGTCGGCAGGAACGGTTATGTCACCTGCAAGATCCGAAAACTTCCACTTTCGCCCGGAAGCTACACGGCAAGTTTGATAATCCGTTCCAACGACGTAATCACTGATTGGATCCAGCAGGCCGTGACGCTTGTAGTTGAGCCCGGCGATTTCTGGGGCACGGGACGCCTGCCTCCGCAATCGCACGCGGGCGTGTTGTTTGAACAGGAATGGACAGTGTTGGACCGGGAAACGGTAGATTTGAATGTCTGAAAAAACAATTACCATCGCCCAGATCGGTTGTGGTTACTGGGGACCAAACGTACTGCGAAATTTTTCGGCCCAGCAGGATTGCTGGGTCAAGTTAGTCGCCGAGATCAATCCTGAACGCCAGGCTTACGTGCGTGCCAATTTTCCGCGCTCGGAAGTCGTCGGATCACCCGATGCCATTCTGAATGATCCCGAGATTGATGCCGTGATCGTTGCGACACCGGCTTCCTCGCATTACGCGTTGGCGAAGCAGGTTTTGGAAAGCGGCAAGCACGCGTTTGTTGAAAAGCCACTCGCGACCAGCACGACTGAAGCCGACGAGCTCGTGAAGCTTGCGGAGAGTACAGGGAAGACGTTGATGGTGGGACACACGTTCCTCTACAACGCCGCCGTCCGTTACGCGAAGAAGCTTTTGACCGATGACGAATTGGGCCAACTCTATTACATTTACAGCCAGCGATTGAACCTCGGGCAGGTGCGTTCCGATGTAAACGCATGGTGGAACCTCGCGCCGCACGACGTCAGTATTCTCATGTATTTCATGAACGGTGAACTGCCTGTGTCGGTATCGGCGGTTGGTATCAGCTACATTCAGCCGGGCATTGAAGACGTTGTATTTGCGACCTTGAAGTGGGCGAGCGGTGTTACGGGTCATATTCATGTGAGCTGGCTCGACCCCGGCAAGATTCGCAAGATGACGCTTGTCGGCAGCCGGAAGATGGTTATCTACGATGACGTCGGCGACGATAAGATCACGATCTTCGACAAGGGCGTCGACCGCGTGCCGAAGATTGGCGAGCGGATGGATTACGATCAGTCTGGCGGGTATCAGTTGATCCACCGCACCGGTGATATTTGGTTACCGAAAGTCAATTTTCAGGAGCCGTTGAAGACAGAGGCGGCGCATTTTCTTGAGTGCCTGCGCAAAGAACAGGCCCCGTTGACCGGACCAAAACACGCGCGTGATGTAGTCGCAGTGCTCGAGGCGACACAGACAGCGTTGACGACCGGACAAACGGTCGTATTAGCCACGGATTAATACGGATTGGTGACTGATGGGTTCGTTAATTGGAATTGTTCCCGCGGCGGGGAAGGCGACGAGGATGGGTGGTGCTATACCCAAGGCGCTGATCGAGATCGAGGAGCGCACGTTGCTTGAACGATCGATTGAGACGTTGAAAGCGATCGGCGTTGCGAAGGTTGTTGTCGTGGTCGGGCATTTGGGCGACGCGATTGTTGAGTTTCTTTCGTCCCGTGATTTTGGTGTTCCGATCAGTACGGTCCAGCAGGAAAAACCACTCGGCCTAGCTCACGCAATCGCGACTGCCGCCCATCAGATCGACAACGATTTCGTAGTTCTCTGTCCTGATAACTTATACACGGATGCCGGCGACTTAAACCGAGCCCGCGACATCTTCGAATCGCGCAAACCGGCCTTCATCCTGCTCGCCACGGTCACGCCAAACGCGCAGCGCGATCGCAAGTCTTACGTCATCTCCGCTCATCGCAACCTCGACGACAATCTTTTCGCGTATCAAAGCTCCAGCGACAACACCTCCGGTCTCGGAATCAACTCCACGGGATGCATCTTCTTCCGCCGTGACGCGCTCGACTTTCTGCCCTCGTTCGCGGAGTTGAACCGGGAACATATTTTCCGTGATTATCTCGACGACATTACTGCCAAACACACGGCGATGATCTATTTATTGCGCGGAATGCGTTATGATTTTTCCGCACCCCCTGACGTCCAGAATTATCTCGAGCTTCAGAAACGGCTGAGCAACACGTCGGGCGAGGGTGTGAGTGCGATTCTGATAAACAGCCGTGGCCAGGTCTTGCTTCAGCAACGGGACGATAATCCCGCGATCAGGTACCCCGGCCACTGGAGTCTGTTTGGCGGCACGATTGAAGACAGCGAGTCAGCGGAAACTGCCGTCGCTCGCGAAGTAAAGGAAGAGATCGATTTCGAACTGAAAAACTTCGGCCTCTTTCGAGAATTTGTGCAGAACAACAAGCGAGAGTTCGCGTTCGTCGGAGAATTGTCGGCAGAGCTGAACGAACTAACGCTCAGCGAAGGACAGGGCATGAACGTTTTTTACCCTTCGCAGTTGCCGGAGTTATTGATCAGACCCGACGACAAAGAGACACTCAAAGAATATTTTGGAGTTTAAGGATGACGGAAAGAGTGAACCAGGATCGAGATGAATTTGCGCGCTTCAAGCGCGACATGTGGAACACGACCGACTACGACAGTTGGTTCAAGCCAGCTCGCGGACAGGTTATCGACACCCTCGAAAAATCCGCACTCAAAAAGGCCCTGGCCGGGAGGAAATACGATCGTGCTCTCGATGTCGGTATCGGCGACGGACGCTTGTTGCCGATTTATGCCCCGCACGCAGCTCACGTGACCGGCATGGACATCTCTTCAAAGCAACTGGACGCCGCCTCGCAGGCCGCTCAAAAACTCGGTGTCTCATTCGACACAGTGCTTTGCCAGGAAGCTTCGCGAATCGATCTGCCCGATAATTCTTACGACCTGATCGTCTGCTCGCGAGTGCTTCAGCATGTTTTTGACTGGCGCGAGTCTGTCGCTGAGTTTGCGCGGATTTTGAAGCCGGGCGGTGATCTCGTGCTTTTGACTTACAACCGGCTTTCAATATACGGTTTGAAGAAGTATTACCAACACAAGTTCCAGAACCCTACGAAGGGTCGTTTCCAAAACCCTGTGGGCTTGGCGCGAGAACTCAAGAAGGACGGGCTCGTTATCGACTACTTTGCCGGCGGCCTGATGGGCCAACCAGATCTTTTCAGCAAGGATCTCAGGCCCTCGTCACGCGATTTCATCTACATGCTGGAGAAGCTTGCGGCCGTTTCACCCGTTAAGTATCTCGGCAGCCGTTTGATTATCAGAGCCAGCAAGCCCACTTCACATTAAGAAAGAAAAGATGACCAATAAGATTCCACTCGTCGGTCTTTTCGACCAGTACCAAACAATCAAGTCCGAAGTCGACGCCGCGATCCAGGAAATCATCACGAGCAGCGCGTTCGTCGGCGGCGAAGCAGTGCGTCGTTTTGAAAAAGATTTTGCCGCTTACTGCGAAGCCAGGGCATGTGTGGGTGTCGGCAACGGCACTGACGCTCTTTATCTGACGTTGCGAGCGTTGGGCATCGGCGCGGGTGATGAAGTGATCACCGTCGCTCATACATTCATCGCCACTTCTGAAGCGATCTCGGCGACCGGAGCGTTGCCGATCTTCATCGACGTCCTCAAGGACACGATGCTGATGGATCCAGCCAAGATCGAGCCGGCGATTACACCGCGAACGAAAGCGATCGTGCCGGTTCATCTCTACGGCCAGTCGTGCGATATGGACGCGATCATGGAGATCGCTCGCAAGCATGGATTGAAAGTTGTCGAAGACGCAGCGCAGGCACACGGTGGGCGTTGGCGTGGTCAGCGCGTCGGTTCGATCGGCGACGCAGCAACGTTCAGTTTTTACCCGGGAAAGAATCTCGGTGCTTTTGGTGACGCGGGTGCGGTCGTTAGTCAGGATGAAGATTTGATGGAGCATGTTCGGATGCTCGCAAATCATGGCCGGCTCGAGAAATACACGCACAAGATGGAAGGCGTGAACAGCCGGCTCGATGGTATTCAGGCCGCGATTCTGGGTGTGAAGCTTCGTTATCTCGACGAGTGGAACAGCAAGCGCCGATCGCATGCCGATTTTTATCTTGATTCGTTATCACCGAATGAATTTCGCCCGCAGGCGGTGAATCCGAATGCGGAGTCGGTGTGGCATTTGTTTGTGATCCGCGTCGCGGAACGTGAGGCGTTGCAGAAGAAGCTGAAGGATGAGGGCATCGCGACCGGGATCCACTATCCGGTTCCACTGCACCTTCAGCCGGCTTACGAGAACCGGCAGATTCCGCTCGGCAGCTTGCCGGTGACGGAGGCCGCAGCCAATCAGGTGGTGAGTTTGCCGATGTATGCGGAGCTTACCGAGTCGCAACTCGAGTTGATTGTGAATGCAATGACGATGGCGAACGTCTCCGCGTAGATCCGCGTCCATCCGCGTTCAAAGTGGCAACCAAACTAAAGAAGCTGGTGTTGTTTGCTCTGAGACTGGTCTGGGCACTGGTCGTCCTGTTGGCGGTCTGCGTTGCGTGGCTGGTGCTATTCGTCGTCTTCCTGCCTTTTCTAATCGTCGCTGCTCTAGTAAGACCGAGATCAGAGCAAGCTGAGCTCTCGACAGCCGGAGGAAAGTTTGAACCGGAAGCTGATCCGTCCAAGCCTCTGATCTTCGATCGCCGTCACGATGTTTCAAAACTCTTCGGCTGCAACACGAGGAACGTTCAGTATCGCTGGGACGTTTTTTCCTCACGGCTGGAAGAGATCAGAAAGCGGTTTGAGACGCCGCGCGCAATGGATTTTGGCGCCGGCTCTTTACGCGATTCGTATGAGCTCGCGCGCCTCGGCTTTTGCGTTACCGCAGTCGATCTCGATCCAAGTGTGACTCAGCGCTACTACAGCTCTTACGATTGGAGCGCCGTCTGTTGTCCACCGACGATCCATACCGAACCGATAGAAACACTGAAGTCCGATTTCCACCTCGCGATCGCGTTTGACGTGATCGAACATCTCGAAGATCCTTCGAGCTATTGCCGCCGCATTCACTCTCTGCTCAACGAAGGCGGATTCTTTTTTTCAATTGTTCCAAACCGTCGCAGCATCTTCGAACGCTATTTCAAGCACTCCATCACGAAACAACGAGCGAAGGGCATTCCCTTTGTTCCGGGCGTGCCGCATCTACAATTCAAGCTGCCACACGAATGGGAAAAGTTATTCGCCGACTGTGGCTTCAAGATCGTCCAGCACGACATGGCGATCGGTTTTTTCGTGAACGACTGCTGGATTGGTCTACTCGGTTTGCCGCTCAGAGTTTTTGTCACGCCGATGTTGGCCCACGCCGCACACATCCTCGGAAGGAACTTCAACCAGGTCGCATTCGAGGAACGGTTTTCCCCGCCCTGGCTGATGAAGCGTGTTGACGCCCTCGATCAACTTTGCAAGAAGCAGTTTGCCTCCAGATTCGGATGGAACCTGATAGTTGCTACCAAATAGCATGCGGATTCTAATCTTCGACACTCACTATCAGGAGTCGCTGCGTCTTGTTTATGAGAACAATCCGCAACTCGCCCGAGCGTCTTCCGTCGAGCAACTTCGCTTCATTTACGAGACCGGCTTTGGACGTGCCGATTCACTGCCGCTGAATCTGGAGAAGCTCGGGCACCAGACGCAGCAGTTCATCGCCAATGCCGCGCCCATTCAAATCCGCTGGGCCGAAGAGCATGGTCTGAAGATCGACCCCACACGATCACTCGCGCTGAAGGTCCAACAGCGATTGCAACGACAGGCAGATCGTCTTCGGACCAAGCCGCTGCCAGTCGGCCGCTACATCCCCGCGTGGGAGATGGAAGTGTTGAAAGCTCAAGCCGAGGCTTTCAAACCGGACGTCATCTTCATTTGCGATGTGGTTTATCTTCCGGCGCACTTTCATGCGGCGTTGAAAGAGTCGACGAAGCTGCTTGTCGGGGAAATGGCTTATCCGATACCTCCCGGTCTCGATCTGCGTCCATTCGATCTGGTCATTAGTGCGGCGCCGCATTTTGTCGAGCGGCTGCGAAAGGCCGGCACTCGTTCGGAGTTGCTGCGCCTCGGCTTTGAAGAAACGATTCTCAAACGCCTCGAACCGCAAGCGAAGAACGCGGAACTGGCCTTTATCGGATCAGTCGGCAGGGACCACCAACAACGACTGGCGCTGCTCGAAGAGCTCTGTCGCAAAGTTCCGGTTTCGTTTTGGGGAGCCGGAGCCGATGGCCTGCCGCCCGATTCGCCGTTGCGAGGCCGCGTGAATCCGCCGCTGTGGGGCTACGACATGTACCAGCAATTGCAGCGCTCGAAGATCGCGCTCAACATCCACATCGACATGGCCGAACAGTACGCGGCAAACATGCGACTGTACGAAGCGACCGGCGTCGGCACGATGCTGTTGACTGACTGGAAAACAAATCTTCACGAGATGTTTGAAATCGGCAAGGAAGTGGTCGCTTATCGTTCCGTGGAAGAGTGCGTCGAGCTGGTTAACTATTATTTAGCGCACGACGGCGAGCGCGAAGCGATTGCGAAGGCCGGTCAGCAACGCACCTTGTCTGAACATTCCTATTATCATAGGATGCAGGAACTAACCGAAATCCTGAATCGCTATCTACACCATTAAGACATGTCATCTGTTCTCAGTATTGCCTCGCGGCTTAAAGGAAGTGTTGGGAAAACTGCCTGGGATGTGGTCCGGCGCAAACGTCTCGCGTCCTACCTTAAATCCGATCGCCGCCCATGGCGTGAGGGCTATCACGAGTATCGTGAGAAATGTTTGAGTGAGGCAGTCAACGACGATTCCCTGCTCGACACCTTAGCCGCCAATCGACCGTTGCCTGACGCCTACGGGTATCGCCTCGACGCACGAATCATCGAAATTCCCTGGGTGCTTTCGCGCGTGCGCCACTCGAAAGGCGGGCGTTTTCTCGATGCCGGATCGGCTCTGAACTATGATTTTGTCTTGACCTCACCTGCACTTAAAGACAAGCAAACAACTGTGCTGACTCTCGCGCCCGAAGGTCAGGCTTTCTGGCAACTGGGTGTGTCGTACGTCTTTGGCGATTTGCGAGATCTGGACTTCCGCGACGAGCGTTTTGATGCGGTCGCATGCATCTCAACCATCGAACACATCGGCATGGACAACACGATGTATGCCGAGGATCTCGAGATCGCTCAGCGCAGCGACCCGAGTGAATTTATCCTCGCGGTGACAGAGCTCAAGCGCGTGCTCAAACCAGGCGGATCGTTTTTTGTTTCGTTTCCCTTTGGCCGCTACGAGAATCACGGCTGGTTTCAGCAGTTCGACTCGGCCCTTGTCGACACGCTCGTGAATGCGTTCGCGCCTTCACAACATTACGAAGCGATTTTTCAGTATCATCCCGACGGTTGGCAGCTGAGCAATCGCGAAGCTTGTAAGGATTGCGAGTTCTTCGATGTCCACACGAGCAAATACTCCGATCCGGAGTCGACCATTGAATACCCCGAAGATTATCCGGCCGGTGAGCGCGGGCTCGCGTGTCTGGAACTGATAAAGTGAGCTATATTGAATTCTCTAGCAGCTTATATGAGTAGCTCCATAAAGAATGCGTTGAGTCCGGAGACGCGGCGAAGCCTGCGTAATCTCCGGCTCCGATTATTGTCACTGAAAGAGGCGGCGCTGTGGGGAGGATCAAAGAGAGAATCGGCTCTCGTAAAGCTACTGAACCGGTATTACTACAGTCTCTATCGACGGCAATGGGAGTTCGGCACCGAAGAGCCACACTTTTTCTCGCAGCGTATCGGGTTCTTTAACTTCGCGTTTGGTGACAGCGGCCAGGGTCCGTATGCATTCTACCGAGGCTTCTTCGGGTCTGAAGTGATCTGGCCCAACGATCAACTTCTCGATATCGGATGCGGCGACGGGTTTTTCACTAAAAGGTTTCTGAGTGCCAGATGCGCAAAGGTGGATGCGGTTGATATCGAACCGTCTGCTATTGAGTCTGCACAACTCTATAACGGAGCACCCAACATCACCTATCATATTCTGGATGCAGTTAACGAGCCGTTTCCTTCGGACTCATATGACGTGATTGTGTGGGATGGGGCTATCGGACACTTTGCCAAAGAAACAACTGACCTTGTGCTCACCAAGATTCGATCGGCACTGAAACCTGACGGCGTGTTTGTCGGCTCAGAATCTTTAGGCCTTGAAGGCTCGGACCACTTGCAGTTCTTCCATTCGCTTGACGATCTGCACGCACTCTTCAAACCATATTTCAAATTCATTGAGCTGCGTTCTGTTGACTACAGAACCGGACTGGGCAATTCGTCGTTTGTCCGCCAGGAAGCTTTTTGGCGTTGTGCCGCCGAAGAGAAACGGTTGCGTGAAGGTAGTTGGAAGTCGTACTCGCAGGCAGTTCAGGACGTTAAATCAACCACCGCTTGAGTCTCGATTCAGCCGCTATCGTTATGACGCTTAGTGATGAACCAAAGTCTGGAGTGGAAACCGTCGAACGCGATGGGATCCGTTACGCTGAGATAATCTGGGCTGGTACTGAAGTGCCAATAACCAAATTTTTTTCACCCGCTGATTCATCCTTTCAGTTTGGATTACTGGCCCACGAGGCCGGGTTTGTTGAGCCGCCACACTTTCACAAACAGGTCACCCGCGAGATTAGCGATCTGCAACAGATGTTTGTGGTCCAGCGCGGCTCAGTGGCAGTTCAGCTTTTTACGCAACAAGGTGAGATGTTTCGGGAAATCATACTGAAAACAGGAGACGCCATTCTCCTCGTTCATGGAATACATGCGGTCCGCGCAGTAGAAGACTTTCAGTGTATCAGCGTAAAGCAGGGACCTTTCCTGGGCGCCGAAAACGATAAGATCAACGTCGAGGTCAACAACAATTCATGATCGAAGTCTTCGATCCAATAATCGGCGAAGAAGAAATTGAAGCAGTGGTGGCAGCGCTCCGGCGCGGTGAGATCTCCGGGTCGTTTGGAGAGTCGATCCCGCGCTTTGAAGAGGAGTTTGCGTCGTACTGCGGTTGCAAGTATGGCGTCGCGGTCAGCAGTGGCAGCACAGCTTTGCATCTCGCTGTCGCAGCCGCGGGGATCGGCGCCGGCGACGAAGTGCTGGTTAGCTCGAGCACGAACATCGCGACCGCGTTGGCTGTGATTCACAACCAGGCGATTCCTGTTCCGGTTGATTCAGAGAGTCTGACGTGGAACCTCGATCTCGATCTGATTGAAGACCTCATCACCGAAAAAACCAAAGCGATCATTCCCGTGCATCTCTACGGCCATCCAGTCGACATGGATCGGCTGATGGAGATTGCGCGACGACACAACCTGCTGGTGATCGAAGACTGCGCGGAGTCGCACGGCGCGACGTGTCGCGGACGCATGACCGGCAGCTTTGGCGACATGGCCTGCTTCAGCTTTTATGCAAACAAAGTGATCACGACCGGAGAGGGCGGCATGGTTACTACTAATAACGTTGAGCTTGCGGAACGTTTAGGTCTACTTCGCAATCTCGCGTTTACCAAGCCGCGCTTTCGTCACGAAGAAGCGGGATTCAACTTTCGCATGACCGGAATTCAGGCCGCGATGGGCCGCGCGCAATTCGCGAAGATCGATCACATCGTGTCGGAAAAGCGCCGCGTGGCTCACACGTATAACGAGTTTCTGCGCGACGTTGACGGACTCCAGCTGCCGCACGAAGCTGACTGGGCACGCAACGTCTACTGGATGTATTCAGTTGTGGTCCAACCGGAGTTTGGCATTACTCGCGATCAGTTGATGGATAGTTTGCGGGCTGCAGAAATCGACACAAGAACATTCTTCTGCCCGATGAATCAGCAACCTTGCTTGCGCCAGTTGCCGGACTTTCGCGCGGTTCCATGTCCGGTGGCTGACGGCCTGTGGGACAACGGACTTTATCTTCCTTCCACTTACTCGCTTTCGGAGGACGTCATCAAGCAAGTCGCCGATGCGGTGAAGGCGGCAGCGCAGAGTCAGCAGAAAGCGATGTCACTTTTATAGGAGTGGCAACCCACATTGACTTCATACTCAGGCAGACACGCTGAACTCTACGATCTCTTCTACGCGGACAAACCGTATGAGGCGGAGGCAGAATTTGTGGCTGCGTGTCTGCGCGAGTATTCGGTTGGGCCAACTGCGCGTCTGCTCGAAATAGCATGTGGGACGGGAACGCACGCTCTGCAACTCGAGCAACGCGGCTACAAAATCGTCGCGACTGATTATTCGCACGACATGCTGGAGCGCGCGAAGCAAAAGGCCTCGGCCGCAAACTCGCAGGTTGAGTTTCAGTTACAGAACATGGCGCAGCTCGAGGTGAATGGCGCGCCCTTCGACGCTGTTTATTGTCTCTTTGATGCGATTGGATACGTCGCGACTAACGAAGCACTCGAGAAGGTTTTCCGCGGCGTGCATAAGCACCTGCGAGACGATGGACTTTTTATCTTCGAGTTTTGGCACGCAGCGGCGATGCTGCGTCATTACGATCCCGTTCGCGTCCGGCGCTGGGAAAGAGGCGACTCGCAAATCCTGCGCATTTCGGAGACAACTCTGAATTACGCAAAGCAACTCAGCAGCGTCAGCTATTCGATCTGTGAGTTAAATAATGACGGGTCCTATTCGAGCTTAACGGAAACACAGGTGAACCGTTATTTTCTGCTACAGGAAATGGCACTGTGGTTGACGGCGAATGGTTTCGCGCCGGTAAAGTGGTTCGCCGGCTTCACCAACAGTGAAACTATTTCCGACGAAACGTGGCACATCGTCGCTGTCGCCCGGCGAACCTGCAACTTGGACCGGGTTTTGAGTCGAAGCTGAAAGATATTGACGAGATGAAGGTCGGCGTATTTCTTGAAGACTTCTCGCCGGAGGTTGGTGGCGGGTTCACGATCCAGGATGATATTTTCCGCGCGCTGGTCGAACTCCTCGACGATACGCATCATTCTTTTGCTATCTTTTGTCGCCGAGCCGAAGCTGTTAATAGGCTCTCGACGAATCCTCGACTAAAGGCCGTCGATTTTCCCGGAACCTTAGGGCAACGTGTCGTCGCAAGAGCCGAACGCGGACTGGGGCGCCAGCGACAATCGCGTCTGGAGCAGTTGTGCAAAGAGTCCGGCGTTGAATTCATGTGGTTTGTCGGCGCGGAAGCAGTGCAGATCGATCTGCCATACATGGCGATAGTTTGGGACTTACAACACCGCCTGCAACCGTGGTTTCCGGAAGTGAGCGCGGCAGGGACATGGAAGCATCGCGAGAGTTTCTACAGTGAATTTCTGCGGCGCGCGACCATGATCATCGCCGGCACCGATGCGGGCCGCGAGGAGATCGAACGTTTCTACCAGGTCACGAGCAACCGTATTAAAATCCTGCCACACCCGACACCGGCATTTGCGCTGAACGCCGGACCTGGCAACGCCGAAAGCGTGCTCAAGAAGTATGAGGTGAGAAACAATTATCTCTTTTATCCGGCGCAGTTCTGGTCGCATAAGAATCATGTGAACCTGCTGCTGGCTGTGGCGGAGTTGAAAAGCAAACACGGCATCGACCTGGCCCTGGTCTTTGCCGGATCTGATAAAGGAAACACGGATTACGTGCGGTCATATGCAGCGCAACTAAAACTCGATGTTTCGTTTCTGGGTTTTGTGCCAGTTGAAGATCTGGTTGCGCTCTATCGTGGCGCCTTTGCACTCGCATATGTCACGTTTTTTGGGCCTGAAAATCTTCCAACACTCGAAGCATTTGCCTTAGGATGTCCCGTCGTCGCTTCGGATGTTCCAGGTGCACGTGAGCAGCTGGGTGACGCGGCGCTGCTGGTGGATCCCAAAGATCCATCAAACATAGCGGCAACGATCAAAGCGCTGCACGACGACGCGAACTTGCGTCAGACGTTGATCGACAAGGGCCGCGTCCGCGCGGAACGATCGACAGCAAAGAGTTTTGTGCGCGGAGTGTTCAGCGCACTCGACGAATTTGAGCCCGTACGACGATGCTGGAAATGAGCCAAAGGCACAAAAGGAAACGAGATGACTAAACGAGCACTTATCACTGGGATCACCGGCCAGGATGGCTCGTATCTCGCCGAACTGTTACTCGAAAAAGGCTACGAAGTTCACGGCATCATTCGGCGCTCTTCGTCATTCAACACGCAGCGAATCGATCACATACTTCGCGATGCACACGATCCAAAGTCACACCTGTTTCTGGTTCATGGCGACCTCAGCGACTCGAGCGCGCTGAATACGATTCTGCGCAAAGTAGAACCGGATGAGATCTATAATCTCGGCGCGCAGTCGCACGTGCGCGTGAGCTTCGACACGCCCGAGTACACGACCGACGTAACCGCGCTCGGCACAATCCGGATCCTTGAAGCAATCAGAGAGGTCGGGATCTCACCAAAGTTTTACCAGGCATCGTCTTCAGAGATGTACGGCAAGGTAGGCGAAACGCCACAGAGCGAGACGACGCCGTTTCACCCGCGTTCGCCTTATGCGTGTGCGAAAGTGTTTGCGTATTACGCTACCGTGAATTACCGCGAAGCCTACAATCTGTTTGCCTGTAACGGTATTCTCTTCAACCATGAATCGGAACGGCGTGGAGAGACGTTCGTAACGCGCAAGATCACGCGTGCAGCCACGAGAATTAAACTCGGCTTGCAGGATAAATTGTTTCTGGGAAACCTCGACGCCAAACGCGACTGGGGCTACGCGAAAGATTACGTCGAAGCGATGTGGCTGATGATGCAGGCAGAGTCGAGTGACGATTACGTGATCGCAACGGGGGAGACTCACTCAGTTCAGGAGTTTGTTGAGGAGACCTTCAGTTATCTCGATTTGGATTGGAAAGAACACGTCGAGATCGATCCGTGGTACTACCGTCCCAGCGAAGTTGACCGCCTGCTCGGCGACTCCTCAAAAGCGCGCCGGGAGCTTGGTTGGGAACCCAGGGTTGGGTTTAAAGATTTAGTGAAGTTGATGGTCAACCACGATTTGAACCTCGCCAAAGAGGAAAAGCAGATTCAGGAACTCACGAAGCAGAATCATGCTGGAATCAATTAAGGATATCGTAAAGAAAACCATTCCTTTCGAGGTGCTCAAGTTTCACCGCGATCGCAAGGCACTTCGCACCTGGGAAAAAATTGGCAGATCGTCACCTACACCCCACGTCGTCAAAGAGCATCTGATCAGAGACTACGCACGCGCGTCAAAGATAAGGATCCTGGTCGAAACAGGCACATACCTTGGAGATATGGTATACGCAATGCGGAAGTCGTTTTCCAGAATTCTTTCGTTCGAGCTGGATCAATCGCTTTACGAAGAGGCGAGCCGGAGATTTGCGGCAAATCGCCACATTGAAATTATTCACGGCGACAGTGGACATTTGCTGCCTGAATATTTAACGAACATTAATGAGCCATGCTTATTTTGGCTTGACGGTCACTATTCAGGCGGCATTACCGCACGCGGTGAGCTCGACACTCCCATCAAGCGAGAACTCGAACATATATTCGCGCATCCCATAGCGGGCCATGTTATTTTGATCGATGATGCCCACTGCTTCACCGGACGAAATGATTATCCTTCACTCGACGAGCTGCAAAAGCTTGTTAACGAACGAACCCAGGGTTGGCAATTTTCAGTGGAAGACGACGTAGTTCGTATTCATCTTCACCCTTTAAGTAGAAATCCTCGCTATGAAAGTCAGTTTTCCGATGTGGATTGGCCGCCGCCACCAGGGCCTCGGCAATGAGCTCATACCCTGGGCTAAAGCATTTATCGCGAGTCAGGAATTAAAGATTAAATTCCTGCCGCCGGCGCTCGGCCTCAACGACAGGCATTACTACAAATACTTCGGCGCCTCACGTTGGGATTGGATTTACTACGCGATACTGAAGAAGGTGCTACCGTGTTACGTGTTTACTGAAGAAGAATACCTCGCGACCGGCGAGAAGGATTTTGCGCGCGCCATTCGGGTCTATGCTGAGAAAAAAGGTTTGGACAAGAAACACTCTTACGCGCTTTTGACCGAAGGGCTTTGGGGCAACTTCTATTCGATTCGCGAAGCACATCACTTTGTTTTGTCGCAGCTCTATCGTACTCGTCACCTTAGTGACAATCTTTATCAACTCGACAAACGGATCGCTGACAAGCGACTCGTCGTCGGGATACACATTCGCATGGGCGATTTTTTGCCGGTGACCAGTTCCACCGAATACAAAGGCGTTTGGAACACTCGTGTATCACTTGCATGGTATTTGAATATCTGTCGCCAGTTGAAAGCCGCATTGGGCGATGCGGTTACGTTCATGCTGCTGACTGACGGAACGGAAGATGAGTTGCGCGACTTCACCGACGAGTTTCATCCGATCACCAACTTCGGACAGCCATACTCCGTTGTCAGCGACCTGCTGGCGCTAGCAAGTGTGGACGTGCTTGTTTGTTCGATCTCTTCGTACAGCATGTGGGGCGCAGTGCTTTCACGTGCACTTTATTTCTGGTACTTGCCGAATCTGCAGCGGCTGAATGATCATCTCACTTTGTGGCAGGAACATGTCGCCGGGTTCGGCGACGACAGGAACGGTGAGGAGATATTGCCACGCGGCATTCCGATGGCTGAAGATAGCCGCATCCCCGATAATGTTCTCGAGTACCTGCGGATGAAGATAAAGCTGAATTCGCTATCACTCGATCTAATTAAGTCGGGAGGCATTCCCGTCACCTACGAAACCGTGTTCAGTACGACAGAAGATAAATGCATTACCATTTAATCGGCATTTGCGGAACCGCAATGGCCTCACTTGCCGGCATGCTTCAGGCGCGCGGGCATCACGTCACTGGTTCTGATGTGAACGTCTATCCACCAATGTCGACGATGCTCGAAGAATTGGGCATCAAGGTCGAACAGGGATTTCATTACGAACATATTACGGAACCGGACTGTGTCGTTATTGGCAACGCAATTCCGCGTGGTAACCCGGAGGTGGAAGAAACACTCGGGCGCAAACTCCTCTATCGCTCGCAAGCGGAAGTCGTAAAAGAAGAGTTTATCCGTGGACGTCACTCACTCGCGGTCGCGGGCACACATGGCAAAACAACCACGACCAGCATCGCCGCCTGGGTGATGGACCAGGGCGGCAGGAATCCGAGTTTTCTGATCGGCGGCATCGCTCAGAATTTCGGCAGCAGCTTTCGCGTCACTGACAGTAAATATTTCATCATCGAAGCGGACGAGTACGACACTGCTTACTTCGACAAGGGTCCGAAGTTCATGCACTACCTCCCTGAGATTGCGATCGTCAACAACATCGAATTCGATCACGCCGATATTTATCCTGACCTCGATGCGGTGAAGCTGGCGTTTCGTCGTTTCATGAATCTGGTTCCAGGTACCGGGAGGCTTATTGCCGGTTGGGACAGTCCGAACGTGCGACAGGTGGTTGAGTCGTTGGGCGAAAGGCTTTTCACACGAGTTGAAACTTTCGGTACGAGTACGGATGCGAGATGGCAGGTTCGCAATGCTGACTTCGGCGAAGGATTATCGCGGTTTGAAGTGTTTCGTGAGAACCAGTTGTGGGGCGAGTTTCAGACGCCGCTGCTGGGTGAGTTCAATCTTCTCAATTGTCTCGCAGTGATTATCGCGGCCGACGCGTGGGGCATCAGCAAGGAAAAGATTCGCGGCGCGCTGGCGAGCTTTCAGAATGTTAAGAGGCGTGCCGAGGTGCGTGGTGAAGCACGGGGTGTGGTGGTGATCGACGACTTCGCGCACCATCCGACTGCGGTGCGCGAAACGCTGCGTGCGTTGCGGGCGCGATATAAAGATCGCCGTTTGATCGCCGTGTTTGAGCCGCGTTCGTGGTCGTCTCGACTCGCAGTTTTCCAGGATGACTATGCAAACGCCTTTGCGTCGGCTGACTACGTGGTTATCGCGTCGGTGTTCGACAGCCAAAAGGTCACGGAAAAGGGAAGAGCCCTTGATACCGCCGCGTTAATTGATGCGATTTCGAAACAAGGTAAACCGGCGTTTGCCCTTCCCGATGCAGACCAAATCGTTAGGCACATCACGCCCGAACTGCGGCCTGGGGATGTGGTGGCGATTATGTCCAACGGCGGCTTCGGTGGGATCCACGAAAAGATTCTCGGCACCCTGAGACTAAGTTAGCCACGGATAACACGGATTGGAAATCGAATTTTTTCCGTTTTATCCGTGAGGTCACACTTTAACGAAATCTTCGTAACGCTCTCGCAGTCTTACTTCGCTAAAAAGGCTTCCTGATAGAGGCATGGAGGCCCCCGCGGTGAAAAACTTTTCGATTTTCGAGCAGGCCCTAAAGTATCCCGGCGTCGAAAACATCGAGAATATCGGTGAAATTCCGAGCCTCACCCGTCGCGATTTTCTCGAACATGAGAGTTTCGTCTGCCACACCACGACGGCATCAGTCGAATACGGATGCCTGATGATCGAGAACGCGATTCTGCTTCGCACCAACCGCTCCGGCAGAGTGTACGCCGGCGTGGAAAGGCTTTCAGCGTTGCAACCGATTATCGATCGTTACATGCGTATCGCTGATGTGTCGGAGACCGTGTATCTGTTTGGACAAGACGACTGGAGACCACCACGACATCCCAACATCAGATTGATAACGCTCGAGCAGGACTACCGTTTGGCGCGTGAGTGGTTTGTAATTACACACTCAAAGTCGCTCAGCGGCGCGCTTATCGCGTTTGACGAAACACGCACTGACAGCATGCCGGAACAGGTCAGATATTGGGCTTTGAAGACAAGTAACGCGAGTCTGGTAGATGGTCTCGCACACGCAGTCGAAGGTGTGATTGACTGGTCTCTGGCGGCTTGATTCTATTGAACCGTCTTCGATTCCGCGACAGGTCGTTCGACCAGGAGTGGCGTCGCCATCGTGTCGGTCTTCCCACCCGGAACGTTTGGCGCTTCGACTCTTGAAGTTAATACGCGCCGGATTTTCGTTGGGAGCAGTTTAGCTGCGATGAGGGTGCTGGCTCCGATTAGCTCTACTACGTCGCCGCCACCGCGCCAATGGTCGCGCACGATGCGAGGATCGCTCACGCTCATCAGACGCAGCAGTGTCAATCCAATCAGATAAAGATCGTCGACCTGGCCCACAAAAGGCAGCATGTCGGGAATGAAGTCAAGTGGCATGAACGCGTAAACGATTGCGCCCGCAACCAGCAGTCTCTCTTTTGCCGGCACTCTCGGATCCACCATCAGCCGCGCACACAGCAACAGCAGATTTGGGATGATGAGCACGAGGTTGGTCATTCGACTTCGGAAGTTCAAATCTGACATGCGGGGATTATACAGATCTGTGCTGATCCGTGTAATCTGTGGCAACATAAACATCCATGGATATCCTCGACCGAATTCGCCAGCGCGCCGCATCAAGGCCGCAACACATCGTACTTCCCGAAGGAAATGATCCGCGCACCGTCGCGGCCGCTGCCGACGCTACGAGTCAACGCATCGCTCGGATCACTGTGCTCGGCGATGAGGAAACAATTCGAGGCGTCGCAAGAGACAACCACCTGGATCTCGGCGGCGTGACGATTATCGATCACAAGCGTGCTGCGGATTTCGATCGTATGGTCTCGCTGTTTCACGAGTTGCGCCGCGCGAAGGGACTCATGGCTGACGAGGCACGAACGCTCGTGTCTGATCCTTTGTACTATGGCAACTTGATGGTCCGATCGGGTCTCGCTGATGGTTCAGTCGCCGGGGCGACAAACACGACTAGCCACACCGTTCGTGCTGCGCTTCACTGTATCGGCGTGCGGTCGGGTTTTAAATTAGTTTCGAGTTTCTTCCTGATGGCGTTGCGCAACAGCGAGTTTGGACACGATGGCGCGATGATTTATGCAGATTGTGGTGTGGTGATCGAGCCGAGCGCCGTCGAGCTCGCAGAGATTGCGATCGCCGCGGCAGATTCGTGCAAGGCGTTGCTCGGCGCTGAACCGCGTGTAGCGCTGCTCTCGTTCTCTACTAAGGGAAGTGCGAAACACCGGCTGGTCGACAAAGTCGTCGAAGCAACGCGAACCGTTAAGGCGCGGGCACCCGAGTTGCTCATCGACGGCGAACTACAGGCGGACGCGGCGTTGATTCCAGGAGTCGCTCAGTCCAAAGCACCGGGTTCGCCGGTCGGTGGCCGTGCAAACGTGCTGATCTTTCCGGACTTGCAATCTGGAAACATCGCGTACAAGCTTACTGAGCGACTGGCGGGGGCCACGGCAATCGGCCCGATTCTGCAGGGTCTGGACAAACCGGCCAACGACTTATCGAGGGGCTGCGCTGCACGCGACATCGTCGACGCCATCGCCATCACCGCCGTTCAGGCGCAGGCGCGTAAGGGCTAATTTCGCTCCAGAGGAGCGACATGTTTATAGTTCTTTTTAATTTAGTGGTTCGGCTCCGTTAGGAGTCGTATGTTTTGTGAGAACATGGCGGCTCCTATGGAGCGCAAATTACCTATATTCTTTGAGCTTTAGACATATTGCTCCTACGGAGCAAAAGATCTAGGCAACGAAGAACTCGCAGCGGCATCAAACAGCCGATTCCTCAAATGTTTTCGCTGAAACGCACAACTGGTCTTCTGGTCATGGTGGCGCTTTTGGCGTTTGCCGCAGGGCAGAGCTCCAGTCAGGAACCGTCCAAACCACAGGCTTCGCCTTCGCCGACTCCCGAAACGGTCAAGGTTTTTACTGAAGAAGTACGGCTTCCGGTCGTCGCTTTCGACTCTTACGGTCATTACGATCCCACGCTCGAGCTCGACGACCTACTGGTGCTGGAAGATGGCGTAGCGCAACAACTCCGGAGTCTCAGGCACGTACCGGCTAACGTTCTGTTCCTGCTCGATACCGGTGGTGAGTCTATCGGCCTTGGCGGAACATCGAAAAGCACGAGTCTCACGCGCGACGTTGCGTCACGGCTCGTGTCGAAACTTGAAGACGGCGACTCCATTGCCGTAATGCAGTCAGGTAATACGGCGGAGATGCTGCAACCATGGACGACTGACAAAGCTGCTGTCCTCAAGACACTCAAGAACAAGCTCATCTCAACCAAGCGATCGCGAATCTCCGATGCGATTGCAAATGCAGGTGCGCAGTTGAAGGATCGTCCCGAGGGAAGTCGTCACGTCGTGATGATCACGGATGGAGTCGACTCACCGGGCGGTAAAGTCGATCGCGCCGACGCACTGCGCAAACTGATGGCCGCGCGAGCTACGGTCCATATCATCAGTTACACGGAGTTTGTGAGACAGAAGAACCCAAACAATAATGCGACTGTCTCCGCTGGTCCACGTCCGCGAAGTTCGGATCCAATCGCCTCTACGGATCCGACAATGCCTCCGGGCCAAACTCGCTCGCCCGCATACGGCATTTCTATTCGCTTCGATCCAGCGATGACGAAGAAGCGCAAAGCTTATGAAGCTGACGTGAAGAAGAGTCAACAGGCGTTGAAGAATATCGCTGATGAGACGGGCGGAAGAATGATGTTGCCGCTCGATAGTCAGGAAATGTTGGCCCAGGCAAACGAAGTGGCTCGCGCAATCGGAGCCGAGTACGTTGTCACCTATCGCCCCAAACGACCACTTGCCGAGGCGCAACCCGGCGAATATCGTCGCATCGAGGTCGCCTCACGCCGCGTCGGCGTCAGCCTCCAATCACGTCGCGGCTACGTAGTGCCACTGCCTACTAACTAATAGGTCCGATAGGTCCAATAAGTCCTATATTGCTCAACTCATAGCGGCTTCGAGGCGGGCTTCCATCATCGCCATCACCTGGCGCACATCGAACCGATCCGGCTTCGGCATCAACGACTGCCGGTGTAACTCTTCCCAATCTTCTTTCGGAACGCGATGAAAAGCTTCGACCACCTTCGGATCGAATTGTCTACCTGCCCAATCATCAAGCTCCTGTGCTGCCGCTTCGTATGGCTTGCCGCGACGATAAACACGATCGCTAGTGATCGCGTCGAAAGCATCGGCAACCGAAAAGATTCGCGCGCAGACATCAATCTCTTCCCGTCGCAAACCGAGCGGGTATCCAGTACCGTCCCACTTCTCGTGATGCTGGCCTACAACGCGTGAGGCGCCCTCCAAAAATTCGATGCCTCGCAGAATCTGTTGACCATGAACCGGGTGTTCGCGCATGCGCACCCACTCTTCTTCAGTGAGCTTCGCCGGCTTGCGCAAAATCGAATCCGGCACACCGATCTTGCCGATGTCGTGCAACAGTGAACCAAACTCAAGCGACTTCATCTCTTCGCTGTTCAACCCGTATTCGCGTCCGAGTCGCAGACTGTAAGTGACCACGCGTTCTGAATGACCGTGAGTTTCAGAGTCTCGTGTTTCGAGTGCAGCAGTCAGCGCCTTGAGTGTGGAGCGATAAGCGCCTTCGAGAGAATTCAACGCTTTATCGAGTTCGATGGTCCGTTGTTCGACTAGTTCTTCGAGATGGTTTTCATAACGCTGCTTCGCAACTACGAGATCGTGATGTTCGAGCGCGCGTTTGACGACTGCCTCGACTTGCCGCAGGTCAAAAGGCTTCATCAGATAATCGAACGCGCCGAGACGCAGAGCACCGATCGCACTCTCGACCGTCTGCATGCCGCTGATCATTACCACCACGGTGTCAGGCGCAAACTCTTTCACATGCGGAATCATGTCGAGCCCACTCATACCGGGCATCGTGATATCGCTGATCACTAACTGGAATTCGCCTTCGTGCAGACGCGTAAGTGCTTCCTCAGCCGATCCTGCTCGGATACAGTCGTACTCTTCACTGAGCAAATCGGCGAGGATCTCGGTTATTTCAACTTCATCGTCAACTATCAGAATGCGGGGCGACACAATTGTCGGCATTTGGTCTCTCCTGAAAATGGCAGGACATGGCGGCTAGAAAAGATAGTAGAGCTCAACCAGCAACGGTGAGTGCACGCGTGGGTAAGGGGCTGGGTAAGGCCCCGCCAAAACCTGGCTCAGGCATTCTAGCTGTTTTGC
>JBKPPU010000154.1:0-6532 GCA_046733695.1 Acidobacteriota bacterium
AACTACGGATAGTCTGAAAGAAGAGTTGATAAACAGAGACCCAGAATTTCGCGAATTAGCGCGGGAACATCATAAGTACGAAGAACGCCTTAGTGAATTATCAGCTCTTTCCTATCCGAGCGACGAAGAACAGCTGGAGGAAGTTACTCTTAAGAAGAAGAAGCTAGCCATGAAGGATCAGATGTACTCGATGATGCTGCAGTATCAGAAAGCTCAGAGCTTGAGTCACTGAAACTGCGCCGCAGTTTCTCCGAGCTAAAAAGAATTGCCAAAAGATTGAAGGGGACGTGGAACCAAGAGTTTGCGTCCCCTTTCGCGTCAGAAGGAAAGTTCAGAATGCTTTGGTTGATTTGGTCAGTGGTTGAGACTTTGTTCTATGGTCTGCTGTTTGCGACGCCTCGACGGCGTAGGTGCCCGCGTTGCGTATCGTAAAAGAAAGTATTCCTTATATCGTCATTCCGGTCGTGCTCGCCGTAGCGGCTGCGGCGCTGGACTATTGGTATGTAGCCGGATTTCTCTTTCTGTTGACGCTTTTTATGGCGTTCTTCTTCCGCGATCCGAAGCGAATTCCGCCTACGGATCCAGACCTGGTTGTTTCGCCTGCTGATGGTCGCGTGACGCGTGTCGGACCGATGTCTGAGGAAGCGGACGCGCCGACGGTTGTCAGTATCTTCTTGTCGCCGTTGGACGTACACATCAATCGCTCGCCAATTCCCGGAAAGATCCTCGACGTGAAGTATTCGCCGGGGAAGTTTTTGATGGCGACGAATGAGAAGGCGAGTCTGGTTAACGAGCAAAATGCGTTGACCATTCAGGGCGAGAAGATTACGGTTGTTTGCAAGCAGATCGCCGGGATACTGGCGCGAAGGGTGGTTTGTTGGAAAGGGAAGGGCGATAATCTGAGCCTGGGCGAGCGCTTTGGGATGATCAAGTTTAGTTCGCGTACTGATGTTTTGCTCCCCGCGAATGTGCAGGTCTTAGTTAAGGAAGGGCAGCGCGTGCAGGGAGGGACGACGGTGATTGGGAGAATCTCATGAGTCTGACAACAGATGAAGTGGAACGTCCGAATCCTCCGCGAAGAGGTATGCGCAAGGGGCTTTACCTACTTCCTTCCGCGTTTACGGCAGGCAATATCGGGATGGGATTCCTTTCGGTGATGGAATCGCTGCGGGGTTTTCAGATACTTGGTCATGGAACTCCCGATCTTGTCCTCGCGTCTGAGCATTTTGATCGGGCGGCGATCGCGATAGGGTTTGCGTTGTTGTTCGACACGATTGATGGTCGTATCGCGCGGCTTACTAAGACGACCACGGAGATTGGCGTGCAGTTGGATTCGATTGCGGACGTGGTCACGTTTGGTGTCGCGCCTGCAGTGCTCGCGTATGTTTGGGGATACGGATCCACGCTTGCTGAAAATACTGATGTTCACCGTTTCGCGTTCTTCCTCTCGTTTCTGTATTTGATCTGTGGGGCGTTTCGTCTGGCACGCTTCAACGTGCAGGCGTCTCGGCCGCGAGTTCTTGCCGAAGGTTCGGCGAAGGTTGATAAGAAGAGTTTTGTGGGGATGCCTATTCCGGTCGCGGGCGGATTGATAGCAGCCCTCGTCCACTTCTCACCCTTGCCATTGATTTACTTCGGAAGCGAGAGGGCTCGGATCTACTCGGCGTTGGTTATGGTGCTGGTTGGTTTCTTAAGCCTGATGATGGTAAGCACGTGGCGCTTCTCGAGCTTCAAGACAGTCGGCACGAGTAGTCGCAGCATGCGACCGATCATCCTCGCTCTCTCATTATTGTTGCTGGTCATACTGTACTCGCAGTACGTTCTTCTTGCGCTCATGGTCGGGTACATTCTCTACGGCTTATTCTCACGGATGTTTGGGATCTTCTTCCGAAGGGGTGAGTCTGCGGAAGGCAAGATCGAAGCGAACCCCGTGAGCCGGCATTCAGGTAGTTAGGTTCCTAGCTCAACACGCGACTTCATTCCTCCGGAGGCCGCCTTGTCCCAAGTCTTCATAAGTTATCGTCAAACAGACGAAAAGCAGAAAAAACGCGTCCGCGCTTTCGCCGAGCTCCTTCGCGCCGCGGGTATTGATGTAATTCTCGATCAATTCGTCGATGATGAAAACCCAGCTGGACCAAGCCAGCGCTGGGCTCAGTGGAGCGCTGACCAAGCGTCCAAAACAGAATACGTTCTTATCATCGGAACTCAGGCGTGGTTCCAGTGTTTTGAAGGAACTCAGCCATGGGGAACCGGGCTTGGTGCGGCGTATGAAGCTGGTGTCATTCGGCAACGCATCTTCGAAGCGGCTGGCATGAATAATGACATTCGCGTTGTACTCTCGGATGATTCCGAAAAAGATCACATCCCCATTGAGCTTCGCGGCTATCCCTATTTCCTCGCCGATCGTGACTTTGAAAAAGTAGTTCGCTGGCTCGCTGGTAAACATGACACCGTGGACAAGCCTCGCACATCGATCCCTCACAACCTTCCTTCGCTTCAACCCTTCTTCGGACGCGAAGAAGAATTGAAAACGATCGCCGACGCTCTAGATCCAGAGAGTCGCACGTGGGGTGCACTCATTGACGGACCCGGCGGCATTGGAAAGACGTCCCTTGCCATTCGTGCCGCTTACGATGCTCCGAAGAAAAACTTCAAAAAGATTGTCTTCGTCTCACTCAAATCTCGTGAGCTCGACGATGCAGGCGAACGAAAGGTGGGCGGATTCCTCATAAGCGGACTCGCAGAGCTCCTCAACGAACTAGCTCGGGAACTGGGGCATCCCGACATCGCTAAGGTTCCTGAGGATCAGCGGCCCCCAATGCTTGTGTTCCTTTTGCGTGGTACACAGACACTTCTTGTTCTCGATAACCTGGAAAGTCTTCGCAACGACGAACGCGACGTAGTTCTTACTTTCGTTAAGAGATTACCCCAGGGTTGTAAGGCCATCCTGACGTCGCGCGTGCGCCTCGGCTCCGCTGGAGAAGAGTTGACCCTTGAACGACTGAGTGAATCCGCTGCCCTCGAGATGCTGGCAAGACTTGCCGAAAGTAATCCCGCGCTCGCAAAGACCAGCGAGGACGAACGGCGCGAACTATACAAAATGACTGGTGGCAAGCCCCTGCTCATGCGCTGGACTGTAGGGCAGATCGGCCACGGCAGTTGCCTTACCCTTAACGATGCGATCACCTACCTTCGATCCTGCCCTGAAGGAAATGACCCGCTTGAATTCGCCTTTGGCTATTTGGTAGAGGACTTCAGTGATACTGAAACGCGTGTACTGTGCGCGCTCACCTATTTTACTGTGCCCGCCAGAGTGGAGCACATCTCTGAGGTCGCCGGATACGTCGAAAGCGATACTGATTATGCCTTGCGTAGCTTGGTCAACCATTCACTTGTGTTGTTGAGTGAGGAGTTGAAGACCTTTGTGTTGGTGCCGCTCGTTGCAGACTTTCTGCGAAAGAGAAGACTGGATGTTGTGTCGGAAACCGGAAAACGTCTGGAGGAGCACGTCTACCATCTTGCGGTTGAGAACGGGTACGAGGCGCACGAGCGATTTCATGTACTCGACGCCGCCTGGCCTGTGATCGCTGCTGCATTGCCTTGCTTTCTTGCGGGATCGAATGATCGGCTGCAGACGGTATGTAGTGCGCTGTTCACCCCCTGTACGTACATTGGGCGGCACGATGAATCTCTCGCGCTTAACGGCGATGCGGAAATCCGAGCGGTATCAACCGGGGATTTCTGGAATGCGGGTTGGCGGGCATATCAAGTCGGTTACCTCCATCTTCAGCGGCGCCAATGGCGTGAAGCCTTAGCAGAAGCAAATCGCGTTGAGACACATTGGAATAAGGCACCGCAGGCTGGACCGAGAGAGAGAGCCGTCGCAATTAGCTTGAGAGGCAGCAGTTATAAGTTAGCAGATGATAGCGGGTCAGCAATCGCCGCTTTTCGCGAAGCTGTCGAGCTGTTCCAGACCTTGGATCCGCAAAGCGCAGATGTCGCGAACTGCCTGAATAGCCTCGCCGATGCAGAGCGCTTATTCCATGACGGCGATGCTGCTGAGCGTGATTACCGCGAGGCTCTGCGAATCAATCTTGCTGTGGGAAATCAGGTAGGAGTCTCTGTTGCCACGGGCAATCTTGCGGAGTTGGCATTGAATCGCAAGCGGTGGACCGACGCCGAAGTTTTGTCCCGCGAAGCACTGTTGTTAGCTGAAAACATAGGACACCAATACAATGCCGCGCACTGCCGTCGCCTGGCAATGGCGCTTCTGGGACAAGACAAACCGTGTGAAGCCCTCCCGTACGCTCAACGTGCGGTAGAGCTTTTCACACGACTCAGTTTGCCGGAACTTATTGAAGCACGCGCAGTCTTAGCTGAGGCTTCGGCTGACTGCGAGAAGATGTCCACTAAGGATGGCCTAACTTTGAGTCCGAAGGGCGGCCAAAGGCAAGCAAACCGTGTTCAGTCGTCAAAATCACGGCGTCGCCGACGATGATGGGGGAGGCGGAGCTTGTTAGTTCTTCGCCAGCGGGAAGAGTGTTGACTTGCTTGCCATCTTTCAACCCGAGCACGACACCCTCAGAACTCGACAGCGGGGTGAAGAGAGCGGTTTCGGCGACGGCGAGGGGTTGGGCGGAGATGCGGCCGGGGAGTTGTTTTTTCCAGAGCATCGCGCCCTTGAGATTGAGTAAGTAGGCGAAGTTATCTAAAGAGGCGGCCAGGAGTGAATCGCCGGCGAGGACGACGGCCTCAACGCCGGCCCCGGTTCGCTTGCGCCACTGTAGTTTTCCTTTATCGGTGGTCACTGAGTAGACGTATCCGTCGCCGGATCCGAAGAAGACATTCGTTTTAGTCACAGCCACTGGTCCATGTATCGCGCCCTGTGTTCGATAGCGCCAGAGAAGACTTCCGGAGGCTTCGTCGAGTGCGAGGAGCGTGCCGTCTTCACTGCCGAGATACACTTTGCCGTCTTGCACAACCGGCTGACCACTGAACTCCAGCGAATACGGTATCGACCACAACACGCCACCGGTTCGCTTATCAAACGCATAAGCTCGACCATCAAGGCCGCCCGCAAATATTTTTCCATGACTGAGTGCGAGTGCTCCGCGCAATGGTCGTACGAGTGGTGTCATCCACTGCGTCACACCACCTTCACGACCGAGCGCACGCAAAGCGCCCGAAGGTTTTTGTCCCTCCGTCTGCACCAATGTTTCTGAAGCTACGTAGATCGCGTTCTCATCAGCGACGGGCGAAGCAGAGAGTTCGCCGCCAATTTCTGCGCGCCAGAAGAGCTGCCCGTCCTTCGCTTTCAGTGCGACGAGCTGACCGCCACCAAGCGGTATGTAGATTCGTTCGTTATCGAAAGCCGGCGTGAGATTTGTGACGTTCGACTCGTATCGCCAACGAATCGTCAGCGGTTGAGACAAGAGCGCATCGCTGCTCACACTTGCGACGAGAATAAGTGAGACTATTTGAATTAAAACTAGCATCCGTGTAAATCGATTAATCGATCCGCATCATCTGTGGCGGATTTTGCGTTCGCTCCCGACGAAAGTATAATCGCTTACTCTTTCCAATCCATGACCCAGAATCATGAAACCGTAATAATACTTGACTTCGGATCGCAGTACACCCAGCTCATTGCTCGTCGCGTTAGAGAAGCAGGTGTTTACTGCGAGATCCTTCCTTTCAACACGCCCATCGAAGCAATCAACGCGAAGTCACCGAAAGGTCTGATCTTCTCCGGTGGCCCTTCGTCAGTGTACGACAACAGCGCTCCCAAGCCTCATCCGCAACTGTTGCAGTCTGTCGACTGTCCCACGCTCGGCATCTGCTACGGGTTCCAGGTCTTTGCGCGCGAGCTTGGTGGAGCTGTTGCGGCGTCGCCGAATCGCGAGTTTGGTTACGCGCGCTTAAAAGTCCTCGATGTGACGAGTCGATTGTTCCAGGGGTTGCCCGCTGAACTCGACGTATGGATGAGTCATGGCGATCACGTCACGGAAGTGCCGCCGGGTTTTGAAGTGACTGCCCTCACTGACGATGCACTGAATGCGATGGAAGACGAATCGCGCGGTATTTATGGCGTGCAGTTTCATCCGGAGGTGGCCCATACGCCGCTTGGAGCGCAGGTGTTGCGTAACTTTCTATTCTCGGTTTGCGGCTGTCGAGGTGACTGGTCACCCGAAGCGGTGATTGAGGAACAAGTCGAACGGATACGCGCACAGCTTGGCGAGGAAGGACGCGTTGTTTCAGGATTGTCCGGTGGTGTTGACTCTACTGTCGCGGCGGCGCTCGTACACAAAGCAGTCGGTGATCGACAGACTTGTATCTTTGTCGACAACGGTCTATTACGCGAAGGTGAATTCGAATCTACGCTGGCGTTGTTGCGACAGAGCATGAAGTTAAACATCTCCGGCGTTCGTGCGGGGCACCTGTTTCTCGACGCGCTCAAGGGTGTCACCGATCCGGAAGAGAAACGCAAACGCATCGGCAAAGTATTTATCGATGTGTTCGAGGAAGAAGCGAA
>JBKPPU010000155.1:0-6595 GCA_046733695.1 Acidobacteriota bacterium
TGACCTCTTTTGAAGTCGAAGAATTTTTTAAGAAAGTTGCCGAACCAGTCGATTGTGTCCGCACGTCGGAAGACGTCGTGGTGAGTAAGGTGGGCAGGGAGTTGTACGAGAAGTTCTTTCGTAATTACACGCGCAAACAGTGGGGGCTCGATCCTTCAGAACTGGATGCAAGTGTGACTTCGCGAGTACCGACGCGCACGAATCGCGACGATCGTTACTTCACCGACACTTACCAGGCGATGCCTTTGCACGGCTTCACACGCATGTTCGAGAACATGCTCGATCACCGCAACATCAAGATCATGTTGAATTGCGACTATCGCGAAATAGAGAAAGACATACCATTCCGCGAAATGATCTATACCGGTCCAATTGATTCGTACTTTGAATTTTGTTACGGACAACTGCCTTACCGATCGCTCGAGTTTAAGCACGAAACACACGACACGCCCGTTTATCAGCAGGCGCCGGTGGTGAACTATCCCAACGATCAACTCTACACGCGTGTCACGGAGTTCAAGTATCTGACCGGACAGGAGCATGCGAAGACGAGCATCGTCTACGAGTTTCCGAAGTCACAGGGTGATGCCTATTACCCCGTCCCGCGCAAGGAGAATGCGGAGATCTATTCACGCTACAAAGCGCTCGCTGATTCAACACCTGGTGTGCACTTCGTTGGGCGTCTCGCTACGTACAAGTATTACAACATGGATCAGATCGTGGCTCAGGCACTCACGACCTACGGCAAGATCGCAGGTATGAAGCGAGTTGAGGCAATGGTGCATAGTCATGGCAACGGGAATGGGAATGGCAACGGAAACGGAAATGGTCATTCTCTGATAAAGCCCGAGCGCGTGATCACAGTGGTAAATGGTTAGACAGGATTTGCAGGATTAACAGGATCTACAAGATTATCATGTAAATCATGGCAATCTTGTAATCCTGTGAAACTGGCCTGCGATGCAAGACATCATGAGAATCTCGAGGCCTGAGATTTGGGCCGGAGTTGAATGTACAGTTAACCGTGTTCGCGATACGTATTCGGACCAGCTTGAGCGAAGCGGGCACGCGTTACGCTTGAAGGACCTCGAACGACTGGCGGAATTGGGTGTGCGGTGCCTGCGGTATCCGATTCTCTGGGAGCGAACTGCTCCCGAGAATCCGGATACTCCTGACTGGTCCTGGTCCGACGAACGTATGAGCAGTCTGCAACGACTCGGCCTCAGGCCGATCGTCGGACTTGTTCATCACGGTAGCGGACCTCACTACACGAATCTCCTCGATCCGGAGTTTCCCGAAAAGCTCGCAAAGTATGCTACGGCGGTCGCGCGGCGTTATCCCTGGGTAACTGAATACACACCCGTCAACGAACCCCTAACAACTGCGCGCTTCAGTTGTCTGTACGGTCACTGGTACCCGCACAAAGAAGACCCTTTGCTATTCGCCAGAGCATTGCTCGCCCAATGTCGCGGTGTTATTTCATCAATGCGCGCGATCCGGAAGATCAATCCCGAAGCACGTTTGGTCCAGACAGAAGACCTGGGAAAGACATTCAGCACTCCTACGCTCGCTTACCAGGCTGAGTTTGAGAATGAACGTCGCTGGCTGACTTTCGATCTCTTATGCGGGCGACTGCTTCCTCATAGGCCCATGTGGGACTACTTCCGTTGGCTTGGAATCGAAGAACACGAACTGCAATGGTTTCTCGATAATCAAACATTGCCTGAAGTGCTGGGCATAAACCACTACATCACCAGCGAGCGTTTCCTCGATGAAAGGACCTCGCGGTATCCGGCGCATTTTCATGGCGGCAATGGTCGCCACGTTTATGCGGATGTCGAGGCGGTTAGAGTTTGTGCCGAGGGTGCTGCGGGGGCACGTGCGATCTTGAGCGAGGTGTGGGAACGGTATCGCCTGCCCCTCGCAGTCACTGAGGTTCATCTCGGTTGCACCCGCGAAGAGCAGTTGCGCTGGGTAAATGATGTTTGGACTGCCGCGGTCGAATTACGCTCGCAGAACGTCGACGTGAGGGCGGTCACGGCGTGGGCTGCATTTGGCGCTTTCGATTGGAATAGTTTGTTGACGAGCGACGCAGGTTGTTACGAGCCCGGTGTTTTCGATCTTCGTTCACCAACGCCACGGCCGACTGCGTTGGCATCGATGATCAAGACACTCGCGTCAGGTGACACTTTCGATCATCCAGTGCTTGACACGCCCGGCTGGTGGCATCGTCTGGATCGGTTTTGTTATCCGATCCATAATCACGAGCAGGAGCATTCATCAAACAGCAGAAGCGTGAAGAGAGGCCGTTGTCTGTTGATTACGGGAGCAACCGGCACCCTCGGCCAAGCCTTCGCGCGGATCTGCACGAGGCGCGGGCTCGCGTATCAACTGCTGGGACGTGCTCAGCTTGATATTGCCGAGCGAGAGTCAGTTGTTAAAGCGATCGATCACTACGAACCGTGGGCCATCATCAACGCCGCCGGGTACGTGCGTGTTGACGATGCGGAAGCCGATGCCGATAGATGTATGCGTGAGAATGTCGTCGGACCGGTTTGTCTCGCGCGCGAATGCAAAAAAAACAACTTGCCGTTTGTGACGTTTTCCTCGGATCTTGTTTTTGATGGTTTAAAGAACGATCATTATGTCGAGAGTGATCAGCGCTCGCCATTGAATGTATATGGAAGAAGCAAGGCCGAGGCTGAGTTGCAGGTGCTGGAACACCTTTCAAAAGCACTCGTGATAAGGACAAGCGCGTTCTTTGGTCCGTGGGATCGCTACAATTTTGTCCATCTTGTCCTCGACGCTCTGGCAAACGGACGATCATTTGTTGCCGCGTCAGATATTACGATTTCGCCGACGTATGTTCCCGACCTCGTCAATGCAGTGCTGGATCTGTTGATAGACGGTGAGCACGGGGTTTGGCACATTGCGAATTCCGGCCAAGTGACCTGGGCCGAGTTTGCACGTCTGGCAGCGCTAAAAGGTGGACGTGATGCGACTGCGGTTAAGTCGCGTCCCGCACGAGCCCTGGGGTTGGTCGCTCCGCGCCCGTCGTTCACAGCCCTGACGAGTGAACGCGGTAGTTTTATGCCCCCATTTGAAGAAAGTCTCGATCGCTGTGTTAACGAAATGAGCTGGGCCATTGATAGTCATAAAAAGCACCAGCTATTTCGCTAACTTTTTGTGACTTTTTGTGGCCCATAATGCCGGCATGATTCCTAGCAGAAAAGAGATTCCCCGCTCTGAATATCCACGCCCACAATTTGCACGCAGTATCTGGTTCAATCTCAACGGCGAATGGGAGTTTGCCTTTGACGATGCCGAGGAAGGAATGGAACTCGGCTGGTACGATGGCCGCACGTTGCCGTTGCGGATCAATGTTCCGTTTGGTTACCAGACCGAGCTTTCGGGCATCAACGACAAGACGGTTCACGAGGTCGTTTGGTATGCGCGTTCATTCGATCTTCCGGACGAATTCTATAAACGGGATTTGCTCCTCAATGTCGGTGCGGCGGACTACTCTTGTACTGTCTGGGTAAACGGACAGGAAGTCGGTCACAATCGCGGCGGTCACGTGCCGTTTCAATTCGAGATCTCACCGTATCTCAAGTCCGGCTCGAATCGATTAACTCTTCGTATCGAGGATCGACAGGATCCGGAACAGCCAAGAGGTAAACAGTCGTACACCGGTCTGCCGGAAAGTATCGATTACTATTGCACCACCGGAATCTGGCAAACGGTTTGGCTCGAGCCGGTGCCACCCATCCGCATCGAAGAGTTGCGCGTCGTCACCCACGCCAAGCGAAATCTTCTTGAACTGACCGTGTTTCTTCACGCGCCGTCATCTGCGTGGCGCGTCGAGGTTGAGGTGCTCGAAGAAGGCAGGCGTGTCGCGATTGCCGAAGACCAGACCGCGGTAGCGACGGGACGGCTCGGCATCACGATTCCATACGCGAAGCTTTGGTCACCTGAATCTCCGCATCTTTACGATTTGCAGGTCCGCCTTTACGACGGCAAGAACCTGCTGGATGAAGTCGGTTCTTACGTTGGCTTGCGCGGTATTGAACTGCGCGACGGAAAGTTTCTTCTCAACGGCAAATCGATTTACATGAAGATGGTGTTGGACCAGGGCTATTGGCCCGAGGGTTATCTCACCGCTCCTTCAGATGAAGCGCTGCAGACGGATATCGGTTGGATCAAGATGTTCGGGTTCAACGGCGTCAGGAAGCATCAGAAGATCGAGGATCCGCGTTGGCTTTACTGGTGCGACCGGCTCGGCCTCCTGGTTTGGGAAGAGATGCCTAACGCGCGCGAGTGGTCACCGAAAGGCGAAGACTTGTTATCGGCTGAATGGCAGGATGCAGTGCGCCGTGATTACAACCATCCGTGCATCGTCGCGTGGGTTCCCGTAAATGAAAGCATGGGATTTCCCGGATTGAGTCAGGAGCATGCCGGGCAATACGCGTTCATTGAACGAATGGTGCGCGTCACGAGACGGCTCGATTCCACGCGGCCGGTGATCGATAACGATGGTTGGGAACATACCGACATCACCGACATCTGCGCGATTCACGACTACACTCCGACGAGCGAGAAGCTCTCCGACCGTTACAAAGAGATGTCGCACGGCGGCCAATTGCCTCCAAAGGTCTGGATCGACAAACCGCTGTTTGCGCGCGGCTCGAAGTATCGTGGACAGCCGATCGTTCTTTCCGAGGTTGGAGGATTCTTAAATATCCCACAGGATATTCCGCCGGAGAAGCGGGATCTGCTTTACAAGTTTTACGACTCTTTCAATACGTCTGAGGAGTTGTTGGCAAAGTATCGTGACTTGATGAAGGGAATTGCATCACTCGAGTTTCTTGCCGGGTTTTGTTACACGCAGTTGACCGATATTGAGCAGGAGATTAATGGATTGCTAACGTACGACCGCAAACCGAAGGTCTCAGCAGAAGCTGTGGCTGCGATACACGAGGAGATGTTTAGAAAACCTTAGACAGGATGTACAGGATGTCTCAAGAATAACAAGATATCTTGTACATCTTGAGAAATCATGTAAATCCTGTCCAGTTTGGCCCACGAATTGACTAGTTCGGTAGTAACTCAAGGAGGGCACAAACAATGGAAGCTAGAGCAAAAATATTTGGTCACGCGATTCACCCGATCCTGATTGTTTACCCGCTCGGGCTACTATCAGCGGCGGTGATTTTTGACATCATTTATCTCGCTACCGGAAATCCAACCTGGACGACTGTTTCATTCTGGATGATCGCCGCGGGAATTATTGGAGGGCTTCTCGCCGCCGTCTTTGGTCTGATCGACTACCTCGGTATTCCTTCGGGCACGCGGGCGGCTAGTATTGGCCTGCTACACGGTCTTACAAATCTCTGTGTGGTGATATTGTTTATTGCGAGTTGGTTATTGAGATGGAATTCACCGGAGGTGCCCTCGACGTTAGCGCTCGCGCTATCTTTCATCGCCGTGGTGGGGGCGTTGCTGGGCGGTTGGCTTGGTGGTGAACTGGTTGAGCGACTCGGCGTAGGTGTTACTCCGGGAGCAAACCTGAACGCGCCGAACTCTTTGACTCATGGCGCTCGTGAGACTACACAGGTCCGCAAAGAGACTGGATCTGCGGCAGCGTAAAACGTTAACTCGAGGAACTGAATGCGTAAGGTACTTGACGTAGATCGGCTGGCAGTTCGGCATCGACCCAACGGCCAGCCGGTAATGCATCAGGAGTGGGGCAAACTGCTTTTCATGCATTGGCGCATCAGCGAGAATCTTCTGCGCCCACACATTCCCGCCGCTCTTCAAATCGATACCTACGGCGATTCCGCATGGATCGGGATCGTTCCGTTCACGATGTGGGATATACGCGGCTTTCCGCCATACATGCCGCCGCTTCCCGGTCTCGATGAGATGCACGAGTTAAACGTGCGCACGTATGTTCATTACAACGGCGTACCTGGGGTTTGGTTCTTTTCGCTCGATGCGAATAGCAAGGCAGCCGTAATGGCAGCGCGCTCGGTCTATCATCTGCCTTACTATTCGGCTGACATCGATCTGCAAGGCAAAAGAAAGATCAAATACAGATTGAAACGTCGAGACAATCCCCCGGCGCAGTTTAAGGCGACGTGGGCTGTCGGTGATGCGTTACCGAAAGCGCAGCCAGGATCGCGTGAATTCTTCCTGACAGAGCGCTACCTTCTGTATTCCGAATCCGAAGGAGAGATCTACCGGGCGCGGATCTATCACGAACCGTGGGAGCTCTACAAAGCGGAGCTGACGGACTTCGGATCGACGATGCTCGAAGCTCAGCAGATTGCTCAGCCAAAGACCCAACCCATCCTGCACTACGCCGAGCAACAAAGCGTCGACATCTGGATGTTGGAAAGCGTCGACGACTGAGGTCTGCACTGAAATTCCGAGATCATTCTTGGACACAGTCAGTACCACCTCGCGGTAGCAACTGTGTTGGAAGTCAAGCAGAAACTGTCTGCTGCGGGGATTTCCAACAGGTGTTGTCACGAACCATGACGTTAATGATGGACAGCAATTTGCGCATGCAAGCAGTGATGGCAACTTTGAATGG
>JBKPPU010000156.1:0-4919 GCA_046733695.1 Acidobacteriota bacterium
AATGGAAACTTTGAGTACGGACGAGATCATCGTTGAGCGTGCTTTAACGGGCGATGCGGAGGCTTTCGGCGAGATTGTACGGCGCTGGGAGCGACGCATCTTTGCGCTTACTTACGGCATGCTCGGCCGTGAGGAAGACGCCCGCGACGCCACTCAGGAGACTTTTCTTGCCGCTTTTCGGAATCTGCGTGGCTTCCGCGGCGAGGCAAAGGTTTCCTCCTGGCTGCACCGGATTGCGGTAAACCAGTGCATTTCGCGCCAGAGACGCTCGAAAGTGAGAAGCGAGTCAGCACTTGAAGAAGCAGAGGAAACGCATGCCCGAAGCTTTGCCACGCCTTTGAGCTACTCGCCCGTGCGGGTCGTCGAGGGCAGGCAGGAAACGGCAGCAGTCCGTCGAGCAATAAACAGTCTGCCGATCGAGCTCCGACAGGTGATCGTGATGAAGGAGTTTGAAGAACTCACTTTTCGCGAGATTTCCGAAGCACTCAATTTGCCGTTGAGTACGGTTAAGAGCAGGTTGTACACGGCGTTGAAGCAGTTGCAGATGCGTCTGCAGAAGTTTGAAAGCAGGAATTGAGATGAAAGAAAGCGACGACTCTCCCGGTTGTGAACGCGCTTCGGATTTGATCGCGTTCATCTATGACGAAGCTGATGAGCGCGAAGCACAGGACTTTCAGCTGCATCTTCGTGACTGCAGCATTTGTCGTGACGAGGCGGCGTCTTTCGGCGTCGTGCGTGAATCGATCACCACCTGGCGCGATGAGGCTTTAGCGGGCTTCGTTTCCACGCCGGTGACCACCACGACAAAACGGAAGTCAGCGCTGGCTGCGTTGCGCCAGTATTTCGATCTGTCGCCGTTTTGGTTGCAGAGTGCGACTGTAATTGCAATCTGCCTGTTCTGCCTGCTGTTTGGAGTATTTATTGTCAGAAACCCTGGTCGGCACGCGGTAAGGACAAACCAGAACCCGAATGCAGTTTACACACAAGAAGACATCAACCGTTTGCTTAACGAGGCTCTCGCAAAACAAAAGGAAAGCACAAAGCCACCTGTTGAAGCGCCTGTGGAGAAACCGCAGACAGTTAAAAATCAAAAGCCCAAAAACGTGCAGCGTTCTTCGTCAGATCAGTTTGCAAAAAGCAGGCGCCCACTGTCGCGGGCCGAACGCGAACAACTGGCAGCCGACCTGCGCTTGCTTTCAACGACCGAAGACGAACCGCTTCAGCTGCTCGGAGATCGGATTAATCAGGAATGAGGAAATGAGATTGAGAACATTGATGCTCTTGTTGGCAATAGCTTTACTTTTCACTGGCTCCAGTTCCAGTTATGCACAGGAGCCCGAGGCACCAGCCGGTGATGTGATCCAGCAGCTTCACCTCACGCCCGAACAGCGTCAGAGGATCCGCCAAATCTTTGGCGAAAACAAAGACGACCGCCAGACAACCAATCGAAAGCTGCGAGAAGCAAATATCGCCCTCGAACAGGCACTGGATGCAGAGCCTGTGAACGAAAACCTGATCGAACAACGAATCAACGATGTTGCGGCCGCTCAGGCAGCGCAAACGCGGATGAGAATCCGAATGGAACTCAAAATTCGTCGCGAGCTACGCCCGGAACAACTCGCGATCTGGCGCACGCTCCGCCTACAGCTAAAAGACTTTGCCGGAGCTCAACGCCAGGTTGACGATCGCCCGGCCGGTCAAAACCTGCGCCCAAACCGGCGCCCCAACGCCAACACGCTCCGTCCCCGTCCCTAACGATTCACAGGGCGCCTCCTTGGAGTGCGCCAACTTGTTGGCGCTTTGTTATTTTTACCAAAGGGGTGCCAAGGCACCGCACTCCAAAGAGGCGTCAACCTCAAATCCGGCTATTATTATTCAGGCTATTACTTGACGCCCTGCGTACATTTTGCGCATGATAGGCCGCTCTTCTAAACGCGCAGTCCTAAAACTACTTAACGCTCTGGCACAACCGAAAGCCCGACGCCCAATAAGCTCTCCATGAACTTCGCCACGCGCGCCCTGCTCGAGCTGCAAGAGACCACGATTCTCGCCGCTCGTGCGTTTCGCGGCGTCTTCAAGCGGCCTCGCTACATTCCCGAAACCATCGCGCAGATGGACGCCATCGGTGTTGGCTCTTTAACCATCATTATTCTGACGGGCTTCTTTACGGGCGGCGTCTTAACTGTTCAAACGTTTCCAACGCTGAAAAGCTATGGCGCACAATCACAGACGGGATATCTCGTCGCCGTTTCGCTCGTACGCGAACTGGGGCCCGTGTTGTGTGCACTGATGGTCACAGGAAGAGTCGGCTCGGCCATTTCCGCTGAGCTCGGCTCGATGGTCGTGTCGCAACAGATCGACGCCATGCGCGCACTCGGTACTGACCCGGTGCGAAAGCTCGTCTGGCCTCGTCTCTTCGCTTTGCTCGTCAGTCTGCCTTTGTTAACCGTGCTCGCGGACGTGATGGGAATCTTCGGCGGCTGGGTTACTGCCGTTGCGCTCTACTCCGTTTCGTCGAGCGTCTTTATTTCGGCAGTGCGCGACGGTGTCACCACGGACGACCTGATCGGAGGTATAGTTAAACCACTGGTCTTTTCGGTGATTATCGGCACCATTGCGTGCCAGCAAGGCCTCAACACTGAAGGTGGAACTGTCGGCGTCGGCCGCTCGACCACGCGCGCAGTAGTCATGGCCTCGATCATCGTCATTATTGCCGACTATTTTCTCGCGAAAGCGCTTCAGGTTATTCTAGGAACCCAATAAACCACGTTCGGTGTTTTAGCATGTCAACCGATATACACACTTCTTCGGGGATCAGCGAGCAGGCTGCTGAGTCGACTTTTCATGAAGTAGACGATCTGCATCGCGCTATACCCGCAATCGAATTTCGCAACGTCGTGCTCGCCTTCGACGAGCGCGTCATTCTGGATGATCTTAGTTTTAAGGTCATGAAGGGCGAGACCAAGATCATACTCGGCGGTTCGGGCGGTGGTAAGTCGACGATCATCAAACTCGTTCTCGGTCTACTCAAACCAGACTCGGGAACGGTGTTAGTCGACGGCGAAGACGTCACCAACTACTCCGAAGATCGGATGATGTCGGTGCGGAAAAAGATCGGGATGGTTTTCCAGGAAGGTGCACTCTTCGATTCTCTTTCGGTTTACGATAACGTCGCCTATCGCCTGCACGAACAGGGCGTGCCTGAAGACGAGGTGGAACCAGAGGTTCGTCGCATGTTGCGATTCGTCAATCTTGAAGACGCGATCGATAAAATGCCGATCGAACTGTCCGGGGGTATGCGTCGCCGCGTCGGTATCGCAAGAGCATTAATCGGCGATCCGAAGATTGTTCTTTTTGACGAGCCGACCGCGGGTCTCGATCCGCCCACAGCGCGAACGATCTGCGAGCTGGCAATGAAGCTTCGCGATCTCGAAGACGTGTCGTCGATCTTCGTAACTCACGAGATGAACAATCTGCAATACATCTGTTCCGAGTATGCAGTGGTTGACGAAGACGGCAAAGTCGTTTTCGAGCGTGAAGGCGAGCGGCTCTGTCTAATCAACAGTAAGGTGATGATGATGCGACAGGGCAAAGTTATCTTCAGCGGAACAGACGAATCCTTGCGTCGCGCCGAGGATCCTTACATCATGAAATTTCTCCGTGGACATTAAAGAAAGAGTGAGGATTACGCCATGCCTCGATCAAGTACGGGTATCAGCTTCAGTCAGATACGGGTCGGTATCTTTGTCCTGCTCGGTATCGTAGTGCTGATATTTCTCATACTCAACGCTTCCGGCGACATCAACCCTTTCAGCCGCAAACTACACCTGAAAGCTCGCTTTTCTGATGCCAATGGCCTGCGCGAGGGCTCCGAAGTGCGTCTCGCCGGCGTTCGTGTCGGCAAGGTCGAGCGAATTGTTCTGCTTGAACCGTCGCCGGTGCCCGGCGCGCCGCGAGTTGAAGCGCAGATGACGGTGGATGCCAACATCGATGGTCGCCCTGCAAACGAGCGTATTCGTTCAGATTCACAGGCCCAGCAGGGATCGCCGAGTCTGCTCGGTAACGAAATGCTCATCAACATCACGCCCGGTACGGCCGTGGGCCAACCAGTTCAGGACGGCACCCTCTTGACTTCGTCGTCATCAAATACGGTCAACGACTTCGCCACGTCGGGCACGGACCTGGCCCAGCGTCTGAGTAAACTTTCAGACGAGATCAACGGTATCGTGAAAGATGTTAAGGAAGGCAAAGGCACGGTTGGTCGGCTCTTCAGCGACGAGGCTCTCTACAACAACCTCAACGCCACGATTCGTGAAACTGAAGATGTGATGACGGCGATTCGATCGGGCAATGGCTCGGCAGGCAGATTCATCAACGATCCCGCGCTCTATAACAACGCGAATGAAATCGCTGTCTCACTGAAGGCAATTTCCGACGATCTCCGGGCCGGCCGGGGTACTGCCGGAAAACTGCTTACTGACGACGAATTCTACAACCGCATCAACCGCACTGCTGACCGTCTCGACAAGTCGGTGGATTCGATCAACCTGATGATCGCAGACATCAACGCCGGTCGTGGCACGCTGGGTAAACTGATTCGCGACGAGCAGATCTACAACGACGCTCGCGCCGCCATCGCCCGCTTCAACACGACCGCCGAACGAATTGACAACATGGTCGCCGCTGCTCAACGTGGCGAAGGAACCGTCGGCAAACTCCTCAACGACGACACGCTGTACACCAACGTCAACCAGCTCTCGTCCGAAGGCGTCAAAATGATCTACGACTTCCGCCAGAACCCGAAGAAGTATCTGACGATTAAGTTCGAGCTGTTTTAAGTACTAGGCCACAAAAAAGCACAAAAGGCACAGAAACATTCTGTGCCTTTTGGAGGATCCTTACATGCCTCAACTGGTCGG
>JBKPPU010000157.1:0-45721 GCA_046733695.1 Acidobacteriota bacterium
GGGCCGCCCCTACAGTACGTTCAATTGGTGCGTGGGTCCATTTTGAGGCGTAGTGGTTGGGTGTAGGTCTTGCCGGCGACCGACAGTCTGACGGTGTATGTCCCCGGTAACACGAGCGCGGCGCCGCCGCGACCGAAGCCACCGCCGCCAGGGGAGCGTGCCGGAGGTGTCGGACGAAGATCCCAGAGCCAGCGATGCATGCCCGCCGACGTTGAAGGAACCTCGGGTGTGCGTACCCAGAACACCGGAATGTTCAGCGTGTCTGGGTTGACTGGCGTAGGTTTGTCTTCACTCGAATACTTCCGAATCACTTCTCCCGCCGGATCGAGAATCTCGATCGTCAATGGACCACTCGTATTCGCCTTCAAGTAGTAGTCGATCGTTGCGCCGTAAGGATGATTCTCGGCGATTGGCTCATCGCGTGGCATCGGTGTTCCGTTGTCGCTGCCCGGAGTCAATAGATACGCGTCCGCGGGTTGAAACAGGTGCGCGTTTGCTTTCGCAACGTCTGGGGTGCTCTGACGCAAGGCTGTGATGTTGTCGATCACCCAGAAGCCGCGGCCGTGCGTCCCGAGGATCAAATCATCGTGGTGGATAACAAGATCGCGCACCGATGCCGGCGGCAGGTTCAGTTGTAACGACTGCCAGTGATCCCCGTCATCAAACGAAACAAACACGGTGCGCTCAGTGCCGGCAAACAACATTCCCTGTCGATCCGGATCTTCTTTCACTGTTTGCACGTACACGCCTGCCGACAGTCCTTTTGTTATCTCCGTCCAGGTTTTGCCGGAATCAAGCGTGCGGTAGATGTGTGGCTCGTAATCGGATAGTTGATGGCGTTCGACTGCCGCGTAGGCTTCGTTCACGTTGAAGTGCGACGCTTCAATCATCACGACTTTGCTCCACGCGGTCATCGCAGGCGGCGTGACGTTCTGCCAAGTCTTGCCATCGTCTTTGGTCAGATGAATGAGCCCATCGTCGGTTCCGATCCAGATTGTAGGCGCGTGCAGCGGCGAGGGAGCGATTGTGTAAATAACGCCACGCCGCTTATCGGCAGGCGCATCAGCCGCGGCAGCTTCGTGGAGATTCGACGGCACGCCTGGATCCTCGCGCGTCAAGTCCTGACTAATCTGCGTCCAACTCTCGCCGCCGTTCGTCGTTTTGTAGAGAAATTGATTTGCGTAATAGAGGGCGCGTCGATCTGCTTTTGAGAATACGAGTGGCTGCGTCCATGCATGTCGATATTGTCCGGGCGTTCCACCACGTTCGGGAGAAACATTTCTTGTTTCGCCAGTGAGCACGTTGCAGCGCGATACGGTACCACCGAAGAGTATCTCCGCATGCAGCGGATCGGGAGCCGTGTAACCGGCTTCGCCTCCGGCGCACAAACCCTCCCAATCGCGATTTGAGATGTCTGAATGAATACTGCGCGAAGGCGTGCCGACAGCGCCGCTATCCTGTTGCGCACCGGTGATCCAGTAAGGGAAGCGATAGTCGGCAGCGAGGTGATAGATCTGCGCGGTTGGTTGGTTGTACCACGAGCTCCATGTCACCGCACCGTCCACGCTGACGACCGCGCCCTGGTCGCTCGCAGCGATCATTCGTTTCGGATCGTCGGGATTGATCCAGAGTTGGTGATAGTCGTCACCGCCGGGCGCACCCTTAATCGCTGTCCACGTTTTGCCCGCGTCTGTCGATCGATAGATCGACGTATTCATCACGTAGACGACGTCGGCATTTTTCGGATCGACGCTGATCTTTTCGAAATACCAGCCGCGGTCCCACAAACGTTTGTCGCTGGACAGCCTGGTCCATATGACTCCGGCGTCATTTGAAATAAACACGCCGCCCTCTTTTGCGTCCACGACTGAATAGATTCGATTGCGATTTGACGGAGCGACGGCGATGCCGATGTGCCCGCGTCCTTCCAAAGGAATTCCTGCCGAGATCTCTTGCCAGGTTGAGCCGCCGTCGATCGATTTGAAGATGCCGGCTCCGGGTCCGTTTGCCGGTGCATAGATAAACCACGGTGGACGCCGAACATTCCAGAGCGTTGCGTAAACAATTTTGGAATCGATCGGATCGAAAGCCAGATCGATCGCGCCGACATCGTCATTTTTGAAGAGAACTTTTTGCCACGTCGTGCCACCATCTTGAGAACGGTAGACGCCTCTGTCGGGATTTGGAGCATAGGCGTTACCCAGCGCAGCCACGAAGACCGTGTTCGGATTCTTCGGATCGACGATGATGCGACCGGTCTGTTTTGTATTTTGCAGCCCGAGATGCTGCCAGGTTTTGCCTGCGTCCGAAGATTTGTAAACGCCGTTGCCGAAAGCAATCGAATCGCGCATGTCTGGTTCCCCAGTGCCAACGTAGATTACATTTGGATTCGACGGCGCGACTCCGATCGCTCCGATCGAGGCAACGTTGGTTGAGTCGAAAACAGGCGACCACGTGCGACCGGAGTTCTGCGACTTCCACAACCCGCCACCAACCGAACCGAAGTAGTAAGTGTCAGGCTGTCCAATCACGCCACTGACTGCATTAACGCGTCCGGCGCGAAATGGACCAAGCATGCGCCACCGGAGATTTGAATAAAGGTTAGAGTCTATTTGCTGTGCATTAACAATCAACGACAGCAACAACAAAACAGGAATGGCGAGTGATGTGCGTTTCATTTTAGCCACAAAAAAGCACAAAAAGCACAAACAGACAAGGACCATCCTGTGCTTTTTGTGCCTTTTTGTGGCTGATCTTGGTTATTATGGCGCTTCAAATGGCACATCTACTCGGAATAGATCTCTCGACAACCGGAGCCAAAGCGCTCCTGATCGATCGTGAAGGACGCGTGGTGAGCAGTGCGACAACACCGCTGAATCTCTCCGCTCCATACCCGCTGTGGTCCGAACAAGATCCACATGAATGGTGGACCGCGACCGTCGCCAGTCTCAAAGAAGCACTTGCCGGGGCGAGTTTATCGGGGGAGAGCATAGCGGCGATCGGTCTCACCGGGCAGATGCATGGACTCGTTCTGCTCGATGAAATGGGACAAGTCCTGAGACCTGCCATTCTCTGGAACGATCAAAGATGCGGCGCCGAGTGTGATGAGATTCGCGCGCGCGTGAGTCGTGAGAAGCTCGTACAGATCACAGGTAACGATGCGCTGACGGGATTCACCGCGCCGAAGATCCTCTGGGTTGAGAAGCACGAGCCGGAAGTTCATAGCCGCATTCGACATATCCTGCTCCCCAAAGACTACATTCGTTACAAACTCACCGGCACCCTCGCGATGGACAAAGCAGACGGTTCGGGCACGATGCTCTTCGATCTGCGCCGCCGTACGTGGTCGTCAGAGTTGTTAGACATTCTCAACATCAATCCTGACTGGTTACCACTGACATTCGAAGGTCATGAAACAACCGGCGAAGTCACACGTGAGGTAGCGGAACTGACGGGTTTGCGCGCGGGCACCGCAGTCGTTGCCGGCGGAGGCGATCAGTCTGCGCAGGCGGTCGGTGTTGGTGTCGTTCGTCCGGGATCGATGGCGGTGACGCTCGGCACCTCGGGCGTCGTATTTGCAGCGACTGAATCAGCTTTGATCGAGCCCGCCGGACGATTGCACGCATTTTGTCACGCAGTTTCTGATCGCTGGCACTTGATGGGCGTGATGCTCAGTGCGGCCGGCAGTTTACAGTGGTATCACGACAAGTTTGCGCCCGATAAGAGTTTTGGTGAGCTGGTCGACGAGGCATCACAGATTCCGGCGGGATGTGAAGGGCTGATATTCCTGCCATACCTCAGCGGTGAACGAACACCACATCCGGATCCGCTCGCCCGTGCTGCGTGGATCGGATTGACTACTCGTCACACTCAACCTCACCTGACGCGTGCAGTCCTGGAAGGCGTGTCGTTCGGTCTGAAAGACATTTTCAATCTGATGAAAGAAGTCGGCCTTGGCTCAGTCGATCAAATCCGGCTTTCAGGTGGTGGGGCGCGCAGTTCTTTGTGGCGACAGATTCTCGCCGACATATTCGAAGCTGAGCTCGTGACCGTTAACACCACTGAAGGCGCTGCATACGGTGCGGCACTGCTGGCGGGAGTGGGTGCCGGAGTCTGGCCCGATGTCGACACCGCATGTGCGCAAACGATCTTCGTGAGCGATCGTGTTTCGCCAAATGCCGAGACTTCAGCAACGTATCGATCGGCGTATCACGAGTATCAGAATCTCTATCCGGCCTTGAAGCCAACTTTTCACGCGCTGGCAAATATCACTTGGTAGGGTAACATTGGCCCGCATGGCAAAGTCTCCAAGGGAACTTGCATCACTGTCAGCTCTTCACGAACAAAGCGTCGAACTAATTCTGCACGCGCGCCGGTTGCAACACGAATTCATTGAACTACGAGAAGCCTCAAAACTCCTGCGCCTGGAGAGTATGCAATTGCGTGAAGATGTTCGGACTCTGCGCCGGAGCAACATCGACACGTTGCCTTTACTGGAATATCTTGGACAGGATTAACAGGATTTCTCAGGATTTGAATCTGTAAATCCTGATACATCCTGTTCATCCTGTCCCATGCCTTATCTCACGCACTGACGAGGTCGCATGAGGTTCGCGAAGATGTAGTTTGCGACGTTCCGGCCGACTGACTGGCCCGCGACGTTATCAAACCCAAAATGAATGCCGCCGTAAACACGCGCGCGTGCTTCTTCGTCGGCCATCGCCCCGAATCCCGCGTACGAACGTGTCGCTCCGTTTGCGCCTTCCCACGTGTGTTGGAACGGTATGTCGTCGCGACCAAAGAACAGCGCCAGCATCGTTGATTGCGAGGTGCCGATGGCAGCGTTGTTTCCCGCATAACTCGGATATGGTGGATTTGCAATTAACGACGACCATGACGGATCGGCGGTTGTGTTTGCGTTTCCGTCTTCGTCCGCACGTCGAATCGCACTCACCGGACGCCACAAGCCGTAGTGAAACTTGCTGGCGAACGTGGTTTGCAGTGCGTCATGAAGCGCGAAGTTAGTCAGCGCAAACAAGCGTGCCTTTTCGACAGTCGTGAGATCGCGAGCCGTCGCAACCGTACGCGCGACGTTGTTCCAAACAAACAGGAAGTTTGTCGGCGTACCAACACCCGCCCACAACTGTGCGACGTGCGTTTGCTCCGCTGTGCGGGTTGCGCTCGTCACCGATCCGAGTTCTTTTACTTCGTTTAGATCGGCGGCGTATGTGGTGCTAGTTAACGGCGGTGGCGGACTCGGTCTAAACTGAGTTCCCGAAGAAATTCCAAACGGAATTACCGAAGGATAATGTGTGAACGCGGCTGAACCGGGCACTGGCTGCCAGTTACCCGGAGTTGCCGGCAGACTGTAAGCAGGCGGCGTAACATTCCAGCCATCATTCGCGCGAGCTGCGAGCATCCGTTCGGCCACGATTTGGCCCACACGAATTCCTTGTTGCGCTCGGTTGTCATCGATTTCCTGCAGCGAGATCGCGAGCTCCGTGTCGAAGATACCTACACGCGTTGGGTAGAACCCGACCAGAACATCGTGAGCGGCCTGCGCTGCCGCAGCTTCGATCGAAGCGTTCGGTGATCCAGGTACGTCGGTTAGATAAGAGGTGTAACGGCCGTCGATGGAATTGACGGCGTCGAACATCGCCGCGTGCATGATTGCGTAACTGCGCACGGGCATAATCGTTGCGGGTTGCTGCCCCGGCGTGCGAATGGTCTCCATCAACACACGGTTCCATTGCAGAATGACGTCTTCCTGCACGAAGGGCAGGTTGTTGTTGAGCGCCCAGCCCGTTGTCTGGGTGCAGATCAAGATTGCCGATGTAAGAATCGTTTTTAGAAGTGGTTTCTGAGTCATTATAGTTTCCTTCCATAGAATTTCTAGTCGTGCAATTGGGCGCCTCCCTGGAGTGCGCCAACTTGCTGGCGCTTTGGTATTTTCCAAACCGGTGACAAGTCACCGCACTCCAAAGAGGCGCGCGAATTCAAACTGCACTAGAATGATCGAGTATGTACTTAGAAACCCGCTGATTTTTTCTGAGAGAGTTTCTGAAAGCGGCAATGTCCCAGCAAAAGAAGCACTTCTACGACTTTGGACCGTTTCGAATCGACGTGCTGAAACGCCGGCTTTTGCGTGATGGCGACGTGATTCGACTCACTCCAAAGGCGTTTGACCTGTTGCTCGTGCTGGTTGAAGAGAGTGGGAAGACGATCGAAAAGCACGAGCTGCTGGATCGAGTTTGGCCCGGCACCGCGGTTGAGGAAAACAATCTTAATCAGAACATCACGGCGCTGAGAAAGTCACTGGGAGACAGTCGCCAGGATAGCCAGTACCTCGCGACGATTCCCGGGATTGGGTACCGCTTTGTGGCGGAGGTGCGGAAGGTTGAAGAGGATCTCAGGCTGCGTCATGAAGACGTGATTCAGCCTCAGGTGGGTGCTCGACCGTCAAGAGCCTTTCGTTATGCGCTGCTGATCGTTGTTCCTTTGTTGCTCGCGGCGCTGGCTTATGCGTTGTACAGAAGGGAAGCGCCACGGCCTGCCATGTCGTCAATCATGGTTTTGCCGCTGGAGAACATTTCGGGCAATGCGGATGAGGAATACTTTGCCGACGGCATGACCGATGCCCTGATTGGGGATCTCGCCAAGATTAGGGATCTCCAAGTCATTTCTCGCACCTCGTCGATGCATTACAAAGGGACCCGGAAATCTCTCCCGGAGATCGCGCGTGAGGTAAACGTAGATGCCATCATTGAAGGCACCGTGCAGAGATCCGGAGATCGTGTAGTCGTTCGTGCGCAGTTGATCCATGCGCCCACGGATCGTCATCTGTGGGTCAGAGATTACGTTCGCGACGTGCGCGACGTTCTCGATCTGCAAAGTGAAATCGCACGAGCAGTAGCACAGGAAGTGCGAATTCAGATGACGCCCGACGAGCAGGCACGTTTTGCATCGCGGCGTCCGGTTATACCGAAGGCTTACGACGACTATCTACACGGGCGTTATCTATACTGGAACAAACGCACTGAAGAGAACCTCAACAAAGCCATCGTGCTCTTTCAGAGTGCGATTAAGGAAGACGAGAGTTATGCACCCGCGTACGTTGGTCTCGCCGACTGTTACAACTCGCTCGGCGCTGTCCAGGTCGCGTCAATGCCTCCGCTCGAGGCGCGGCGACAAGCTGAAGAAGCTGCAACCAAAGCGCTCCAAATCGATAGCGGACTTGCTGAAGCTTACAGCGCGCTTGGTTATGTGAAGCATTACAACTGGGAATGGACTGCGGCGGAAAACCATTTCAAGCATGCGATTGAGCTGAACCCCAATTATGCGAATGCCCATAACTTTTACGCCAACTACCTGATGTCGCGCGGACGTATTGACGAGTCGCTCGCTGCTTCGAATCGTGCGCGCGAGCTCGATCCGTTTTCACTCTCGATTAGTGCGCAGCGCGGCTTTCTATTCGAGAATGCGCGCCGTTATGACGAAGCGATCGAGCAACTGCGCAACGTGATCGCCATGGATTCAAACCACTACCAGGCGCTCTGGTTCCTCGGTCACACTTATGGTGCGAACAACCAATTTGACGAAGGTGTCGCAGCGGCGGAGAAAGCGGTTGCTGTCTCGGAGCGAACGCCTGGTGCGCTGGGAATGCTTGGTCTCGCTTATGGTTTGGCCGGTCGTAAAGCCGAGGCGACGAAGGTACTGAACGAACTACTCGCACTCAACCAGGCCCGATACGTTACGCCCGCGGCTTTCGTGAACGTCTACATCGGTCTTGGCGACAAGGAACAAGCGTTTGTGTGGCTGGAGAAGGCATACGCGGAGCGTTCAAACTACGTCGCGTATTTGAAAGTGTTTCCGATTCTCGACCCGCTCCGTTCCGATCGACGTTTCAATGATTTAATACAGCGGATCGGTTTGTAGAGCGGCACTTGGACAGGGTCAGTACCACCTCGCGGCAGCGGGTGGGTGCCGCGCAGCGTTTTACGATTGGAGCCTACGGCGTACCCACCCGCTACCGCGAGGTGGTACTGACTGTGTCCAAGTAACACTAAAATCACGTTGACACAGAAACGTCATACGTTCTTTAATTGGCAATCCCTCTCGTTCCCCCGCATTTAGACCCGAATGTCTCGAAGCTCTACAGGAACATCTGCGCCAAATTCTGCCGACTTGAGTTTCCTCAAGGGCGGCGGCGAGATGGGCGAGCGCATGCGCGCGTTCGACTGGTCCAGCAGCCCGGTTGGTCCCGCGGCTGAATGGCCGGCGTCTCTCAAAACCGCCGTCTCGATCTGCATCGGCTCGCGTTATCCCATCGTCATTTGGTGGGGACATCCCGCCTACACGATGTTCTACAACGACGGGTATATTCCCGTCCTCGGCGTCACGAAACATCCGGAGTGGCTGGGCCGATCGGGCCAGGAGTGTTGGAGAGAAATCTGGTCAACTGTTGGTCCAATGCTCGACAGTGTTTTTGAAACCGGTGTCGCCACCTGGTCCGAAGATCTACTGCTGGTGATGGATCGCAACCTGCCATGTGAAGAAACGTACTTCACATTTTCCTACAGTCCGATTCAAGGCGAAGCCAATAAAGTTGATGGAATCTTTTGCGCCTGTTACGAGACGACGGGACGAGTTATTGGTGAAAGACGGCTGCAAACACTGCGCGACCTGGGCCGGAAGGTGATCGCGGTGAAGTCTGCCGACGATGCCTGCGACGTCGCCGTAAAAAGTCTCGCCACGAACCCTTACGATGTACCGTTTGCCCTCGTCTATCTGTTGGATGACGACGCGACGCGTGCACGGCTGGTTTGCGCGAGTGGCATGGAACCGGGTGATGTGGCGGCACCCGAAGAAATCGAGTTGTCTAATTCAGACAAGTGGCCCCTGGGCCGCGTTTTCGAGACAGGCGTAGTTGAAGTCGTTTTGGATCTGGTTAGCAGATTCGGATTTATAACTGGTGGACCATGGCCGGAGCCGTGTCAAAAAGCCGTCGTCCTTCCGATCGCGGCATCAGGTTACGGCAAGCCAACGGGTTTTCTCGTTACCGGACTCAGTCCGCGTCGTATTGTCGATGCTGAATATCGCAGCTTCCTCGATCTGATTGCCGGACACATCAGCACTGCCGTCGCAAACGCGCGCGCCTACGAGGAAGAGCGGAAACGTGCCGAGGCGCTGGCGGAAGTCGATCGCGCCAAGACTGCATTCTTCTCAAATGTCAGTCATGAATTTCGCACGCCGTTGACTCTGATGCTTGGACCGCTCGAGGATACTCTCGCAAACGACGGGCTATCTCCTCAAATCGCCAAGAGTCTACGAGTGGCGCACCGCAACAGTATTCGTTTGCTCAAACTCGTGAACACGTTGCTCGACTTCTCTCGGATCGAAGCTGGCCGTGTCGAAGCCGTTTTTGAACCAATCGATCTCACGACGTTCACTGCCGAACTGGCGAGCATGTTTCGCGCTGCAACTGATAAGGCGGCCTTGAAACTCGCCGTCAACTGTTCACCGATCGAACGTGACACGTACGTCGATCGTGAAATGTGGGAAAAGATCGTTTTCAATCTCCTTTCCAACGCCTTTAAGTTTACATTTGAAGGTGAAATCGGCGTCTCGTTGAAAGATCGCGGCGAGAGTGTGGAGCTCGAAGTAAGCGATACTGGAACCGGGATTCCCGAAGATGAGCTGCCGCACCTCTTCGAGCGTTTTCACCGCGTCAAGAATGCTCGCGGCCGCAGTTATGAAGGATCGGGAATTGGTCTGGCACTGGTTCAGGAGCTAGTGAAATTACATGGCGGCGAGGTTCAAGTTAAAAGCGAGATCGGTCGCGGCACTACTTTCACGGTCAGCATTCCGACGGGTGCGACACATCTGCCTGCAGACCGGCTTGGCGGTGAGCGCAGACTGGCTTCGACCAGTTTGCGAAGTGAAGCTTACGTGGACGAGGTACTGAAATGGCTTCCTGACGCTGGTCCGGATGGCTTGCAGGCGTTGGATTCAGTTGCGGCGGAAGTGACGGCAACTTCAACTGAAGACCCGCGCTCTCGCATTCTGCTCGCTGACGACAACAGCGATATGCGCGAATACGTCAGGCGCTTGCTGGCGCCTAAATTTGACGTGGTCGCGGTTGCTGACGGCGAAGCCGCGTTGGGCTTAGCGCGCTATGAAAAATTCGATCTGGTCTTGTCGGACGTGATGATGTCGAAACTTGACGGCTTCGGGTTGTTGAGGGCGTTGCGTGCCGATGAGAGAACTGTGACTATCCCCGTCATCTTGTTATCGGCTCGGGCGGGCGAAGAGTCGCGTGTCGAAGGTCTGGGTGCAGGGGCGGACGATTACCTGGTCAAACCTTTTTCAGCACGCGAACTGCTGGCTCGTGTCGAGTCGCACCTGAACCTGCAGCGACTACGTCGCGAATCAGAAGCGGCAGTAATGGAGTTGATGGTTCGCGAAAGAGAAGCGCGTGCGAGCGCCGAGATCGCAAACCGGATCAAGGACGACTTCCTCGCGATTCTGTCACACGAACTCCGCACGCCGCTCAACGCGATCGTTGGTTGGACTCACTTATTGAAAGCCGGAAAGCTCAGCGAGCGTGATCGTGCGCGCGGCGTCGAGGTTATCGAACGTAATGCTGCAGCTCAGCGGGCCATCATCGACGAGTTGCTCGATATTTCTCGCATCGTCACCGGCAAGTTGAAACTGGATCCCCGACCGGTCGAGCTTTCCGGAGTCATCGAGGCTGCCATTGACGCAGTTCGTCACGCTGCCGAAGCGAAGAACATTCAGATCTTTTCAGTTCTCGAGCGTAACGCTGGTCTCGTAATGGGCGAAGCAGTTCGCCTCCAACAAGTAGTTTGGAACCTGCTCTCGAACGCGGTGAAGTTCACGCCGCATAATGGACGAGTCGAGGTTGAGCTTAAGCCCGCCGGCAAGAAATTGAAACTGACTGTTCGTGATACGGGCGAAGGCATGGATGCGGAATTTCTGCCACACATGTTCGAACGTTTCAGGCAGGCTGATACTTCATCGAAGCGTGTGCACGGTGGTCTCGGACTTGGACTCTCAATTGTCAGCAGCCTTGTAACGATGCACGGCGGCGAAGTTCAAGCGGCCAGCGATGGAAAAGGCAAAGGAGCCATATTCACTGTCACGCTGCCACTGCTGTCGTGGTCCGATGCTGAGGGATTGGCTGATGTGTATCCTGAAGTGAGCGCGCAGTTGTTGACATTGCGACGGCAATCAAACGGAACGGGTGACAAAAGCGCCGAGCTCCATCCCGATTTGCTGAAGGGCTTGAGAATTCTCAGTGTTGACGATCAGCAGGACACGCGCGAGTTGATTACGATCGCTCTCGCTCGCTATGGCGCCGAAGTCAAAGCTAGCGACTCTGCCGCAACGGCTCTGCAGTTAATCAAAGAATGGAAACCTCACGTAGTCGTGTCGGATATCGGTCTGCCGGGTATGGATGGATACGACTTCATGCGGCAGCTTCGTGAGCTCGAGGCCGATGGAGAACGCATACCTGCGATTGCTGTCACGGGTTACGCCGGTGCGATTGATGAATCGAAAGCACTGGATGCGGGCTATGAGGTTCATCTTTCGAAACCGATCGAGTTGAATAAGCTCGTGGCCGTGATAGCAAAAGTGTCTCGCCGAGTGTAGTTACCTCAAAGTAACCTCTTGACCCGATTTGATGGCCGGACTAAGTTTCGGGACCATGAAATACATTCTCTTCTTACTCGTCGTTTTTCTTCCCGTTCAGACTTTTGCTCAACGTGATGGACAGCACGACTTTGATTGGGAAATCGGGAACTGGAAAACGCAGTTGAAGCGTTTGCAGCGTCCATTGAGTGGTTCGACGACGTGGTTGGAGTATGAGGGCACGACGCTGGTGCGAACGGTTTTGGATGGTCGTGCCAACCTCGTTGAGTTGAAAGTTGCTGGTCCAGCCGGGCGCATTGAGGGTCTCAGCCTGCGTTTGTATAACCCGCAGGCGCGGCAGTGGAGTTTGAACTTTGCGAATGTGAGCAATGGGATGTTGACGACGCCGAGTGTTGGTGAGTTCAAAGAGGGGCGCGGCGAGTTCTACAACCAGGATACGTACAACGGTCGAGCGATACTCGTGCGGTTTGTGATCACGAAGATCACGGATGATTCATACCGGTTTGAGCAATCGTTTTCGGATGATTTTGGGAAGACGTGGGAAGCAAACTGGATCGCGATCGACACGCGCATCAAAGACTAAATCTAGACAGGATTACAAGATTTGCAGGATGTACAAGATTTATCCTGTAAATTCTGCAAATCTTGTAATCCTGTCTACACCAATTGCATTTGCCGCGCCAACTCCGTCGCCGTCTGCGGGCGGTCGTCCGGATCCTTTGCGAGCGCATGCATGATCCCCATCGCAACTCTGCGTGGTATTCCGAGCGACTCAGCGAACGGCGCCGGCGGTTCGTACAAGTGCCTGTTAATCACACCCGACACAGTTTCGGCGCCAAACGGCTGTCGCCCTGAAAGCATCTCGTAAAACATCGTCCCCAGACTGTACACATCCGATCGCGCATCGAGCGGCTCACCGAGACACTGCTCAGGCGACATGTAGAAAGGGGTTCCCACGACTGCTCCGGATGACGCCGGCCCCGCATCCGCGAGAAGTTTCGCGAGCCCGAAATCAACAACTCTCACGCTCTCGAGCTCGAAATCATCCTCAGGCGCAACCACCAGAATATTCTCCGGCTTCAGATCGCGATGGACCACGCCCTGCCGGTGCGCGGAACCAACACCCGCACAAATGCCGCGCATCAATCGTGCGCCACGTTCGACGGAAAAACGATTCTCGCTCCGCAACAGTTCGCGCAGCGGAGTTCCTTTTACAAACTCCATGACGATATACGCGGGGGCGTGTTCGTCGGCCGTCTCACCGAAATCGTGAATCGTGATGACGTTTGGATGACGCAGCATCGCCGCCGCACGTGCTTCGCGCCTGAAGCGTGCCAGTGCCGCATCGTCCTTGACGAACTTTCCCGTCAGGATCTTCACCGCGACATCGTCGCCGATGTGAACGCGACGCGCGCGATACACGACGCTCATACCGCCCTCGCCCAGACGCGCAACCAGCTCATATTTTCCGTCGATCTTGTGTCCGATGAGCGGGTCGGGATTCGCCAGTCGAATAGTCGGGAGTGCCGAGTTGAAATGATCTTCGTAATACGGATGCGTGTTCGGACCAGGTAGCGTCAATGGCGAACCACAGTCAGCACAAAACATCGCTTCCTTGTTCAGGAACAACTCGCACGCGACGCAAAACGGTTTGTTGTTTCTCAATTCGCCGAGCAAGTGGTCGAGATCGTCCTCGATTACATCCAGGCCGTTTGCTCCGGTTGCCGAACTGCGAATCTCGCCTTCCGGATCAAACAGGAAGTAAGCCGGCAGTTCTTCCTGACCGTGGCTGACTTTGTGATCGTTATCGAGGGCGCATGGTTCGGTGAGATTAAGACGTGATATCGCGTCGCGAACCGGTTTGGGATCTTTTTCAGCCTGCGACTGCGGCACGTGCACGGCAATAACACGCACACCTTCGCGCCTGCGCTGATCGCGTATCTGCGCGACCTGCGCCAGATTAGTCTTGGCCGTTTCAGAACTGATGGACCACAAATGGACGAGCGTCGGATGGCCCTTGGTCTGCCGCGCCGTGACGCGACCATTCAACCACTCGGTGGCCCGTTCAAATGACGGCAACTGTGCATCGACTTTCATGTTCACTTAGTTAATACGTTCGCGGCTATGCACAAGATTATTACGTTGGGGCTCTGCACAAGATTATTACGTTGGGGCTCTGCATAAAGGTTATTACGTTGGGGCTCTGCATAAAGGTTATTACATTGGGCACGCTGCACAAAAATTCGAAATCCCGCCAACGGCAGTTGGCGGATGGTTCAAGTCCTTTCTACAGCCCGTTTTTAAAAAGCATTTTCTAATCCCGCCAACGGCAGTTGGCGGATACTTCAGGTCCTCTCTATTCATCCTAAATTGTTGATGAATAGTTCGGACTTGAACAATCCGCCAACTTCCGTTGGCGGTATTCGGATTTCGCAATTTAGTTTTCATATAGAAAGGACTTGAACAATCCGCCCACTGCCGTGGGCGGGATTTAAGACCAACTCAACAAGACCCACTGCCGTGGGCGGGATTTAAGACCAACTCAACAAGACCCACTGCCGTGGGCGGGATTTAAGACCAACTCGTTCTAATCTGTGGGGGCTTCACGAGGGTTTGCATGACCACGCAATACTGTTCTGTCTTCTCTTTCAATGCTGCTAGCTGCTCGGGGGTTGCCTGCGGGGCTTTGATGTCGAATTTCGCGTGGATGTTCTGAAAGCCAACCGGAACCTCTTTCGAGATTCCGAGCGTGCCGCTCAGGTCCATCTCACCTTCAACTTCTACGCGAATGTGCTCGAACGGTATCCCCATCGCCGTCGCCACGAGCTGGCAAGTCAGTTGAGCGCAGCCTGCGAGAGCCGCGAGCAGGAGATCACCCGAGCAGGCAGCGGTGCCGGGACCACCGACACCGCTGTGTACCTGTGCTTCGAGTATCTTCTTTCCTACTTCTATCGAACACGAGATTGGCGTATCGGTTTGATCGCCGGTAGCTCTGAGCGTGATGCGAGAGCTATTTGGATCGCTGCGATACTTTTCCTTAAGAGGTTTTTGGATTGCGCGGAGATCCATCGTCTCTTTAGTCATCGGCCGTGGTCGGATCGATCACGGTTTTCACTTGCGACACGTGATTCGCCGGAAAGCCGCCGCGCCGCGCGTGTTCATGGACCATCTCTTCATTCGCAGCAATGTAAACACAGTAAAGCTTATTGTCGGTGACGTAGCTTTGCACCCACTGAATCTGCGGTCCCAATTCATTCAGCACGTTGCACGACCGCTGCGACAACGTTTTCAACTCCGCCGGACTGAGTTTGCTGGCCCCTGGTACGACTCGCTCGATTACATACTTTGGCATTGGTGTTCTCCGTTTCCTGTTGTATCACTGCAATTCGACCAATAACTTCTGAAATTCGTCTGTATTACGCATTGAATCGAAGGCACTATCGCCCTTTGCCCAGTGCGCCACGGCTCTAAATCCACTCTCAAAAGCGCGGCGCAAAAGGATCAGTGATGCCTTCGTCTCTTTAAGTAACGCGTAAGCACAGGCGCAGTTGTATACAGCCAGGCCGTCATTTGGTTCTAATTCTAAAACTCGTTTCAGGGTCGCACTTGCTTCTTCTCTACTGCCAAACCGTGCGTAGGATTCCGCGAGTCGGCTCATTACCACGACGTCATCGAGGCTTGCTTCGAGTTTTCGGGAGGTGATTTCGATTACTTTCAGCTCGGCTTTTTCCACCGCCTCGATGTTTCCGAGTCTTTGATGAATCTCTGCGAGATACTTCCAAGCCTCTTCGTCGTACGGTTTTAGTTCAGCGGCGCGCCGGTAATGAGTGAGTGCGCTGTCGAGGTCGGTTTGGAGTTCGGCAATCATGCCGAGTCGCATGTAGCCGGGATAGAACTCGTCGTTCTCTTTGAGAATCTCTTCCAGCGCACGCTTTGCCTCCCCGAGACGGCGTTGGTTGAAGTAGACCATCGCGATTCCGAATTTCGCGTCGAGGGACGTCGGCTCGATCGTCAGAGCTTTCTGATTCATCTCGATCGCTTTGCTCAGCCACGACGTCGCGCCGTCGTACCATTCGTACATTGACGAGTACGCTTCGGCCAGTCCCGCATAAGAAGACGCAAAGCCGGAATCAAGTGCGATGGCATCCTCAAACATGTTGATGGCGCTCTCGGTATTTCTTCGGCCCTTGCGATACAGAAGCTCTCTGCCGCGCATGTAAAAGTCGTAGGCGCGGAGATCGTCTGTTGGTTTCTGCGTCAGGAGTTGTCTCTCTGAATCAGTGAGCGACACCTTTAACGCGTCTACGATCTTTTGTGAGACTTCGTTTTGCAGATCGAAAATGTCTTCGACCTGGCGATCGAAGCGTTCGGCCCAGAGGTGATAACCGTCGCGAACGCTGACGAGTTGTGCAGTGATGCGAATCCTACTGCCGGCCGTTCGTACACTTCCTTCGAGGATGTAGTTCACGCGTAACGCATCGCCGACCTGTCGCGTGTTTACTTCCTTGTTGCGAAAGGGAAGCACGTCATTACGCGAGACGACTTTCAGATCTTTGATCTTCGAGAGATCCGTGATGATGTCTTCCGTGATGCCGGCGCAGAAATAGTCGCTATCTTTCTCGGAATTCATGTTCTCGAAATAAAGGACGGCGACGGATTTGTCCGGCACTGCATCCGCAGCAAAGCCGGCCGATGTTCGCGCATTGGACAAGCGATGTGAGTTGCTGTCGATCTCTCGTTTCAGATACTTGAGATCGACGAGCAGATCTTTCACCGTCTGATACCGTTCTTCGCGGTCCTTGCGCAGAGCACGAAAGACGACGCGCTCGAGATCGCGTGGGCCTTCGGGCAGGTGCGGCAAAAGCGACTCGGGTTCGCGATGCAGAATTCCCGACATCACATCAATCTTCGTGGGAGCAGCGAACGGTGGTCGACCGGACAGCATTTCGTAGAGCACACAACCCAAACTCCAGATGTCAGTGCGTGGATCTAAATCGAACCCTCTGGTCTGTTCCGGCGACATGTACTGTGCTGTGCCGAGCACAACGCCGATGCCGGTGTTAATAAAATGCTGCGTGGTGGCAAATTCGTTCGTATCGGGTATCTCGCGTTCCTTCGTGAGTTTTGCGAGACCAAAATCCAGAACTTTAACGATGCCATCGTGCCGCAACATGATGTTATCGGGCTTGATGTCGCGATGAATGATGCCGACGCTGTGCGTTGCCGAAAGCGCGCTGGCGACCTGGATGCCGACGTCGAGTACTTCACTCGCAGTTGTCGAACCTTTTCTGATTCGCTCGCGTAGTGTTTGCCCGTCGATGAATTCAGTGGCGATGAACTGTTCGGAATCGACCTCGTCGATCTCGTAGATGGTGAGAATGTTTGGGTGATTGAGTGCCGAAGCTGCTTTTGCTTCCTGCACGAATCGTCGCACTCGATCGCCGGTCTGGTCATCGACCATCTCTGACGGCAGAATTTTCAGGGCGACTTTGCGATCGAGTTTGGTATCGTGGGCGAGGTAAACATCACCCATACCACCCGCGCCGAGCTTGGAGCAGATTTCGTAGCGGCCAATCTTTTTACTCACGGGGAACGACAACGCCAACAACAATCCGGGGGAGTCTTCTGGGCTCTAACGAAGCGGCGGCTATTGTAGCTCAGGGTATGAAAACTGACCAAAGTGAGCGGCAGTTTATTCCGAGTAAAGCCACAAAGGACGAGTCTCTGCTACACTGCGTCCACGTAGTGGCCACAAAAGGCACAAAAAGCACAAAGGACTATCCTCATGCTAACGAACCTCAAAAGACCCGGAACGGTGACGCTTATTTGGCTATTTGCTCTGTCGTCACTAACTTTCGCTCAACAACAACCCACTACGGCGGCGGAGTACATTACGCGCGGCCTTGCTGCGCAAAAGGCCGGCAAGGATGAGGAGGCGATACAGGAGTATGCTGCCGCGCTGAAGATCAGTCCCAACGATTTCGTCGCACAGTTTAATTCCGGCGTCTCGTACATGGTTCTGCAACGGTGGGAAAGCGCCATCGCGTGTTTGAAGGTGGCGGTTAGCATTAGAACGCAGGAGCCGGTGGTACACCTTACCCTCGGCCACGCCTATGGTGCTGCCGGTCATTTGCCGGAAGCAATTGCTGCGATCAAAGAAGCCATCCGTCTGGATCCGAAACTAGTCGAGGCGTATAGCGCGCTCGGACTCTATTACAGTAGGGCAAACCGGCACGACGAAGCGATACGAGCGTTTTCTGATGCTGCACAGCTCCGCGAGAACGATGCAGATATTCTTTTCAATCTCGCCCATGCTTATTTCAGGGCGGGATCATTTCAAAACGCTATCGAATTCTATAACCGTGTGATCGCGTTGAAGCCCGACATCCCGGAAGCACATTTAAATCTGGGTGTGGCTTACCAAAGTTCTGGCGACCTCCAGTCGGCAACCAAAGCCTACCAAGAAGCGATCAGACTCGATCCATCAAACGCCGTTGCCAATTTCAACCTTGGCGACGCCTTGCTAAAGACAGGCAATCAGAAAGACGCCGTGTCGTTTTATAAACGCGCCACTGAGCTGAAGCCAGATTGGGTTGAGGCACATTATTTCCTCGGTAAGGCGTACGAGAACGTCGGGCAACCGAAAGAGTTTCTCACTGAACTCAAAGAGGCCGATCGACTAAGGCCCAATGACGCGAAGATCATGACCCAGTTGGGCCATGCGCTGCGTGCTAATTTGAAATATTCGGAAGCAATTGAACCCTTGCTCAAAGTCGTAAACAGTCGTCCAGACGATGTCGAGGCTCTATACGTTCTCGGCAACACTTATCTGATGGCGGGTAAGTATGACAATGCTATCAGAACATTGAACAAGGTGCTTACTTTAGAGCCGGATCACCAGGATGCGCGTGAGCGTTTACGTGTGGCTTCGGAACGGAAGAATCTGTTGCCGAAGCTGGCGTTATTTCGACAACGCGCTATGGAAGAACCGACGAGTGGTGGCGCACACGCTCAACTCGGGGGGGCTTACAACAGTTTGGGGATGTATGCAGAAGCAGAGCAGGAATACTTAGAAGCAATTACACTTGAACCAGGTAATTCAAACTTTCGGACCAGCCTTTGTGTCGATTACTCGGAATGGGGCAAGGTGGAGAAGGCGATTGAATGCTACGACAAGGCAATCAAGTTACAGAAACATCATGTTCTGTATATGAGTCTGGGGAACGCTTATCAGAGACAGGGAAACTTCGATGAAGCAATCGCCGCCTACAGGAAATCTCTTGAACTGAAGCCCACGTTTACCTATTCGCTCTACGAATTGGCCGCTGTATATATGAAGAAAGGCCAGTACGAAGAAGCAATTGAGCCGTTACAAAAGTTGCTGCAGATTGAGCCGAGACATGCGTATGGGAATCATGGTCTCGGTATTGTGTATGTACGCACTGGTAACAAGACGGCGGCTATGCAGCAGTATCACATTCTGCAGGCGATCGATCCGAACCTTGCCGCGGACTTGCTCGCGTATCTTCCTAAATAGGCAGAAAAGCACAAAGACTCTTGTGAAGTCTTTGTGCCTTTATCTGAACTGCGGGACTGATTAAGTTCCGCTTGTTCGGCCGCCCGCGGCTGCTGAACTCGTTGTGCTGCCTGGAGTCCCGCTGATGTTGCTGCTCGTTGGAGTTCGCGTAGTGGTTCCGGTGTTGCTGTAATCACCGTAACCGCTCTGCTTTACTCGCAAACGATTCTCGACGTTCGTTACACCAGAGACGGATTCGGCAAGGTCTTCAGCGCGTCGTTTGTCACGACGGTTGTTGACGGTGCCCGTCAGCGTCACTTCCGTGTTCTGGACGGCGACTTCAACTTCGGAAGCGTCCAGGTAGTAATCGTCGCTGAGGCGATCGTTGACGTCTTCCTTGATTCGTTCGTCGGATCTGCGATAACCCTTCGGTCCACGACCGCGATGTTCGCGCTGGTCGTCCATGCGTCGACGTCGCTCAGCTTCTTCGTCGCCAAACCATGATGCGACTTCGTCCGACGCTCGGTCCCACCAACCGCGTCCGCCTTCGCGATCGTAATCACGTCCGCGTTCACGGTATCTCTCGTTCGAGCGGAACCCGGTGGGATAGTTGTATTGTTGTTCTTGTTGTTGTCGCGGATAGTCGCCGGTCAGACCTTCGCTGTAGCCGCGCTCTGCGCCTGAGCGACCATAACTGCCGTACCGGCTCTCGCGATTGCTTTCGTCGCGTTCGTTCTCCCAGCCGCGACCCCAATAGTTTTCGCGACCGCTTTGGTAACCGCGGCTACCTCTTCCTGACGAATACCTGCTCTGGTCTTCATCGCCTGGAAAACGGCCTTCGTTACCGTATCTTTCCGATTCCCAATCACGGCCGTATTCGGAACGGGGTCTATAACCGCGGCCGAATTCTGAATTCGAGCGCTGGTTATACTGTCCGAAGTATTGCGAATCACGGTCATAATCGCGATCGTCATATCTCGATGGCATGTGAATTCCCTCCTTGCCCTTGCTCGTTATTGTTTAATGCTGTCAGTACCCTTTCACAAAGGTGTTTCCTAACTGCAACTTATTTGAGTAAGACGATGAGCACACTTTCACGCGCAGTGTTCAGAGGCGGAATCGGTTTTTGTTTGGTTAGTTTGATTGTGTTTGCAACCGTCGCATTTGGCGAGCGCTGGATGTACGCGCGGCTTGGTCAGGTGGGTGCGAACATAGCGTGGACTATGGCGTTCATTCTGCTCGGCGGCACTGTGTTTGGATCGCTTGTAGCTGATAGTCGATGGCGGTTGCCGAAGTTTTATTTGTTATGGGGGCTTGCGTTCTTCGCGTATGCGACGGGTTGGGTTGTTGCGTACTTGACTCTTCGTGGTGCGGCGGGTGAATGGGTGGGATCGTTGGCTGGCTCTCTGTTAATGACGATCATCTTCGCTTTAGGTTTTAACGTCGCTCGCTCAATTCCAAAACTGTCGCTGCTTGCTCTCCTTTGTTTGTTACAAAAATCTCGGAACGTACTGTGATCCCGGACGACTGGATCTCGAAATGAACTGTAGGGGCGGCCCTCCGTGGCCGCCCGGCGTGGAACTCGATCCTTTGCAACACGACGTTTCAATCGAGGAACCCCGTATAAGGATAGAAATACGATCGCGCAACATACCCCGCCCTCACCGGATTCATCGCTATATATTCGAGGTTCTCCCTCAGATCCTCGTTATTGCGGATAACATGATCGAAGAACTTCGCCTGCCACAGATGCTTCCTCAAAAACAGTTCCGGCCGAACAGCCGGCCAATTTCTTAGTTCGACAATCTCTGGACGAAGAGTGGCGCGCCCCTCAATCAAAGGAGATAGTAAGCTTCGCGATTGTCGGACATCCGACTTACACACATTCTCCGAAGGCATATTTACCTCTCCCGCCGCGGCAATCTCCCGACTGCGCTTCCAGTATAGTTGAGTCGTGAAGCTTTTGAAGTTTCCGATTAGCTTCGGAAGGTGAAGGTCCGGGTTACGAACTCCAGCGAGGAGATGAAGATGCTCGGGCATCAGAGTAAACGCTCGCAGATGCATATTCGCAAGTGTCTCGGGACTCAGTAGAGCAGCCAGAGTTGCCTTAGCAAGTAACATGTCGGCAAAGACAGGTCTTCGCGAATCGGCGACTAAGGTGATTGCGCAGAGTTTTCTGGTTGAGTTGTAGTCGTAGCCGAGGAGACGTAGTGAGTTGTATCGAGACGGGTAAGGGAGATGTTCAAATTCAGGCATAGTGAGGATACCTCGTCGAGAGTTTTTGAGTTCGCGTGAATGTAATCACGCCAATGGCAAAGAGATCAATGCCACGCTGGGCGGCCACGGAGGGCCGCCCCTACAGTACGTTCGGAGGATTGAGGGTTCCTTTACAGGCTCATTATGTGCCTTTTGTGCCTCTTTGTGGCTAATCATTTTCCAACCAGCAACGAGGCTAGCTTGGTGGCGTCGATGTTGCCGCCGGAGATGACGCAGACGAGTTTGCCGGGAGAGGCGTGGCCGGAGAGGGCGCAGGCGACGGGGCAGGCGCCGGCCCCTTCGGCGATGATGTGGTTGTGTTGGGCCACGAGGCGGAGGGCGTTGGCGACCGAGTCGAGGTCGGCGACGAGGGAGGCGTCGATCAAAGAGCGTGCGTGTTCGAACATTTGCGGGAAGACGGCCCGAGCGCCGATGCCGTCGATCCATGAAGGTTGATAGTCGATCGTGGTTGGCACGCCGGCGGCCATCGATGCGGCGAGTGGTGCGGCCGTGGCGACTTCAGCGGTAAAGATCTTGCAAGGGGGACGAAGCACGCGTAACGCCGAGGCGATGCCACACGTAAGTCCCCCACCACCCCAGGGAATTATCACCGCGTCCACGTCTGGAAGATCTTCAAGAATCTCAAGCGCGATCGTTCCGTTGCCGGCCATCACGTGCCTGTCGTCAAACGCGTGAATGAACGTTCCCTCAACACCCGGATGCGAACGCTGTTCAAACGCTCGCCACCATTCATCAAACGAAACCTTAATGACTCGTCCACCAAGACGCTCAATCGCACTGACCTTCGCAGCAGGCGCCGTAGCGGGGGCAATGACGGTGCAGGGAATCCCAAGCCGTCGCGCACACCAGGCAACACCTTGGGCCATGTTGCCCGCAGATGCTGTCACCACACCAGGCTCGAGTTGCTCCTTCGACAACCGAGCAATCGCATTTGCGGCGCCGCGGATCTTGAATGATCCAATCGGTTGGAGATTCTCCAATTTTAAGTAGATTTCAGCCGGTGCATCCTGAACATTCAGACGGACAAGAGGCGTACGAATCGCCGCGTTTGCTATTCGTCGTCGTGCGTCTTCGATTGCTGAAATGGAGATTGGGCTCACGGAAATTGCAGATTACACTGAACGCGCCAATTCTCGCGAGAAGTTTGTTGACTTTCGCGTTGCACGCGAGTAAAAGTTCCAGCACCTCGTTAGATTCCAACGCCACCAGGAGAACTGTCATGAAATCGCTAGCCACAGCTCTAAGTCTAATTGTCCTTCTTGCGGCAACTGCCACAGCACAAACATGGGAACCCGAACTGCAATTGAAGTTCAAAGCTGCCGGCACGCCGAGAGTTTCTCCTGATGGGAAACGCGTGGTCTATACCGTGAACGAAGCCGTAATGACCGCTGACAAGAGCGAGTTTGTCACTCAAATCTGGATGGCAAACATCGCGACGAAGCAGAACACCCAGCTCACGTTTGGCGACAAGTCTTCGACCAAGCCGAAGTGGTCGCCCGACGGAAACTGGATCGCCTTTACTTCTAATCGCAAAGACAACAAAAACAATCTCTATGTGCTGAGTCTGAACGGTGGTGAAGCTGAACCACTAACAGACGGCAAGAGCTCCGTGATCAACTTCGACTGGTCACCCGACGGTCGCTCGATCGCTTTCACGATGACCGATCCCAAGACTGACGACGAAGAGAAGAACGACAAGGGCAGGAACGACTGGCGCTGGATCGACGAAAACGTGAAGCTGGCACGCTTGTACGTGCTTTCAGTTCAAAAGGACGCGAACGGCAAACGTGAACCACGTAAACTAACGACCGAGAATTACCAGGTCGAAGACTTTGACTGGTCCAACGACGGTTCGCGGATCGCATTTGGTCATGTTAAGTCGCCGGGCGCGAATGATTGGACCACCTCGGACGTTTCGATCGTCGAAGTCGCCAGTGGCAAAGTTTCCGTGCTCGCAAATTCTCCTGCGGCTGAAGCTTCTCCACTCTACTCACCTGATGGCAAGTGGATTGCGGTCCAGGCGAGCGATGCTCCGCCGCGGTGGGCGCAGAGTGGCGTCATCGAGATCTTTCCCGCGAGCGGCGGCCAGCCTAAAACTCTCGTGACGTCGTTCGACGCTCAACCCGGCGTCGCCGGATGGTCCAGCGACGGCAAGCGAATCTATTTCAGCGAACCCAAAGGCACGGGAACGCAAATCTATTCGTTCGACGTTGCTGCGAATCGCATCGAGGAGATCAAAGTTACACCGGCCGTGATCGGCGCTCTGAGTCTCAACAGTTCGGGCTCGACGTTCGCATTTACGAGGCAAACACCCGACACACCGGCCGATATCTATGTCGCATCCGTGAGTGACTTCACACCCGTGCAAATCTCGACTGTCAATGCTGGTATGCAAATACCGCCAATGGGACGAACCGAAGTCATCAGCTGGAAATCGAAAGACGGAAAAGAGATCGAGGGATTACTTACTTATCCAGTCGGATACCAGGCTGGGCAAAAGGTGCCTACGATTCTGAACATTCACGGCGGGCCTGCGGGCGTGTTTCAGCAAACGTTCATTGGCGGCAGAGGCGTTTACCCGCTCGCGACGTTTTCTTCACGCGGTTATGCGATCCTGCGTCCGAATCCGCGTGGGTCGAGTGGCTACGGGACCGACTTTCGTCGCGCAAACCTGAAAGACTGGGGCTTCGGCGATTACGAGGATTTGATGGCTGGAGTCGATAAAGTCATCGCGATGGGAGTTGCAGATCCCTCGCGTCTCGGCGTGATGGGTTGGAGCTACGGTGGATTCATGACGTCGTGGGTCGTAACGCAGACGAACCGCTTCAAGGCGGCTTCAGCAGGTGCTCCCGTAACCAATCTCATGAGCTTCAACGGCACTTCAGATATCCCCGGGTTTGTTCCGGATTATTTCGGCGGCCAGTTCTGGGATGTGATGGATCTCTACCAGAAGCATTCGCCGATGTTTAATGTCAAAGCTGTTACGACACCGACGATGATTCAACAGGGCGAAGCCGACATTCGTGTGCCAATCTCGCAAGGCTACGAGTTTTACAACGCGCTCAAAGTGAAAGGCGTGCCGACGCGAATGCTCGTGCTTCCACGCCAGCCGCATGGGCCGACCGAGCCGAAGATGCAGCTACAAGCGATGAAAGCAAACCTCGAATGGTTTGAGAAGTACATCGGTTCGAAGAGTGAAACTTCACGCAACTGAGCCGCTGATAAAACGGATCAAGTACGGATTGATTTAAGACGAAGATCTTCATCGGCACTTCAGGATGGCACTATAAACACTGGCTGGGCGGCGTGTTCTATCCGCCCGGAACTACCGGTGCGGACATGTTTGAGTTTTATGCCCGCCACTTCAACACGGTCGAGATCAATAACAGTTTCTATCGCCTACCAACGGCGAAGACTTTCGATTCGTGGCGCGAGTCTTCGCCTCGCGACTTTGTTTTCGCAGTGAAAGCCAGCCGCTTCATTACCCATATGAAGAAACTGAAAGACGCGAAGAGTTCTTCGGAGAAGTTCTTTCTGGTGGCGGAGCGTTTGGAGAAGAAACTCGGGCCGATACTCTTTCAACTGCCACCACGCTGGAAGCTGAACGTTGAGAGGCTCGCTGACTTTCTCGAGGCGCTGCCGCATCAGAATCGCTATGCGTTTGAGTTTCGAGATGAGAGTTGGTTAGTGCCAGAAGTGTTTCAGTTGCTGAGGAAGTACCAGGCGGCATTTTGCATACATGATTTTGCAGATATGAAGATGCCGGTCGAAGTCACGGCGGATTTTGCATACATTCGTTTTCACGGTCCGACGAGTGCGAAGTATTGGGGATCGTATTCGGAGGGGCGGTTGCGAAAATGGGCGCAGCGGATTAATGGTTGGCGCGGCGAGTTGTCGGCAGTTTACGTCTATTTCAATAACGACCCCGAGGGTGCGGCGGTGAAGAACGCGTTGATGCTGAAGGAGCTTGTGGGCGAGGGGTAGTTGGGGACAGGATTAACAAGATTGCAGGATTTGCAGGATTCATCTTGTACATCCAGTAAATCCTGTAATCCTGTAAAACTAACGAAGCGATACACGCGCGCCGAGGCGGAAGAGGACGGGTGGGCCGACGGTGAAGACTGGTGTGCTGCTGATCTCGTATCTGCTTCCCGTCAAATTTTGAAACGCCGCAAACAGTCGCACACGTTCCGAGACGCGCCGCGATACCTCGGCATCAAGCGTGAAGAACCCCTCGAGCGGCAGCGTATTCTGATCGTCATCAAACTGTTTACTCACAAACCGCCCCTGCGTTCCCACAAGCCACGCTGCATTCACGTAACTCACCTGGAAATTAAACTGATGACGTGGCACCTGCGGAACCAGCAAACCCTCCAGACTACGATTAGCCGGAAAACTCAACACCGTACTATCAGTCAGTAAATACTCGCTCGAAATCTCCCAATGCTTATCGAGCTTCGTCACGGCCGACACCTCGATCCCGCGCGCGCGAATCGTCCCGAGGTTCTGTCGTTGCCGCGTAATCAATGTGGGCGTCGTCGAGAGCGTGACATTCGCAACTGAATCGTCGATCTTGCTCCAAAAGAAATTACTGCGCACAAACAATCTGCCACCAAAGCTATCCACACCAATCCCTGCGTCGCCGCCACCCAACCGCTCGGCCTTCAGCGCAGCGTTAGCATTAGTCACGACATTCCCCACTCGAAAATTCCGGTAGAGTTCATTGAGTGTCGGCGCGCGAAATGCACGGTACGCGGACGCGCTGAGTGAAACTCCGTGATCGAAACGCTTGATCAACGAGAAGCGCGGGCTGAACGCCGTTTCCGTTAAAGCGGGAAAATCGTTTAGCGACGGAACGCCAATTACGGGAACTCGATCCGAGAAGCCGCGGCTATTCTTCCAACGATCCACTCGCGCGCCGGCGGTAAAGAACCAGCTTCGAAACTGTACGGAGTCGCTCGCAAAGAAGCCGAGAGAATCCTGCCGGCCGCCCGCATCGACAAATGCCGTGACGCGCGAATTGTTGAAAGTTGTTTCGGCACTGTGACCGCGAACGTCGCGCCCTTCAGCGCCCGCAGAGATCATCTGGTGGTCTCCAACCACTTTGCGCCACTGAAATGCGAACCCGAGCTGTTGCGACGGATTACGTTGCCGGTTAGTCAACGCTTCGGAGTTTCGATCGGCCGAGACAGCGGAGAAGTTTTGATTAAAGTTTTCTTTCGAGCCGTAGACTCGTACTGAAACAGTATCGGCCCAATCAAAACCGAGATCGATCGACGAGATCCGTGTGTCGTTAATTTGAATCGGAGTGCCATTGCGCCGGCTCTCGCCAAATGAGCTCAAACGTAAAAACGCATTGCCGTCGCGCCGTAGAGTTCGTGAGATCATTAGTGATCCTGTGAGATCTCCGGTTCCGGCAGGAGTATCCACCAATCCACGCTGATCTTCCGGAACAAGCACATACCCGTCCGTGTGCAAAGCCTGTCCTGAAAACTGTAAACCCCAATCACCGAACGTTCTTCCACCGCGAAACGAAGTCGCACCCGTAACCTCGTTTCCACCCGAAGTCTCGAAATCGAAAAAAGTCGCGGGCGCCGTTCGGCTCTGTATATTAATGACGCCACCGAGAGCGCCGCTGCCGTAGAGATCCGATGTGGCGTTATTGTTCACGCGGACCTTTTCGACACTCACTCGCGGCAGACGATTCCAGTAAACCCAACCGCCAAACGGACTGTTCAAAGGCACACCATCGAGCAATACGAGCGCACGACTCGCACCATTAGCGCCCACGCCTCTGAGTGAAACGCCCTGTGAAGTCGGATTGGCAGTCAATCCTCCCGATCGGCGAAACAGAGAGAACCCGGGCACCTGTCTTAAAACATCATCGAGTGTGAGCGCACCGGCGAGACTGATCTCGTTTTGAGTTAGCGCGAACTGGCTGATCGGCGTTGACGGAATTCGTTCGCCACTTTCCGTCACCAGAATTCTTTCGATCACGGGAGCAGGCTCGAGTTGAATCTGTAGTGGTTCACTCGCTGTTGTGATTTCAAACTTGAACGTGCTGAAACCGGGTGAGCTAACAGAGAGTACTCCGTACGGTTGCGCACTAAACACAGTAAAACTTCCCGCAGCATCAGTCTCAGTGCGGATCGTGTTTCCGTTTGCGGCGAACTCAACAGACGCACGCGCGATCGCGCCGCCATTCTGATCTGAAACCACACCTGAGATCTTTGTGAGTTGTTGCTGTGCGGAAGCAACGACAGCGAAGAGGATGTAGCACAACGCTAATCCTTGTCGTCTTCTGGTACACGGACGTGTTGTTTCTGTTCTGTTTCTCACTTGCGTGAATTGACGCAGCGTTAGCTAAGGTCCAACTTGCAACGATAATACCGACCGTTGCTTCGTAGGACCACCGACGAAACCAATTGCACGCTGTTTGTATGTACCTCGACTTGTCAGAGTGTGTACTAACGAACAAGGGCGGGGAAATGAAATCAAATCTTCCATTGGATTTCAGGCGCTCACTGCTTGCTTGCGCGCTGCTCGTGATCTCATCCTGCACCACCCGACATTCACCACCTCAACAAGCCACGCAAAACCAAGTGCTCACATCGCCGACCGGGGCCAGCGTCGCGGTAGAGCCGGAAGACGGGCAGTGGACAATGCCCGCAAAAAACTATGCCAGCACACGTTTCAGTGGTCTGCAAGACATTAACGCCGGAAACGTCGCGAATCTGAAGCTCGCGTGGTCCTTTTCGACCGGCGTGGTCCGTGGTCACGAATCCGCACCAATCATCGCCAACAACACGATGTATGTGATCACGCCGTATCCAAACATCGTCTATGCGCTCGATCTAACGCAACCCGGTGCGCCCGTCAAATGGAAATACGAGTCAAACCCGATCTCTTCATCGCAAGGTGTGGCGTGTTGCGACGTCGTCAATCGTGGTCTGGTCTACTCCGACGGAAAACTGTTTTTTAACACACTCGACAACAACACGATCTCGCTTGATGCCGCAACCGGAAAAGAAATCTGGAAAACGAAAGTGGGCGACATCAATCTCGGTGAGTCGATGACGATGGCTCCGCTTGTCGTTAAGGGAAAAGTCCTCGTCGGTAACAGCGGCGGTGAGTTTGGTGTGCGTGGTTGGCTCACCGCTCTCAATGCAGCAGACGGGAAGATTGCCTGGCGCGCTTATCACACTGGACCGGATGCGGACGTGCTGATCGGACCAAACTTTCACCCGTATTACCCGTCGGACCAGGGCAAGGATCTGGGTGTGAGTAGTTGGCCCAGCGATGCATGGAAGATCGGCGGCGGCACGATGTGGGGCTGGATCTCTTACGACCCGGAACAGAATCTAATCTTCTACGGCACTGCGAATCCTGGTCCATGGAATCCGGATCAACGACCCGGGGACAACAAGTGGACATGCGGAATTTTTGCGCGCGATCCCGACACAGGAGAGGCGCGGTGGTTCTATCAATTCAGTCCGCATGACCTGCACGACTACGACGGCATCAACGAGCAGATCCTCGTCGATCTGCCCGTGAACGGACAGTCGCGCAAGGTGCTTCTGCGTCCCGAGCGCAACGGATATTTTTACGTGATGGACCGCACCAATGGTCAGGTGCTTTCAGCAAATCCATTCGCTTACATCACTTCATCCAAAGGCGTCGATCTCAACACGGGCCGGATCATTGAGAACGAGGAAAAGAAGCCGGAGGTCGGCAAAGTCGTGCGTGAGATCTGTCCGGCAGCGCCTGGTGCGAAGGACTGGCAGCCGTCTGCGTTCTCGCCACGCACCGGCCTCGTTTACATCCCACACCAAAACCTTTGCATGGACAGCGAAGGACTCGAAGCGAACTACATCGCGGGCACGCCATACGTCGGGATGAACGTACGCATGTATGCAGGACCAGGCGGAAATCGCGGCGAGTTTCTCGCGTGGGATCCGGTAAAGAATGAAAAGGTTTGGGCCGTGAGTGAGAACTTTCCGGTGTGGAGTGGGGCGTTAGTGACGGCCGGCGACGTGGTCTTTTACGGGACGATGGACGGCTGGTTCAAGGCACTCGATGCGAAGAGTGGAATGTTGTTGTGGCAGTTCAAGTGTGGCTCGGGGATTATCGGTCAACCTGTTTCTTATCGTGGTCCGGATGGTAAGCAGTACGTGGCGATCCTGTCAGGTGTTGGTGGTTGGTCGGGAGCGATCGTCGCGGGCGGACTCGATCCGCGCGACTCGACCGGAGCGCTCGGGTTTGTCGGCGCGATGACCGATCTGCCGGATCACACGACAAGAGGAGGCATGCTTTATGTCTTTGCGCTTCCTTAGTCTGATCTGCGTAATCTGTGGATTAGCTTCGATGGGCTGCTCAAGTCACAAAGCAGAACCTATTGCCATCGCTTCAGCTCAACCATTCACACGTCCGCCGGGTGTGCTTCGTGTCTGTGCCGATCCAAACAATCTTCCATTTTCAAATCAGCGGGGCGAGGGTTTCGAGAATAAGCTTGCCGAATTGTTGGCCCAGGATTTAGGTGAGCGTGTTGAGTACACGTGGTGGGCTCAGCGGCGTGGTTTCTTTCGCAACACATTGAAGGCCGGCGTTTGCGATCTCGTGATAGGCGTGCCGTCAGGGTTTGAGATGGCATTGACTACGAGACCGTATTACCGCTCCACCTATGTTTTTCTCTCGCGCAAAGATCGCCATGTCGATGTGAAATCGTTTGACGATCCGTCGCTGAGGAAACTGCGGATCGGTGTGCAGATCATCGGCGACGATCAGTCTAACGCTCCGCCAGCGCACGCACTCACGCGACGTCACATCATCGACAACGTCAAAGGCTTCACGCTTTACGGTGATTACAGCCAACACGATCCGCCGGCGCGCATCGTCGATGCGGTGACGAAAGGCGACATCGATCTCGCGATTGTTTGGGGACCTTTAGCGGGGTACTTCGCCAAACAAGCGCACGTGCCGATGGAGATCGTGCCCGTGTCTCCGCAGATCGATCAGCCGTTCCTGCCGTTTGTTTTCGACATTTCGATGGGAGTGCGACGTGGTGACCAGGAGTTCAGGGATCGAGTCGATCAATTTCTCGAGCAACGGCGCGGCGAGATCGATCGGATTCTGGCTGACTATCGTGTGCCGCGAACTGAAGGAGGCAGTGGTGTTTAAGAAGAGTGCCGTCGTTTTATTACTGGTATTTCTCGCTGGGTGTGAACGCGAGAAGCGACAGTTTTCCACGCCGCCGGCAAATTTCAAGTCTTACGACGTCACGATGAGCGACATTCATCCCGGCACTCCCGGAATGCCGCAGCCGGTAACGAACCCGTCAGAATATCACGCCGTCGATACAAACGAGGGCAAGCGTCTGTTTACGCAATACAACTGCAGCGGTTGTCACTTCAACGGCGGTGGCGGGATTGGGCCACCACTCATGGATGAGAAGTGGATCTATGGTGACAAGCCGGAAAACATTTACTCGACGATCGTCGAAGGCCGGCCGAATGGCATGCCTTCGTTCCGTCAAAAGATTCCCGACAGTCAGGTACGACAACTCGCCGCTTACGTTAAATCGATGAGTGGACAGCTACGAAAAGACGTTGCACCCACGCGCAACGACGACATGAATGCGCACCGGTCAGAACAACGCACCGAAAGGAAAAGACCGCAACAAACAACAGCACCGTCGCAATGATTGAAAGGACGCACACAACTCGACACGTTCTCATCGCGCTCCTCTCGGTGCTCGGTTCATCGTGTGGTGGCGGCATTCAAAACGCGATCAATCCGGCTGGTCCACAGGCCGACAATCTCAGCCGGCTCTGGTGGCTGATGTTTATCGTGTGCTCGGTCGTGTTCGTCATCGTAATGATCGCGTTGTTGCTCGCATTGAGAAATCGAACCCAGGAAGCGCCGTCAGCGCTCCAGCCCATGCTGCAATTACCGCAGCCGCAGGAACAGCGTCGCCGCAACGTCGTGCTCAGTGCCATCAGCGTAACCGTCATCATTCTGTTTGTGTTTCTGATCGCCAGTTTCTCAGCAGGCCGATCGATGACCGCAGAACTCGCGCACAAGAACGGGCTTGCGATCGAAGTGACGGGACATCAGTGGTGGTGGGAAATTCGTTACAACGATGTCGACGCGAGCAATATCTTCACGACTGCAAACGAGATTCATATTCCTGTCGGCGTTCCAGTCACGTTCACGTTACGTGGGGCCGACGTGATTCACAGTTTCTGGGTGCCGAATCTCGCCGGCAAGAAAGATCTGATTCCCGGAAAGGTTAACACGATCTGGTTTCAGGCGGATAAACCAGGAGTTTATCGCGGGCAGTGTGCAGAGTACTGCGGGTTGCAGCATGCGCAGATGGCGCTTTGGGTGGTTGCGGAACAGCAGGAGCAGTTCAACGCGTGGCGACAGAATCAGACCCAAACGTCAGTTCCGCCTGCGAGCGATTCGCAAAAACGCGGACAGCAGGTGTTTCTGTCGGCAACGTGCGTGATGTGTCATGCGATTAACGGCACGCCGGCGGGTTCGAATATTGGCCCAAACCTGACGCATATCGCGAGTCGCAACACGATCGCCGCGGCGACGATGGCAAACACTCGCGATCACTTAGCGCAGTGGATTAAGGATTCGCAGACAGTGAAACCCGGTAACAAGATGCCGCAAAACAATCTTTCAGAAGCAGATTTGAATTCGTTGGTGGACTATTTGCAGAGTTTGAAATGAGCCACAAAGAGGCACAAAAGGCACAAAAGAGAGCGATCGACCAGGAAGAACTGGCCGCCGTGATGGAGCGCGAGCGGGAGGAGCTGGAGCAGACGTGGGCCCGGCCGACGGGTCTGCGCGGTTGGTTTACCGACACGGATCACAAAGCGATTGCGCTGCGCTACGTCAAGACCGCGTTCGTGTTCTTCATACTCGGCGGCATCGAAGCGGCGTTGATGCGCATTCAACTCGCGCGGCCGAACAATCACTTCCTGAGTCCCGATCAGTACAATCAGATCTTCACCGTGCATGGCACCACCATGATGTTTCTGTTCGCAGTTCCGATCATGACTGCGATGGGCATCTATCTGGTGCCGCTGATGGTCGGTGCTCGTGATGTTGCATTTCCGAGACTCAATCTCTTCGGCTATTTCATCTACCTGATAGGGGGCATTTTTCTTTACACGGGTTTCGTCCTGAACACTGGACCAGATGCCGGCTGGTTTGCTTACGTGCCGCTATCTGGCCCTGGATTCTCGCCCGGAAAACGCGTGGACATCTGGGCGCAGATGATCACGTTCACTGAGATTTCTGCACTCGTGGGCGCGATAGTTGTGATCGGGACTGCTTTTAAGATGCGTGCCCCGGGCTTGTCGATCAATCGCTGGTCACTATTTGTCTGGGCGCAGGTAGTCACGTCATTCATGATCATCTTCGCTATGCCGGCCGTCATGCTTGCAAGCGGCTTTCTCGCGAGCGATCGCCTCATTGATACGCATTTCTTTAACCCAGCAGAAGGTGGCGACGCGATTCTGTATCAACACCTCTTCTGGTTCTTCGGGCATCCGGAGGTTTACATCATCTTCATTCCCGCACTCGGTTTCATTTCGCCCATCATCATCACTTTTGCGCGAAGAAAGATCTTTGGTTACACCGCCCTCGTGCTGTCGCTGATCTCGACTGGTTTTATAGGCTTCGGTTTGTGGGTGCATCACATGTTTGCCACGCCGATACCGCAGATGGGAGAGAGTTTTTTCACGGCCGCCAGCATGATGATCGCGATTCCGAGTGGGGTACAAATCTTCTGTTGGATCGCGACACTCTGGGGCAGCAAGCTCAACATCAAGACACCTCTGCTTTTCGTACTTGGCTTCTTTGCGATCTTCATTCTCGGCGGTCTCACTGGAGTAATGCTCGCCTCGGTGCCGCTCGACCTGCAGATTCACGACACGTTCTTTGTCGTCGCTCACCTGCATTACGTGTTGATTGGCGGTTCAGTGTTTCCATTGTTTGGAGCGTTCTATTACTGGTTTCCGAAATGGACCGGTCGCATGTTGAGCGAGAGTGCGGGGCGTTGGAACTTCTGGTTGATGTTCATCGGATTCAACCTCGTCTTCTTTCCGATGCATAAACTCGGACTGAACGGCATGCCGCGACGTGTGTACACCTATTTGCCGGAGACAGGTTGGGGAACTCTGAATCTGATCGCGTCGGTGGGCGCGTTCATACTGGCGATTGGCGTGTTGGTGTTTATCGTTAATGTGATGTGGGCGCGTCGTGCCGGTGTCGTAGCCGGCGATAATCCCTGGGCCGCCGACACGCTTGAATGGACCACGACATCGCCGCCGCCGAATTACAACTTTCACAATCTTCCAGTGGTCCAGGGACGATATCCCATCTGGCAGGCGACTGAAGATGCACCCGTCGTTCGTGGACTGAGCACTACTAAAAGAGAAACGCTGGTTTCGAGCGTGATGGACGCACAACCTGAGTTGAAGTTTGAAATTCCTGGTCCGTCAATTTGGCCGGTGCTCGTTGCGGTCGCAGCAGCCGTTGCCTTGATCCCGGGAATATTTACGCCGTGGGCTTTCCTGGTCGGCGCGATCCTCACTGGGATCGTGCTCACCTGTTGGTTCTTCGGCGATCCGAATTACAAAAACAAGACTGCACGCGAAACTGGTGAACGATCCGAACCGGTTCCAGCACCGCGTGAACTGCAACCGAAGGAAGTATGAGTACGCGAGCTGTCATCGACGTTTCCGAACTGCCGCATCACGAGTTCGATACTTACGATCCGGTGTGGTGGGGAAATAATCTCCTGCTCGCGATCGAGACGTCGATGTTTGCGATTCTCATCGCGACCTACTTTTACCTGCGACAGAACTTTCCGTTGTGGCCGCCGCCCGTGGCCATGCTGACCGCGACTCTCGACCCGTTGCCGCAACTGTCTTATGGCACCTTGAACACAATCCTGTTGGTCCTGAGTTGCGGTCCGATGATTCTGACTGACATCTCTGCGCGTCGCGGCAATAGAGGTGTTTCTCAGGTCGGACTCGTCATTGCCATCGCTTGTGGTTTGGGCGCCTGCGTGCTGCGAGGGTTTGAATTTTCGGCGATGTATTTTCGTTGGGACAGCAATGCGTACGGTTCGATTGTTTGGTTCATGCTGGGCATGCACATGATGCACTTGTTGATACTGACAACTGAGGCGACATTGCTGTGCGTTTGGATCTTCACGCGTGAATACGACATGAAACATCGCGTCGATATCGTGACGGTTGCTGTTTACTGGTACTGGGTGGTCGGAATTTGGCTGGTGCTGTACGGAATTATTTATTTCACCCCACGACTTGGATGAGAACGCGATGGTCCCGGAACAACAGGCAACAACTCCAAAAGCGTTGTGGCTGCTCGTGGTAGCGGCGCCGATCATCGTCGCTGCCGAGATGCAGGCAAACTTTGTCCTCGTGCGGCAAGCGTGCTCGATGCAGCGCAATGTGGCGTTGTATGCGGTGATCCTGGTGGCGATGTTGCTGACGATTGCGACCGCGGGAGTTGCGGTTTCGATTTGGAGACGTGCGGGCGCGACGTGGCCCACGGAGGCCATAGATCTGGCGACACGGATCCGGTTTATCACAGTGCTGGGAATTTTGAGTAGTGCGATGTCGTTTCTCGTGATCCTCGCGCAGGGAATCGCGACAGTGCACTTTGATCCATGTCAGTTATGAAAGGAAGGTTTCACGCAAAGGCGCAAATGCATCAACGAAGTCGCAAAGGAATTCAAATCCTTCTCTTTGCGTCTTGCTTTACACCTTTGCGCCTTTGCGGGAAACCGATTCTCGGATTTCACGAGGGCCAGCCACACAACTGGCACGATCTCTTGCGTGCGTGGAGCTTTGAGCCCCTGGTCGCTATCAGTCTCATTATTTCGGCAGGCTTGTTTATCGTCGGCTTGCGTCGATGCAAATCACTCCGTAAGTGGGAGGCACTCTGTTTTGCAGGCGGATGGCTGGCGCTGTTCGTAGCACTCGTTTCGCCGCTGCATGCGTGGGGACGCGTGCTGTTCTCGGCGCACATGTCGCAGCACGAGGTTCTGATGCTCGTCGCTGCGCCGTTACTGGTCTTAGGACGTCCTCTGGTTGTTTTTCTGTGGGCATTGCCATTGAACTGGTCGCGACGGATCGGCAACCTTGGCAAGATCACTCCGATAAATCGTCTTTGGAAAATTGCTACAATTCCACTCGTTGCCTGGATCGTTCACGCGGTTGCGCTTTGGACGTGGCACATTCCATTACTCTTTGAAGCGGTCCAGCGTAACGAAGCAATCCATACCGCGCAGCATCTCTCGTTTCTGCTTTCAGCACTTCTTTTCTGGTGGGCACTGATTCATGGACCACAGGGCGCGATGGGATATGGCGCTGCCGTTCTCTATCTCTTCACGACTTCGATTCACAGCGGCGCGCTCGGCGCTCTTCTGACTGTCACCGGCTCGATTTGGTACCCGTCGTATGCAGGCCTCACGGCATCATGGGGACTAACACCGCTCGAAGACCAGCAACTTGGCGGGCTGATCATGTGGATACCGGCGGGTCTGGTCTACTTGATTGCCGGTCTTGCTCTGTTTACCGGCTGGTTGCGTGAAGCCGATTTGCGTGCGGAACGTCGCGAACGTTTGGAGCCGGCTCCATGAAGAAGATTGTGGAGATCGCGCTGGGTATCGTGACGAGTGTCGGCGGCTTCCTCGAAATCGGATCGATCGCGACCGCCGCACAGGCAGGCTCGGATTTTTCTTTTCAACTGATCTGGGCCATCGTCCTCGGCGGACTCTCCATCATCTTTCTCGTCGAACAAGCAGGCAGGTTCTCCGCGGTGAGCGGCCGCACGATTCCGGATGCCATTCGTGAACGCTTCGGCTTCAACTATTTTGCCTTTCTGTTTCTGGTCCTCACGTTGGTGAGTCTGCTGGTCCTTTCCGCGGAGATCGGCGGTGTTTGCATCGCCCTTGAACTCGCCACTGGAATTAGCTTTCCGTGGTGGGCGATTCCGGTTGCATTCATCATCTGGCTCGTGATCTGGAAAGGCACATTCGGAGTAATCGAAAAGGGTGTGTCGATGCTCGGACTCGTCACAGTTTCTTTTGTTGTGGGAGCGTGGATCATCCATCCGCCGTGGGGGCAGGTAATCAAGAGTGCTGTGCCCTCCGTTCCGCACCATGACGGCGCGCACTACTGGTTTGTTGCTGTTTCGATTCTCGGCGCGTCCATTTCTCCGTATCTCTTTTTCTTCTATGCAGCGGGCGCCATTGAAGACGAGTGGAAGGAAACTCATGTCGGTATCAATCGCGTGATCGCAACGGGTGGAATGAGCTTCGGTTCCGTTATCTCTATTTCGGTTTTGATACTCGCGGCAATGCTCTTCGCGCCGCAGGGAATCAAGTTCGAACACTATTCGCAGTTGCCAACCTTGCTCGTGCCGGTATTTGGATACTGGGGATTCTGGCTGGTCATTGCTTCGGTCGGCATCGCCTGCCTTGGAGCAGCAATGGAAATCACGTTGCAGATGGCGTATTTCACCGCGCAGGGCTTTGGCTGGAATTGGAGCGAGAATCAACGACCGCTTGATGAAGCGCGTTTTAGCACCGCTTACACATTGATCGTTATTCTCGGCGCGGTGGCATCGCTCGTTGGTATCGATCCTTTAGCGCTGACGATCTTCTCGATGGTAGCAACCGCCGCGACTCTGCCTGTGTCAATCGTGCCGTTTCTTTTTCTGATGAACGACTACAGCTACGTTCGCAGTTATCGAAATGGATGGTTCTCAAACACGGTCGTCATTGTGCTGATCGGTCTGGCGTTTGTGCTGGCTGTGGTTGCGATACCGCTGCAGATCTTTGGAGGTAGTTGATGGATTTGATTAGAGACTGTCTCGACAAACAGATCGAGGATCGCTTCAAACGACGAATGGGACGTGTGGACGGAATCATTCTCGAGCTTGAAACCGGTCGACCGCCACGGGTGGCTTACGTCGAGCTCGGTGTAGTAACCCTGATGAATCGTTTGAGCGAGCGGGTTGGCAAAGTTGTGGCGCGACTTTTGAAGCGTCTCGATATTTCGCCGGATCCGTATCGAATTGCGTCGAGCAAACTCAAAGTCGGATTGAATATAGTTCACGCTGATGTCGAAGCCGAGAAGACGCCGGCATTGGAGTGGGAATTGTGGTTACGAAAAAAAATTATCGGACGAATTCCGGGGGCGTAAATGAGCAGGCAATACGTACACGTAGAACTTTTACTCGGTGAGAAAGTTTTTGCACTGAACGGGTTAGCGATCGGGCGTTTGGAAGAGATCCGTACCCAAGTCAATAAGGGGCATTTCTTTGTGTCGGAGTTTTTGATCGGTAAGTACGCGATGCTCGAGAGGCTCGCAGCCTGGCGCATCGGGCGAGCGTTATTGCGAGTGTTAGGGAAGAGAGAAGGAGGCTATCGCGTTCGTTGGAATCAAATAGACCTTTCCGATCCCGCGCATCCGCGTGTGCTGTGCGATGTGGATGAACTGTTACCGCTCAAGGAGGAGCAGTATGCAGCATGAATGACACGGAATGGTTCACGCGAGGGCGCAAAGTTGGGAAGAAAGTCGCAAAGAGAGTCTTTGCGTCTTACGTTGCACCTTTGCGTCTTTGCGTGAAACTTCTCTTTGTTGTTTTTGCGCTCGGAAGTTGCACCAACAAACCCGGTGGTCCGCTGGCGTTCGTTACCAACGAGCGCGACGGCACGATCACGGTTATCGACACCAAATACGATCGGGTTTATTCCACGTTGAATGTCGGAGGACGCCTGCGTGGGATCCGTTTGAGTCCGGATAGATCGAGGATCTGGGTCGCGATCAGTTATCCGAGTAACCAGTCGCAGGGTGAAGACAAGATTGCCGAACTCGATTTGAACGGCAACGTCATTGCGAAATACGAAGCTGGTACAGATCCGGAGAATTTTGTCGTCGACTACAACGCGACACGTTTGTACATCGCTAACGAGGACGCCGGCACAGCGTCGATTACTGACGTTAAAGCGAATCGCGTTATTGCGAGTATGCCTGTCGGACTCGAACCTGAAGGCGCCGCGATGAGTCCTGACGGGCGTTGGGTGTATATAACGTCGGAATCGAGCAGCAGCGTCAGTGTTATCGATACGCAAACGGGGCAGGTGGTGAAGCAGTTTCTTGTCGGCGCCCGGCCACGTGAGGCTGTGTTCACCGCTGACAGCGCACGGGCTTACGTCACCGCGGAGAATGGAAATGTCGTTTCCGTAGTCGATACGAAAGACCATGACGTCATTGATACGATTGCATTGCCGCGTGGCGAAGGTAACTCTCAATTGAAACCAAAAGGCGTGGTTGTATCTCGGGACGGCAAACGGATCTATGTCGCGACCGGCCGGGGAAACAGTGTCGCCGTGATTGACGGTCAGCGACTAATGCTCGTCGAACTAATTCCAGTCGGCCAGCGTCCATGGGGCATCGCGCTCACTCCCGATGGCCGTAAGTTATACACGGCCAACGGAATCTCCAACGATGTGACAGTGATCGATACCGCGACGAACAAAGTAATCGCAACCATCAAAGCCGGTGACGGCCCCTGGGGGATCGCCCTTTAGAAATTCACAAATCCCGCCACGGCAGTGGGCGGATTGTTCAAGTCCTATCTATAAACCTATTCTGCGGTGACTACCAATCCCGCCAACGGGAGTTGGCGGATCGTTCAAGTCCACGCTATTTATTGGCGAAATTGGTGATTTGTAGATAAATAGTTCGACTTGAACAATCCGCTCACTTCCGTGAGCGGGATTAAAGAGCTGCTTTATGGTGGACGTTAGTAGAAAGGACTTGAAATATCCGCTCACTTCCGTGAGCGGGATTAAAAGCTGATTTAGAGTGGGCGTTAAGCTTTGCCTCAGAAGTCAGACGTCGGGCTTGGATACGCCCACTGCCGTGGGCGATTTCTGATTTTTGCAAAGCGTGCCTCTATCCCATCAAAACGCAAGTATGTTATAAATTCACTTCCCCTTAACCCCCTCGTATTAAACCCAGCCATTTTTGTGTCTCAGTGTGCCCGGAGGAGCCCTCGTGACCGCAAATTCCCGTCGCCCTCGTTTAAAACCACCAGCTCTCGAAAAGGAACTCACCGGAATTCCCGGTTTCGATGAAATCACCAGGGGCGGTGTGCCCAAAGGCCGTCCAACCCTGATTTGCGGAAGCGCAGGCGCCGGCAAGACGCTATTTGCGATGGAGTTCCTGGTTCGAGGCGCGACGCAATTTAACGAACCCGGTGTGTTCATATCGTTTGAAGAGTCAGACGAAGAACTTGCAACCAACGTCGCCTCTCTGAATTTCGATCTGCACGAACTGGTTGCCGAGAAAAAGTTAGTGCTCGACTACGTCTTCATCGAGCGCTCCGAGATTGAAGAAACAGGAGAATACGATCTGGAAGGTCTCTTTCTCAGGCTCGATTACGCCGTCACATCGATCGGCGCAAAGCGCATCGTTCTCGATACTCTTGAAGCACTCTTCTCAGCACTTCCCAATGAAGCCATCATCCGCGCCGAGTTGCGCCGCCTGTTTCGCTGGCTCAAGGAAAAAGGTTTGACCGCCGTAATCACCTGCGAACGCGGCAACGGAACTCTCACGCGCTACGGGCTTGAAGAATATGTCGCCGACTGCGTCATTCTTCTCGACCATCGCGTGCAGAATCAGATTTCAACGCGCCGAATGCGGATCGTGAAATACCGCGGCACCTCGCATGGCACCAACGAATACCCATTCTTTATCGACGAGAAAGGTTTCTCTGTACTGCCGATTACGTCGCTTGGTTTGCGTCACAACGCGCCTACTGAGCGTGTTTCGAGCGGGATACGCCGGCTGGACACAATGTTGAGTGGCGAAGGCTTCTATCGCGGTAGTTCGATACTCGTTTCGGGAACAGCCGGAACCGGAAAGAGTACTCTCGCAGCGCATTTTGTCGACGCAGCCTGTTCGCGAGGCGAGCGGGCTCTGTTTTTCGCATTCGAAGAGTCGCAAAACCAGATCATTCGAAACATGCGCTCGATCGGCGTCGACCTCGAAAGGTTTGTCAAAAAAGGCGTGTTGAAGTTTCACAATGCACGTCCATCAGAGTTTGGACTGGAAATTCACCTCGCGATGATCCACAAAACCATCACTGAGTTTAAGCCGAGTTTGGTGGTCGTCGATCCAATTACAAACTTTCTCTCAGTCGCCGATAACGCTGAAACCAAGTCGATGCTCACCAGGCTGATCGATTTTCTGAAGTTGAACCAGATTACGGCGATGTTTACGAGTCTCACTTCTGCGCAAACTGAGATCGAGGACTCCGAAGTCGGCGTGTCATCCCTCATGGATGCCTGGCTGCTGGTGAAGAATATCGAATCGAATGGTGAGCGCAATCGTGGACTCTACATTCTCAAAGCTCGTGGAATCGCGCACTCGAACCAGGTGCGGGAGTTTGTCCTGACTGACCACGGTATCGAACTGATCGATGCGTATATCGGTTCGGAAGGTGTGTTAATGGGCTCGGCTCGGTCGAGCCAGCTCGCGCGTGAAAAGGCGGCCGAGACGGAACGCCAGCTTGTAACGGCTCATAAGGAACGCGAGTTGCGACGCAAGCAGGAACTCTACGAAGCGCAGTTAATCGCGTTAAGGGGACAGTATGAGACTGAACGTGACGCGATTCTCAGAGAGCTGGACGAGGAAAAGAAGAAATTAGAAGGGATTGCCGCGCAACGGCGTGAGATTGCGCGGTTGCGGCAAGCAGATAACAGGAGTAATAACGAAGTCAAAATTCAGGAAAATGGCGCGAAAAAAGCACGGAAAGGAGCTGTCAGATGAAAGCCGCCCCCCGGAAACCATCACGACGAAGTACTAACGGTCATTCGACGCAGGAAAACGACGGCGAAGCGAATCGATGGAATTTGCGACTTTATGTCGCTGGCCAGACCCCACGCTCGCTTACGGCCTTCAAGAACCTGAAGGACATCTGCGAAGAATATCTGAAGGGGAAGTATCACATTGAAGTGATCGATTTGATGGAAAACCCAACGCTCGCACGTGGAGATCAGATCCTGGCGATCCCGACACTCGTGCGGAAGTTGCCTCAGCCTATCAGGAAGATCATAGGCGACCTGTCCAACACTGAACGTGTGCTGGTGGGTCTGGATATTCAACCGCGCTGAGTTATGAAAGTGTGTATTGATGGCAAAGCCAAAAAATGGAAATGGGAAGCCGCCGAGTAAACCTTCCTTAAAAACTGACTTGCAACATGCCACCGCTGCCTTTGAGGAGGCACTGGAAGAAAAGGCGTTAAGGCGGACCCGGTATATTCTCCGACTGTACGTTACGGGTAATTCCCATCGATCTTTGCGGGCTGTTTACAACCTGAAGAAAATTTGTGAGGAGTATTTGCCGGACTACGATTTGGAAGTGATCGATATTTACAAAAATCCGGGCGCCGCACGCGAGGAACAAATCATCGCCGCGCCGACGCTGGTTAAGAAACTGCCGCAGCCGATCAGAAAATTTGTGGGTGACATGTCCAACACACAAAAAATACTTGTCGGCCTCGATCTCTATAAGCGACAGGATCGTCAGAAGGGGCTAGACGGAGCTCATAGCTGAGCGTTATCTGAACTTGGATTTCTCTGTGTGACCTCTGTGTCTCGTTGGTTGTAGAAACTCGAGATACAACAACCACAGAGTCACAGAGAGCGCAGAGATTGCACAGAGAAGACAGCAAGAGTAATGGTGAAGCGAAAAGAGAATTCAATATCCCCTGATACCGAGATTGACGATCTGCAGCGTCGACTCGAGGAAGCCGAAGAGACGCTGCGTGCGATACGTGAGGGAGAAGTCGATGCGCTCGTGGTCGAGGCGCCTGAGGGCGAAGTTATCTATACGCTCGCCAGTGCCGATTATCCGTACCGGCTGATGATTGATGAAATGAATGAAGGCGCAGTCAGTGTTTCGCCCGACTCGTTCATTCTCTACAGCAATCGAAACTTCGGCGGCATTTTGGGTTTGACCGAATCAAACGCCAGTGGCGTTCCTTTCGGCGATTACATTGTTCCGGAAATGCGTGAGCAGTTTCTCGCGGATCTGCAGCAGGCGCGCGAGCAAAGCATTCGTCGCGAATACACGCTGAGCCCCGGAAACGGCAAACAGGTTCCGGTGTTGATGTCGTTTGCCAAGCTGCAACCACAAACAAACACGATCGGTATCGTCGTCACCGATTTGACGGCGCAAAAAGCTCTCGAGGAAAAGCTGCGTCAGGCGAAGAACGGGCTCGAAGAGCAAGTCGCCGAACGCACGAAGGAGTTGCGTGAGAGTGAAGCTCGTCTGTTTGGGATCCTCGAACATAGCGCTGCCGATCTTAAAGCAATGAGACGGCTGAATGAGATTGGCACTCGTTGTGCCAAGGAGGGCGACGACGTTAGGGGCTGTTTGAAGGAGATTCTCAACGTCGCGATTGAAATCAGTGCGGCAGACAAAGGCCACATTCAATTGCGCGATCAGGATTCGGGCCAGCTCACGTTTGCTGCTCAGAGTGGTTTTGATGAGTCGTTTCGGGATTTCTTCACCTACGCCACGGATGGAAACTCCGCCTGGGGAATGGCGATGGAATTCCACCAGCGGGTGATCGTCGAGGACATCACTGAGAGTGAGATTTACGCTGGCAAACCGTCGCTGTCGATGATGCTGCAGGCTGACGTGCGGGCCGTTCAGTCAGTTCCATTGCAGAGCAGCTCCGGCAACCTTCTCGGTACTATCTCGACTCATTTCAGCGAACCGCATCGACCCAGCGAGCAGGAGTTGCGGCTCATGGATCTGCTGGCGCGACAAACTGCCGACTACCTCGAACGGAAACAAGTTGAAGAGGAACGCGAGCAGTTGCTCGCGGGCGAGCATGAACTTCGCCAGACGGCTGAAGAGGCAAATCGTCTGAAGGATGAGTTTCTCGCGATCATGTCGCACGAGTTGCGCAATCCGCTCAACGTGATTCTTGGTTACGCGGAACTTCTCCTGCGCACGGAAGAAATCAAGAAGTCGGATAATCTTCGTCGCATGGCTGACGCTGTTAAGCGCAACGCGGTAGCGCAGTCGAAACTGATTCGCGATCTGCTCGATCTCTCACGATTGCGCAGCGGCAAACTCGAGTTGAACCGCGAGAACGTTTCGCCAGTTGCATCGATCGAGAATGCCATTGAAACAGTGCGCCTTGATGCTGAGAGCAAAGGAATCGATATTGAGGTAATGGCGCCAGATGAAGTGATGTTTGTCCGAGCCGATCCGGTCAGACTCGAACAGATCATTTGGAACCTGCTGAACAACTCGGTGAAGTTTACGCCTAATGGCGGACGCATTACTGTGCGGCTCGAGGAAGTCGCGGACGAGATTGTTCTGACTGTGTCTGACAACGGGCAGGGAATTGATCCATCGTTCCTGCCGCACATCTTCGAGATCTTCCGACAGGCGGACGCAAGCACGAATCGTTCGCAACAAGGCATGGGCATCGGTTTGGCTGTGGTCCAACAGCTCGTCGAGTTGCACGGCGGTTCGGTGACCGCCGATTCAGCCGGTATAGGAAAAGGCGCAACGTTCACGATCCGGCTCCCGCGCAGCGTGAACACGAGAACGCCGCTGGCGCCGGTAGTAGATCTTGGCATCGGATCTCTGGCAGGTCTGAATGTTCTGGTCGTCGACGACTCGGAAGACACAACCGAGATGGTGCGACACTTACTGGAGATTAGTGGCGCCTCGGTTTCAGCCGCAACGAGCGGGCGCGAAGCGCTTCGGATTGCTCGTGAAAAACAGTTTGACGTTGTGTTGTCGGATATTTCGATGCCGGAAATGGATGGGTTCGAGTTTCTGAGTAAGTTGCGGAAGATTCCCGGCAAAAAGGATCTGCCCGCAGTTGCGCTGACTGGTTTCGGACGACCGGAAGATGTCCGGCGAGCTTGTAACGAAGGATTCTATGCTCACCTCACAAAGCCTTTTGATTTCCAGACGCTCGCGAGTCTGCTACAAAAGATGCCGAGAACAGCAGCCTCAAAACGAGTTAGCCACGGATGAAACCGATCTTTTAACGGATCAGTTTAATTGGGAAGCTCGGCGTGCGACGTTCCTTTGGATAGCGGACTGCGTTCTGCACATATCTCACTTCGTCAATCACTCGATCAAACGTTGTGTGTGTGTGCCCGCAGACGTGGACCGTTGAGTTGAGTTGTCTGATTTGGCTGTCGAGTGCCGCGCATACTGAGACGTTACCCAACCAGCTGATCCGCAGGTACTCCTTCGGCGGCAACAGCTCTGCACGTGGCAGGAAGTGTGAGAATGTGATCACAGGCGCATCGTAGTTTTTGAGATGCGATTCGTTGAGACGCAGAAAATAGTCGGAGAGTGGCGCGATATGTTCGGGCCATTTGCAAAAATGAAAATCGGCCCACGCTCTCATTTCGGGTTCAAAGACGCCGTCGTACCATGAGAAGAGCGGCACGACCCAAAAATTCTCAAGGCGCAGCGGCTTTGTGGCGATACCGAGTTCGTCACACAGATTCAGAATGAGTTGAAACTTCTCGAGTGAGTTGATTCCTGAGTTTCTGACCCACAGCTCGTGATTGCCTGGTGTGAAGAGAAGTTGACGGAATTTTGGGTGGAGTAGCAGGAGTGTCTCGCGAATGACTTCCATCCGGTCTGAGACATCGCCCGCGACGATCAGCACATCGTCGCGGTATTCAGTATCCGATAATTCCTGGAGCCAGCGGAAATTCTCTTTGTAGTCGGTGTGCAGATCTGAAGTTGCATAGAGACGCATACGCTATTTTAGACAGGATTTCAGGATTTGCAGAATTAACAGGATAAATCTTGTAAATCCTGTTAATCCTGTCTAAAAATAACCTACGGTCACTGCGCCGTCGAGGTGCTTGAAGGCCCGGCAGATTTCTTCACGTACTTGTCATACCACCCGAGATATCGCTCCATCCGATCGCGCTGGTAACTCGGCCGCTGAATGCCGTGATTCTCGTTCGGATAAATGATTAACTGCGTGTCGATCCCGAGGCTGCGCAGCGCCTGGTACATCTGCTGACTACCCTGCACCGGCACATTGAAGTCGCGTTCGCCACCGAGAAAGAGCGTCGGCGTTTGAATGCGATCGGCATGCAGGAACGGATAAGAGATCTTCTGATATGTTTCCCACGCC
>JBKPPU010000158.1:0-9402 GCA_046733695.1 Acidobacteriota bacterium
AAGAACTACTTAATCTTGCCGGCGAGTTCGTTGATCTTGGTGCCGATGTTGGTTCCCAACGTCTGGAAAGCGACGACGCATGCCAAGGCTACGAGCGCTGCCGCAACTGCGTATTCAGAAAGTTCAAGACCGGTTTCATCAGCGAAAAATCTCTTAATCATGTTGTTGCTCCTTTTAGATTCGATTAGGCGTTGTTGCTCGAACGAGCGGACAAATGAAAGTGGGGATCACTACTTGTTTTCGCTGTCGAAAGTGGAACAGCTTTAGGCGTGCGACGCCCGAAACCATTGATTCCACTGAGAACAGCACTCAACAACGTAAGCATCAATAGCAGTGGTTCGTTTTCCCTGATTCCTGCGGTCTGGATGCTGACGAGAATTGCCAGTGCCAGAAACGGAGAGAGGATTGCGAGCATTACGACTGATGCAACGTTTGTAGTGGTTTTAGCTTTCATGTGCGTTTGTCTACTCGACCAGTGATGCGATGCGTTTGCTTCGCGACGACCATCACGTTTACAACCGGTGTGCCAGTGGTCCAATCGGGGTTTTTCTGTGATCTGTCGATTTTTTGTAGCCTGTGGTTGACAAGCTCGAGTGGTCCAAATGGAGAAACCAAGCGTAATTCGAGTGAGGAAGCTTTGTTTTATTGATATCCCGCGATGTCGCCCGCAGTTGACAGCCCGCTTGGCCACAAAAGCACAAAAGGCACAAAAACAATTAAGGCAGATATCGTGCTCGATACCTGCCTTAAATCTTTTGTGCTTTTTGTGCCTTTTTGTGGCTAAGCTCGGTATTGCATACCTGGCTCGGTGTCTTCCTGGAGGAAGTCGCCGATGTCGATCGCGAGGCGCTTCAACTTCTTATAAAGGGTTTGTCTTGATCCTAAGCCGAGTGCTTCGCTCGCCTTTGCAACGTTGCAATCGTGGCGCTTGAGAGTCTCAGTTATGACGCGGCGCTCATAGCTTTCCAGCAAATCGTCCAGTTTCTCGCCCGTCACTTCCATTTGCCCGTTGCGCGGATGGATTCGCTGGCTGATGTTCTCTGGACGGATGTAACCATCGTCTTCGGCGTAAAGTACGAGCCGTTCAATCTCCGCCGCGAGCTCACGAATATTGCCGGGCCAGGAGTAGGTCTCGAGAATCTGGATCGCGTCGGCAGTAATTCCAGAAATCGGGCGCTCGTTCTTCCGCGCGTAGTGACTCACAAAATGTGAGATCAGAGTGGAGATGTCTTCACGTCGCTCTCTGAGCGGGGGAACTTTCAACGTCAATGTCGCGATTCGATAGTAGAGATCTTCGCGAAAGAGTTTTTCCCCTACGAGTGTTTCTAGATCTTTGTGGGTGGCGGCAATCACGCGCACATTAACTTTGCGGGGCGCCCGCTCACCGAGAGTGTGAATCTCACCTTCCTGCAGAAACCTGAGCAGCTTTGGCTGCAACGCGAGTGGCAGGTCGCCAATCTCGTCAAGAAACAGCGTTCCATTTTCCGCCGAACGGATTAATCCCGCCTGGTCCGACATCGCGCCTGTAAAAGTTCCGCGACGATGGCCAAACAACATGCTCTCGATCAGTTCAGAAGGAACAGCCGAACAGTTAAAAGGAATGAACTCACTCTCCGAACGCCGGCTGAGACGATGAATCGCGCGGGCAATCAGTTCCTTTCCGGTACCGGACTCACCCGTCACGAGGATCGTGGAATGAGAATCTTTGATACGTTCAACATTGCGCGCTACATCAGACATGGCCCGGCTGCTGAATACCATTCCGGGCAGCGAGCTTGCTGACGAGATAGTTACCGGCCTCGCAGTAGTGGGAACCACATTTGTCGATTGATGCGAGTGGGCCAGGTGCGCGACGTCGCTAAGTGCATTGAGCTCCTTCGCCTGGTCCGCTGTCAGGGGTCGAACACAACGACCGTAAATCGCCGCGCCCTCACGTGCTGCCGACGGTTGGGCCAGCAACAGGCAGATCGCCGGATCGCCTTCGTGCGCAGATTGCGGCCGGCCTTTGCTCGAGAAAATTTCTGCCACCGCAGTTTCGCCGATCGCGATCTCGGTCTCCTCGAGTCCCTCAGCCCAGCGCAACGTCGGTTTGCCAGAATCGGACGTGGCCCAGATTGACAAGCCATAGGTGGGCGCGGTCGCCTCCACCATCAGACTCATCTTGATCATTACTTCATAAAGCAGATCGGGACCACCATTGGCCGCTTCACAAACGGCCCTGACGATTGAACTGATAGGCAGTTTCGGGGAACTCGACTCGGAGGCAGGCGCATCCAGACTTAGAACCGAAGGGTCAGACATCAACACCGTTCCTTAAAATGTGCTCGAAAAAACGCTGGGATCCTCGATTCAGTGAGGTGCCGCACGGGACAAGCAGTCAATCGGAAGAGCCATGGGCTTGGCAGCCCGCAGGTCTATGAGTCTAGTTTGGCCGTCTAAACCTGTCAACAAGTTTTAACTGCAGGAGTTTCCTCCAGTTGGACGCAGCATTCGGTCTTTGATTTTCGTTCGCCGCCTGTTCGCCAATTTTAGTGCTTAAGCGCTCTTAGTTCAAGTAAATGTTCAACTTACGGGGTTAAATCATTGAAGAGAAATATCTTTACACCCTTAAGCACCGATGCTACAGTCCGGCAACATCGCCGCTAAGTTGTTGAGCGGCAACACATTGACAAGCCGTGAAGTACATTTAGTTGGGGCTGCCGGGCACGAGGTGCCAGCTATATTGTGGCCTAACCCACACGTTTCGATTAAGCAGCCTCTTAACTTTGAGCCCAGACAATCTGCTCGGGAATAGGGATGACAGGCACCCGACGCGTAAGCCTTCACCTTTGCCGCATTGGCACGGAGCTGGAAAGTACGGACTGAGCAAATCTGAACGGCAAAGGAACTGGGAGGTAATGAGGTGAGCAAGGTAGCAAATACATATTGGGTGGACGAACGGATCAGGGCGCAGCGTGTGACCCCCCGCACGACTTCCCTTGCCTCGGTACAACAGATCTCGGTGGACATCCTCGGCACGCGCACAGACGTGCGCCGGCGCGGCGGAATAATTCCGTCCTGGGTTGTTTTTGGAATGATTTTATTGGCGACCTTCGCCGTCTGTGTGACGGTAAACATGCGCACTCGCGCCAAAGTTCAGGTTGCAGCGCAGCAACTTTCCTCGATGCAAACGGACGTCGAGGGGCTGCGTAATGTGAATCAATCATTGAAAACAGAGTTGGAAAGACTGCGAACAGATCCGCGGAGCATTGAGCTTGCCGCTCGTGCACGTTTGAACATGGTTCGCAGCAACGAGTTTGTCGTTCCAGTGGAATGAACATGACTAATTACCGCAAACATCGATTTCTATGCCTGCCCAAACCTGCCCGTAGTTTTTTCTGCTCGAAAATCCACGTACCCGGGTAACCTTCCGAGCCGGCGCGGCTGTGACTGCCATCGCAGCCGCGCTCCCCTCTCAGCCACAAAAAGGCACAAAAGGCACAAAATGAAGATAGGCCAGGTTTGCGCGCCATTCGCATTAGTTTATCGGGCGCTCACCAATCAGTTTTGTGCCTTATGTGCTTTTTTGTGGCTAAATTTGCATCTTGTGCTTTCTTGCGGCTAATATCCGGGTGATGTCTGAAATTAAGGAAAGCTCACCTGCAGAGATTGAGCGCGAGCGTTGGGAGCAACAAACTCTCAGGCCTGCTCTCAGCAAACATCCCGAACGCAAAAAGAGTTTTCAGGGCGTTTCACTCGAAGAAGTCGACCGCCTTTACACTCCTGCCGACGTCGACGATCTCGACTTCGCGCGCGACATTTCGTTTCCCGGTGAGTTTCCGTATACACGCGGAATCCATCCGACCGGGTATCGCGGCAAGCTCTGGACGATGCGGCAGTTTGCAGGTTTCAGCACTCCGGAAGAGACAAACACCAGGTTCAAGTACCTGCTCGAGCAAGGTCAAACAGGACTCTCAGTAGCCTATGACCTTCCCACTTTGATGGGCTACGACGCCGATTCACCACTCTCCGAAGGTGAAGTCGGCAAATGCGGTGTGGCGGTATCGTCCTTGGCAGACATGGAAGTGCTTTTCGACGGCATTCCGCTCGAGCAAGTCACTGTCTCGCAAACGATCAACGCGCCCGCATCGGTTCTGCTCGCGATGTATCTCGTGGTAGCGGAAAAACAGGGAGCCCGCTGGGATAAGATTTCCGGCACACTCCAAAACGACATTCTCAAGGAATACATCGCACAGAAGGAATGGATCTATCCGATCAAACCGGCGATGAAGCTGGTGATAGATACATTTGGATTCTGCACTGAGCATGTGCCTCGCTATAACCCGGTTTCAGTTAGCGGCTATCACATCCGTGAAGCGGGCGCGACGGCAGTGCAGGAGCTCGCTTTTACGTTACGCGATGGAATCGAGTACGTGGCGTGGGGTGTCGAAGCCGGTTTGGACGTGGACCAGTTTGTCCCCCGCATGTCCTTCTTCTTTAACGCGCACAACGATTTCTTTGAAGAGATCGCGAAGTACCGGGCCGCCCGTCGCATCTGGGCCCGTGAGATGAAGCGACGTTTTGGCAGTAATCATGCGCGCACGTTGCAACTGCGTTTCCACACGCAAACCGCCGGCGTCTCGTTGACGGTGCAACAGCCGCTAAACAATATCGTGCGCGTTGCCATCCAGGCGCTCGCCGGCGTTCTCGGCGGCACCAACAGTTTGCACACTGACGCCTACGACGAAGCCTTGGCGCTCCCAACGGATCGCGCCGCACTCATCGCACTTCGCACGCAACAAATCATTGCGGAAGAAACCGGCGTCGCAAACACGGTAGATCCTCTCGGTGGCTCGTACTTTCTCGAGTCACTGACCGAAAAGATGGAACAGGAAGCTCTCGAGTACTTCCGCAAGATCGACGCGATGGGCGGAATGGTTTCGTCAATCGAAAAAGGATTTCCACAACGTGAGATCCAGGATTCCGCCTATCAATATCAAAAGGCCGTGGAACGAGGCGAGCAGGTTATTGTCGGTGTGAATAAATACACGATGACCGACGAGCCCTCCGAGGTTCCGATCCTCGTGATCGACGAATCAGTTCGCACGCATCAGGTGGAACGCCTCGAGAAAACGCGTACACACCGCGACGACGGCGCCGTTGCAAACACTCTCGATCAACTCAGAGTTGCGGCCCGGAAGAACGAGAACACGATGCCCGCGACGATCGAGGCAGTAAGAGCGTACGCCACGCTTGGTGAGATCTGCTCAGCACTCAGGGACGTCTACGGAGTTTACGAAGAGCCCGCTTTTTGACCCGCACCTATGTCCAGTCGAAAGATTAGAGTTCTTGTCGCAAAGCCCGGACTCGATGGTCATGACCGTGGCGCCAAAGTTATTGCTCGTGCCCTCCGCGACGCCGGGATGGAAGTGATCTATACCGGTTTGCGACAAACACCGGAGATGATCGCCGCTGCGGCTCTTCAGGAAGACGTCGACGCGGTCGGTGTTTCAATATTGAGTGGCGCACACAACACTCTGTGCCCACGCATTGTTCAGTTGCTCCGCGAGAAAGGCATGGACAACGTTCTGGTCCTGGTCGGTGGTATCGTTCCTCAAGAGGATCTGCCCAAGCTTAAGCAGCAAGGAGTGGCCGAAATTTTTCTGCCGGGCACCTCAACCGAAGACATCGTCAAGTTTCTCCAAGCCAACGTAAAGCCACGAGAATAAAGGAACTAAGAAGAACGAAATGGGATTCGAACTTTTCCATTGTCGGAGTTCTGCAATCACCAACATACGAATTTGTGGATCATTCTCCGTTTTTTGAATGCTTATTAAGCGCTTAGTTCGAAGAGTAGTTAGACAGGATTTACAAGATGTTTCAGGATTAACAAATTCAATCCTGAAACATCTTGTAAATCCTGTCTACTAATGTCTCAAACTTCACGCCCGCTTAAGGAATTTCGCGATGCTTTGCTGGCAGTCGTCGGTGAGTCTGGCGATGACGTTGACGTCGGCGCCGGTTTCGAGTGCTTCGGGAAACGCGAGCCCATCCATCTGATAGAGCAGAGTTTTCGTGAGCCCCATCGCCGATGCACTCATTTTCTCAAACTCGCTCACATAACTTTTTACATCCGCTTCGAAACTCTCATCCGCAAACACCTGATTCACAAGCCCAAACTCCCGCGCCTGATCGGCACTTATCTCGGCTCCGCGCGTGATCAATTCGAACGCACGTTTTTCCGAGACATTACGCCTTAAGATAGCCATGACCATCGCTGGAACGAATCCGATCTTTACTTCCGGGTATCCGAAACGGGCAGAACCGGACGCGAGGACAAGATCGCAGGCAGTGGCCAAACCGCAGCCGCCCGCGAGCGCTCTTCCTGTTACAGCAGCCACGACGGGAACCTGCACTTGTCGTATCAACAAAAACAGATCCAACAGCGAGCGCGCGTCTTCAGAGTTTTCGGCAACGGAAGCGCCGGCAATCTTCTGGAGCGCCGATAGATCTGCACCCGAGCAGAAATCCTTCCCTGCTCCCGAGATCACAACGACTCTAACGTCCTTGTTGGCCGCCACACTCCTGAGTGCCTGCTTCAATCCGGCAATAACAGCATCGTTGAGTGCATTCCGTTTTTCCGGCCGGTTGAGCGTGACACGCGCAACTGAACCTTCGACCGAGTAGAGGACAACATCCGTACTCATCCGTGCAGATCCGCAGCCTCCTGCTCTGTGACCTCAACCTCCATCCGCAGCAGTGCTGTCGAAAAAGTCTTGCCCTGCGCGTCAGTCATCAGCGACAAAGTGCCACCACCGCCCAGACTTTCGTGTAACAGAAAATTCAACGCGCCGAGATTCGGCAACTCAAACCGTTCGACGTCGCCATGGCAGACGCCTTTGAAATGTTGCTTCACACGCTCAGCCGTAACCTCGCGGACGAGAATCGGATACAACTCATCGCTGAGGGCAATCAACCCGACGTTCGCAGTGTCGCCTTTATCACCCGAACGCGCGTGAGCCAGTCTTACCAGTTGTACTTTCACGTATCAAGCACCTCAACCTTGGGTGTAATTTCTTCTTTTGGAATCAGAGCGGGCCAGTAAGCAACGATCTCCTCGACTTTCGGACGCCCACCCGCGAAGCCAGTGACTGCCGGCGGGCCAGTGAGGATCAGTGGCGCAATCTCCTTAGTGAATCGTTCCACGGCGCTCCGCTCCTGCCCGCGAACACCGACACGCAGTTGCACTTCAGGAATGTCCGGGATCGGTCTTCCCGCGAGCGGTCCATGCGTCGCACTAACCCCCACAAACTCCGTCAACACCTGCTCAAACTTCAGCCCCAGCCGGTCAAGTCGCGCGCGCAGAATTCGATCCGCAGCCTGCGCTTTGTCGTAAGCATCGGGCCAGGCATAGACCAACGTTCCCACCGCTTTGAAGCCGGCCGAATAACTGATTGAGACTTTGAGAAACTCAGTCGCCGGTCTTCCTTCGATACCGAAGACGCGAACCCGATCTCGGCCTTCGTACTCCAGTCGAATCGTCGTGAAATCAGCGACGCAATCGGGTGTGATGTACTCGTGGGGATCACCCATCTCGTAGACGAGTTGCTCCTTAATAGAAGGAATGATGATCCAGCCGCCGGTTCGTTCGTGTTTCGTGATAACAAAACTTCCGTCAGAGGAAGCCTCCACAATCGGGAATCCGACATCGGCGAGATTCGGAATGCTGCGCCACTCGTACTGGCAGTTTCCACCCGATGCCTGCGCACCACACTCAATGATGTGACCCGCGATTGTTCCCGCTGCAAGACGATTCCAGTCGTCGGCGGCCCATCCGAACTCGTGAATCAGCGGTGCGAGCGTTAACCCCGTGTCTGTGGCTCGACCCGTAATCACGATCTGCGAACCCTGATTCAACGCCTCAACAATCGGCGCGGCGCCGAGGTAGGCATTCGCACTCTGGATTCGGTCGCGCACCGTCGACAACGGCTCATCCGTGTCCATGTTGCGCAACTCGATACCACGCGCGAGTAGTTCATCGAGTCGCGACATGATGTCGTCGCCGGTAACGACTCCGATACGGACCTTGCCCGCCAATCCAAGCTCCTGCGCAACCTGGATTACGGCATCGGCGCAGCCACGGACATTGACTCCACCTGCATTCGCCGTGACTTTGATTCCCCGCTCGACACAGGCCGGCAGTATCCTGCGCATCAGAGGCACGAAATCTTTTGCATAACCCGCATTTGGATCGCGCGCCTTCTGTTTCTGCATGATCGACATCGTTACTTCCGCAAGATAGTCGAGCATCAGATAGTCGATTGGTCCGCCTTCAACCTGGCGCACCGGTGCGTCCGGGAGATCTCCCCAAAAGCCTTGTCCCGCTGCAATGCGTATCTTTTGTTTCATCTGGATGGAAGATGCCACAAAAAGGCACAAATGTCACAAAAGCTGAACCCTTCGGCTCAACCTTTTGTGACTTTTGTTTTTGTAGCCCTGACTTAGCCGATGCGTGGGCCAGGACTTGGGCTTGGACTCGGACTCGGCGTCGGAGTGGGTGTCGGTTCACCAGGTGTCGGGCTCGGTGCCGGAGTTGGTCTCGGTCTCGGAGTTCCACTTGGCGTTGGGCTCGCCCCCGGACTCGGACTCGGGACCGGTTCGGGAGTTGGCTCGGGACTCGGGCTCGCCTGAGGACTCGGCGACGGAGTTTGGGCCGGCATTGCGGTCGGGTTTGCAACCTCTGTTCCTGTTGCCGCTGGTGTACCTTTCTTAGTCGTCGTTCTCGCTACGCTCTTTGACGGCATGAAAGTGCATTTTGTCGTCGACCCCGTCACCGGAGTCAGCGTCAACTTGTTACCGCTTTTCTTACCGCGAAACGAAATAACCTTCGACGTAGCTGCTGCGCCTGGATCCGCGGCGTTGATTTGAAGAGCAACTGCGGTATAGCCGCTCGACTTCGACGCTATGATCCGCCCAGTTCTGCCGTCTGACGTTGTGAATTCGTTTCCAGTTATGGTGAGGGTGGTGTCGCCAACGAGACCAGCGTCCTCACAGTTGAAAGTACCCGCGTAGGTGCCTGAAAGATCAACCTGCGAGGTCGCAGTAGCCGGTGTTTGCGGCTTCATCTTCGTTGTTTCGGGTTTTGGTGTTGTGGGATCCTGGGCTCTCAGTACCCAAAAGCTGCTGATTGCCAGGGAAATACCCAGCATTGTCAACAACAACGTCTTCTTAACCATAGTTCCTTCCTCCCATGCTCGTTCCTGCGCACCTGTAGGTGGGTTGCGCTCTGGCTAACTCATATACGGGGGTTTTTGACAACTAAACAAGGAGGCAACAAGGAGGGAACCCTGATCTTGTACCACTCGAAGCCCCAAATCTCAACCATCATGGAGCTAACGCCACAAAAACAACACGTATAAGGGG
>JBKPPU010000159.1:0-8950 GCA_046733695.1 Acidobacteriota bacterium
CCAGTCGGCAGTATCTTGCCATCCTGATCGTAAAGGAAGTTCGCAGTGTATTGAGAAAAACGACCAATAACTGCGGAAAGAATGTTGCGCAGCGGCGTTAATGAATTACCGGCAACGTTTGGAAAGATTGCTCCTCCTGAAGCATCCGCACCTGCGGAAGTCAGCACAGCCGCCGAAGCCGCGTAGCCCGACGGGTTAGTCGTCAAAGAGTCGAATGCACTTCCAAACGACTGCCTGGTGTTCTGTATCAAGCGTACGTTGCCGCCAAACTGCAACGTGTGATTTTCTTTCACCCAGGTGAAGTCATCAACAAAGTTGTGAACGGGTGTCACGCGCGTGAGCGACGAGGTCAATGCGGGGGCGAAGATGAAGCGGAACGAAAGCTGGTTTCCAGTTTGATCACCTTGCCTCGTGAATGCAGCACGAGTCAAACCATAGGTGAAGCGGTTGACCTTGGTGTTCGAAATGGTCCAGGAGTGACCAGCCGCATAGCCCTTCGGGTGATACCAAATCGAAGGTGCCTGGAAGCCAGGCAAAATTGGCGCAAGCCCTATGTTGTCGTCCTGGTAGTTACCGCGAACAAAAAGGGTTTGACTGTTAGTCAGGTTGAAATCGAGTTTAAGAACATAACTGTCCAGCGTGCTCGGCGTAGCTGCGTTAAAACGATAGCCGCCTGTGTTGACACCATCGCCGGCAGTGATTGTGTCGTTAGCCGGAAAACGCCTTGCGATGTCTTTGAGAAAGTCCAAAGCCGGTTGGCTAACGCCGGGAGTAATTCCGTTCGCGTTGACGTAAGCCTGGTTGATTTGGGACGGAGTCAAACAGTTGAATCCGGCAGGAGTACCAGCTGGACACGAAGGGTCGCTGGCGCCGTTTGCAGTTTTATACCGGATAATGCCCTGGGCAATGTGCGGTAATGGCACAACCTGCACCCCAGGGGTTGACGTGGATTCGCGCAGCCCTTCATAGGCGAAGAAGGCGAAAGCCCGATCGTGTTTGATGGGTCCTCCGACAGAGCCGCCAAAGAAGTTCCTGAGTAGTGGGGGTCGTGGCGCTCGCGCATCGCCAACCTTCGCAGAACCGGAAAGAACCAATGGATCCGTTGGGGTGAAGCGACCTGCAGCGTTATTAAAGAAGTCGTTAGCGGTCGTTACTGTGTTTCGATGAAAGTAAAACAGCGAGCCGTGCCAATCGTTGGAGCCGGACCTGGTCGCCAATGAGACCTGTGCGCCTGAAGAGCGACCGGTGTCGGCATTAGGGTTGGTTGTGGTTACGCGAAACTCCTGCGTCGAGTCGCGGATAACACGAATGACGCTGGAAAACGCCTGATTGGTAACGACGTCCAAACCGCTCTGCTGTTCATTAACGTCAACACCGTCGAGCGTGATGTTTGCCTGATCAGCTCGGCCGCCGTTTACGTAACCGGCGCGTGTTACCCCCGGTTGTAGCGAAAGCAGTCCGACGACGTTATTCGCATTCAGCGGCAGCTCAACGATGCGACGTGATTCAAAGGTGTTGCCGATAGTCGCGTCACTGGAATTGATAGGTGCATCCGCGCCGGCGACCACGCTGACGGTTTCGGAGATGTTGCCAACTTCCAACTGGACGTCATAAGTGCCGGGGGTGTCGATTAAGGCTTGATAATCTGACACTGACGCCTTTTTAAAACCGGTAGCTTCTACATCGAGCCGGTAAGTTCCCGGGGGAATTGCCGTGAAGATATAGGCACCGTCGGTATTGGTGGATTGGGTACGCGTATAATTCTTCTGCGCATTCGAAATCGTAACTGTAGCGCCGGAAACCGCACGTCCCTGTAAGTCAGTAACAATACCTCGCACTGTCGACGAGCCGGCCTGGGCAATTGCAATGCTCGCAGTCAGCAGCGCCAGGGCTAGCGCGCTGAAGACAACGAACACTCTTTGGAGAGAAAGCCTGAGTGTGTTCATTGAATCCTCCATGAAGATTTTTAGCAATACGAGCTGGAGAACGTAATCCGAATTTTTGGATGAACGTGGATCGGGCCTGGATGACCTGCTAACGAAATCTGGACCACGTTTCGATTGTGATCGTGACCTTGCAGAAACCATTCCAGAGATGTAGAACGCGATGTGTTGGATTCTACTACAAGTTTTGCGGGCAAATCCAAATTTTTCGGAAAGGCTGTCTGGATTTTTGGATGTTCAGTGAAGCGCCGGCGATCTGTGAACTCGTCCGGTGAACGAAATTTCGTACGAGTTGTTACTTTCTACCCAGTCCGTCGGCGATTACTTCGGATAGCCGCGACATCAATAGATAGGCGGGATTATCGACTGACCACATCGTTTCCGGCATGTCGTCGCAGGAGATCGCCATCGCGATTCTTCCTTTTGGCGTGTAGAGAATTCCGATCGCACTGCGGAGACGATCGAGGGCGCCGTACTTGCTCGCCATCGGAACATTCCAAAGCGATCGTCCAATCGCGTTGCGTCCCTGCTCGCGTTTCATCAAATCGATCATCTCTTTTGAGACTGCGGAACTGATGATCTCGCCGCGCTCGAGTTTCTCCATCACGAGCACCATCTCACGCGGTGTCGCCATGCCGAGCCCGTATTTTTTGTTTTCCGGATCTTTGCCGGCTGCGCTTTCGCCTCCGCTGCCGACCTTTCGCATGATCTTGATCTGCTTGAAACCCAGCGATTCCATGCGCGCGTTCACGGCATCGGTCGTCAACACGTCAAGCACGAGATTCGTTGCCGTGTTGTCACTGAGGATCATCATGAGATTGACGGCATCGCGCAGCGTCAGTCGCAACCCATCTGAAAGTTCATTGAGGATGCCTGATCCTGAGACCTTCTTCTCCTTTGTCAGTACTACTTCGTCTGTCCACTTTGCCTTCCCTTCATTCACACGCGCAAAGGCCTCGATCATGACCGCAATCTTGATCGTGCTCGCGGTGCGCACGCGCTCGTCGGGATTCACTGCGTACGTATCGCCGGTGTCGAGATTCTTGGCAAAGAGACTGACCTTGCCCTTGAAACCCGCAACGATCGGCTTCACTTGATCGTCAAGTGACTGGGCCGCGGCTGAGAAACTGAAAACAAGTAAGAACGCAAGAACTCCTGCGAGTCTGCTCATAGAGGTTTTTATTTTGTTCATCCTGTCAAATGTCCCAACGCAATTAACAACTCAGCGTTGAGTATCGCCGCGCCAGCCGCACCACGTATCGTATTGTGGCCCAACGCCACAAACCGGTAATCGAGCACCGCGTCCGGGAGAAGCCGTCCAACCGTGACTGTCATTCCATTTCCCGCATCGCGATCGAGCTTCGGTTGCGGACGATCCACTTCATCGCGAACGACGATCGGAAAACGCGGCGCCGAATGTAACCCAAGTTCCTGCGGCAACGAATGAAATGATGCCAACGCATCACGCAGATCATTCAACTCTGCCTGGCGCGATAACTTCACGCGTACGGCAACCATGTGACCGTCAGCAACATTCACGCGGTGACACTGAGCGCTCACGGCCATCGGCGCCGGCTGAATCCGTGCATCGACGTAGCGGCCCAGGATCTTTTGGGTCTCCGCTTCCATCTTCTCTTCCTCACCGCCGATGTATGGTAAGACATTATCGAGAATGTCTAGTGAAGGAACACCCGGATATCCGGCGCCTGAAAGTGCCTGTAACGTCGTTGCCATCGCTGCGGAGATACCGAACGCCGCGTGCAACGGAGCTAAAGCAAGCGCCAGCGCGACCGCTGAACAATTCGGATTCGTGACGATGAACCCGCCTGATGTGTAACGCTGGCGCTGTCGTGCGAGCAGATTGAGATGCTGGTGGTTGACTTCGGGAATCAGCAACGGCACATCTTCATCCATGCGAAACGCTGACGAGTTCGTAATGACGGGATAGCCGGCAGCAGCAAAACTGTCTTCCGTTTCGCGCGCGATGTCACCCGGCAATGAGGAAAAGACGAGGTCGCACTCGAGCGGCGGCGCCGGCGCCTGCACCTGCAACGAGCGAACACGCTCCGGCATCTCGCCCTGCAAACGCCACGAACACGCATCGCCATACGCTTTTCCCTGCGAACGATCAGACGCCGCAACGGCGGTGACTTCAAACTGCGGATGATTCTCGAGCAGTTGAATAAACCGCTGGCCCACCGTTCCCGTCGCGCCAAGAATTCCGACTCGAAACTTCTTATTCATCGCTTACAACCTCTCTTAATCCTCGTTTGATTCTCTGAACTCCTTCAGTCAACGTTTCTTGATCTGCGCAAAACGAGACGCGCAGGAAACCTTCGCTTTCACTGCCAAACGCCGCACCCGGAACTGTAATTACCTTTTCATTCAACAACGCTTCCGCGACGCGCATCGACGGTCCGTATTTAGTGACGTCCAGCATCGTATAAAAGGCGCCTTCAGGCGTCACAGCCCGCAATCCCAACTCAGATTCAATCAAGCGCAAAAGATGATCGCGTCGCGCACGAAACGTCTCGCGAAAACCGGCTCGCGCTGCTTCGGCCTCATCGGTCCATGCCACTAACGACGCTTTCTGTGATACCGCCGAAGCACACGTCGTCACGTAACCGTGAAGCACCAGCGCTGCCTGGACGACCGCTTCGTCTCCACACAACCAGCCGAGGCGCCAACCCGTCATACTCATCGACTTCGAGAGCCCGCTGATAACGATCGTGCGGTCGTAGAATGTTGATAACGTCTCGGGTCCCTGAGCTGTGTAATAAAGTTCGCGATAGATTTCGTCGCTGATCAAATAGCACCCATGATCGCGGACCGCATCAGCGATGCTTGCCAGATCGTCGTTCGAGAAAACACGACCGGTCGGGTTCGACGGGCTGATACAAACGACCACCTTGGTGCGTGGCGTCAACGCGCGTCGAAACTCATCGCGGTTGAAAGCAAAGCCGTTTTCACGCGGCAAGCGATAAAAGGTCGAAGTGCCGCCGGCCATACGCACGATCGTCGGATAAGCGACGAAGCCGGGATTCGGAAGCAATACTTCGTCGCCATCGTCCACAAGCGCGAGCAATGCGAGATAGAGCGCCTCCTGCGAACCAGCGGTGATGACGACGCGTTCCGGTCTGCCTTCAAGGTACGAATACTCACTCGCAACTTTCTCACGCAATGCCGGGAGACCCGCGTGCGATGTGTAGCCGTTCTGTTCCTCCACGATGGCTTTGACGGCTGCTCTGCGGATGAGATCGGGCGTGGGTAGATCAGGCTCACCCAAACCAAGATTGATGCTGCCCGGTCGAGCGCGATCAAACACCTGGCGAATAACGCTCTTCTCAATCCCCTGCAAACGTTTCGGCGGTGTAAAATTCATTTGGCGTCGTTGCACGTCAGCGCAGGTAATCCTCGAGGCGCACGGCGGTGTCGGTCTTTTCGTCGCGATATTTAACGATGATTGCCGCATAGAGCGAGAGGCCCCACGCGCGTCCACGCTCATTCGTCACCGCACGCGCACCGGGAACAACAACCGCGCCCACAGGAATCTCGAGCGGACCATCCGCCGTTCGTTGATAAATCTCACCGCGCACAAGATCGTAAACCGGCGTCGACCCCGTCAGTATCGTCCCGGAAGCCAACACCGCGCGCTCGCGCACGATTGCACCTTCATAAACTCCACAGTTACCACCGACAAGCACATCATCTTCGATAATCACCGGCACCGCACCCACCGGCTCGAGCACACCACCAATCTGTGCGGCTGCGGAGATGTGAACACGGCGACCAATCTGTGCACACGAGCCGACGAGCGCGTGGCTGTCTATCATAGTCCCAGCGTCGACATATGCACCGGCATTCACAAACATCGGCGGCATACAAACGACACCCGGCGCGATGTAGGCACCGTCTCTGATCGTCGAACCACCGGGAACAATACGAACATTGTCTTCGATCGCCGTCGGACGCATGGGATAGGTATCTTTGTCGAAGAATTTAAAGTTGTCGCCGGTGGACACATCGGAGATTACACCCATACGAAAGCCGAGAAGCAATCCCTGCTTCACCCAGGAGTTTACGACCCACTTACCGTCCGCACTCTTTTCCGCCGCACGCACTTCGCCGCGATTGAGCGCCTGCTTGAACTCCTCAAAAACAATCCTGTCTTTTCGGGAATACGGAAAGCTCTCACGCGCCGCCAGCGCCTCAATCTGTTCACGCAACTGCATGCGACGTTTCCTTCAGTAGCCCGAGTTCGACAAGCAGTTCACGCATGCGATTGCGCGTCTTTTCCTGCACCGGCACCAGCGGCAGACGCAGATTCTCTTCCAGCAATCCCATCAACGCCATCGCCGCTTTAACTGGACCAGGACTCGATTCGATAAAGTTTCCTTCCATCAGGGGCAGCAGACGATAATGCAGCGCGCGTGCTTCATCCCACCGCCCCGCGAGCGCGAGATCGTTGAGTTGCGACATCATTCCCGGAATCTCGTTCGAAGCAACAGAGATGAGGCCGTCGCCTCCCAGGGCAATCAACGCCAAAGTTAACGAATCATCGCCGGAAATCACGCGAAACCCGTTCGGGCGGCCACGCAGGATCTCCATAATCTGCGACAGATTGCCCGATGCCTCTTTAACCGCCACGATGTTTTCAACGTCGCGAGCAAGTCGCAAGGTTGTCTCAGCGGCAATGTTGGACGATGTGCGTCCGGGAACGTTGTAGATCACGACCGGCAGTCCGCTGACTGATTCAGCGATTGCGCGGAAATGTGCATACAATCCTTCCTGTGTCGGTTTGTTGTAATAAGGCGCAACTGTCAGCACGCCGTCGACGCCCAGTTCACGCGCCGCTTGTGAACGTCGAATCGTGACTGCCGTCGAGTTGCTGCCGGTTCCCGCAATCACTTTGGCGCGTCCGCGAGATAACTCAACAGTCGTGCTGATGACGAGGCTATTTTCTTCTTCAGTCATCGTGACGCTTTCACCGGTGGTGCCACACGGCACCAGCACTCGCACTCCACCCGCAACCTGATATTCAATAAGCGCGCGCAAACGTGTCTCGTCAACCGAACCATCACCGGCAAAAGGTGTGACGAGAGCCGTAGCACATCCACGAAGCCAGTCGAGTTGTAATGTCATGGTGACCTCCCTCAAATTGCCGATTGCCAATTGTCGATTTCCAATTTAGGAAATACGTGCTTTCAATCGGCAATTGGCAATCGGCAATCGGCAATAATTTTTTCTATCACCTCTCCGAACTCAAACACACCTGTTCGGCCGGCGATCCAATGGGCGGCAAGCACTGCACCGCTCGCAAAACCCTGTCGCGAGCGAGCCGTGTGAGTTAACAACACCTGATCTGCTTCAGAATCGAAACCTACTCGATGCGTACCCGGAATATAACCTGCGCGCGTCGACGATGTCGGGATGTCTGGACCAAGATGTTCAGACATCAAGTCGCGCAATTTTAGAGCCGTGCCTGACGGCGCATCACGTTTGCGATTGTGATGCGATTCCTCGATGAACGGCGCGTATCCTTCAACCGCGGCAAAGAGCGACGCGGCGTGTTTCACGATGCGGTAGAAAACATTTACGCCGATCGAAAAGTTTGCGCCATAGACCATCGCGCCGGAATGCTCGGCCATAATCTGTTTCGCCGCAGACTCATGCTGTTTCCAACCGGTTGTGCCTTCGACGAGCGGCACCTTCGCCCGCGCACAACCTTCAACATTTTTAAGCACCGCCTCGCCGACAGAAAAATCAACAGCAACATCGTGTCCCTGAAGCTTCTCCACCAACACACTATCTTTACTCGTAAACACAGCGCCGATCTCGTCGCCGGCCTTCCGCGCCTCAGCAGCAACCAACTGCCCCATCACCCCATATCCAATCAGCGCAATCTTCATCCGCGTTCATCCGTGGCCAACTTAGTCGCCAGCCTCACATATAGCTGAATAGATTCCTCAAGCTCACGTTTCGAAATCTTTTCATGATCGGTATGCGCATCCAGGATCGATCCTGGCCCAAGCAACAGCGGCTTCCCCCACTGCGACAAATATGGGACGTCAGTCGTGAAACGCACCACGCATTCGTCAAACCCGGGAACAGAAAACAACCGCACCGGATTGTGCGCCGACGCATATTCGAGCTGCCCGCGCGTCCCGACGGCATCTTCCAGAACTCTTTTGACGTGCTCTATATCGATCCCCAACCGAATTTGCAATTCAGCGCGAGCATGATCGGCAATCACGTTCGGTCGTGTACCACCACTGAGCACCCCGATGTTGCATGTCGTCGTACCAAAGAAGCTGTCTTCGGGCCAATGACGATTCCGAATGTCCTGCAGGATATCAAGTAGTTTTTCGATCGCTGACTCGCCGGCCTCGGGATACGCAGAATGAGCCGCGCGTCCTTCAGTCGTGATGAACACACGCACGGAGCCCTTCGTGCCGGTAGCCAAACGACTATCCGTCGGCTCGCCATTTATCAGGAATCGACACTCGGGCGCCAGCGAGTGCTTGTTTGCTGCCTGTGCACCATGACTGCTAAGCTCTTCGTCAACAGTAAACAGCAATCCGATCTCATTCACACCGCCACCGCGTAACTGTTCTGCTGCAAAGATCTGGGCCGCGATGATTCCTTTCGCATCACACGATCCACGGCCATAGATAAACTCATCATCTTCACTCGCGGCGATGAACGGCGGCACCGTGTCCATATGCGTCGAGAACACAATGCGCGGCGACGATTCAGTAGTGGCAAGCACATTGAAACGCCCCGAACCGATCTCCTGTTTCTCAATACGATAGCCCAGCCGCTCGAGATAGCCCGAAAGATATTGGCCCACCGCCTGCTCTTCACCGGTAACGGACGGAATGTCGATCAACTCCCTGGTTAAACCGAAAAGATTCATTCTTCTTTTTGTGCTTTATGTGCCTTTTTGTGGCTACGCTTCTTTCTTGTGGGTTTTTGTGGCAAAGAATTCTTCGTGCAGTCTTGTGACC
>JBKPPU010000160.1:0-2763 GCA_046733695.1 Acidobacteriota bacterium
CCAGAGTACATGGGAGTTTATAGACGCTAATCTTATAGAAGATTCATACCGAGAGCTCGGAGGTCCATTACGTCTCGTATTTGAGGATTTTCTGAAGCGAGTAGCTGCAAAGATGGAATTGAAGGTTAAGTACAACTATGAAGGCCGCTACACAGCTGGAGACTTCTATCATGCCGGTATCGACCATAAGATCCTGGCACAACTAATCAAAGAGAACCAGGATGATGGTGACGTAAAACGTGACGTGGGACGAGTCTTTGGGTCTGACGCCTTACTCAATTTTCTAAGTCACGATAACCCTGGGCGACGTGAAGTCACGTTGACGCAAACGCGCGATTTTGTGTTTGCGCTTAAATCACTCATTAAACGGTGTCAGGAGAATAAACTGATCAAAAGCATCGACGGATGAGCGGGTAGTAGTTTGGTTACGCGAAGCATTCATCAAGCGGCGTCTGGTAATACAAGAACAGGCTTGTATTGGCCGGGCTGCTCACTGACGCCGGCAATTACAGCTTTCATATGTCCCACCACTCGGCTGGTCCACAGATTACACAGATGGTCTGATTGGAAGTTTGAGATTGCGGTGTGCGCCACGTGAGTAATACACTACGGCAATGATGCAACGTCGCACACTCCGGATCACCACTTATGTTCTGATATTTATTATTGGGACAATTGTTATCGACGGCTACGATGTACTCACAGGTGGAAACATAAAAGAACTGTTTTATACACCAATCCAGTGGTCGTTAGGGATATTTTAGGAATAAATAGGCCGCCCACCATCGGCTAGCTAGTCCACAATTTACACAGAAGCACTGATGCGGAACTGAACCGGTCACAGTTTGTGAGACTCTTCAAAAATATGGTCCAATTTCCACGATTTTGTTGATGCGTTTGCCCTGCAAGAATTAATCGAAACCTCGAAGTATCCCAAAGCGTTCTCACTGCATCATAGGTGGCGTTCGAAAGCCTTACCTCGCAAAATCAGGTCAACCTTAAAGGAGATTTACTCGATGAGAGATAAGACTGAAATCTGCACTCCAGACACTTCCGAGCAGAGCCGGCCGTTCTTCGCGCGTTTCCTCGAAGGCCAGGACACCTCAAAGGATTCCTTCATCACACTCAAGTATCCGTCCGATCGTGATGAGGACGATCAGCCAATTGAGTTCATAGAAGCCCGTTAAGACGGTCGCGGCCCTCGTTCAGCAATATGTGAGGGCCGCACCTTTTGCATCACTTACACCTCCAATGCATGGAGCGCTTAGAAACTATGGTCCGATCTCCATGATTCTTACGCGTTAAGAATTAATAGAACCTGCGGAGTATCGAAAGTATTTTCAGTAGATCGCAGGTGTCGTAAGATATTTGTCACCCTCCCATAACTCAACCAGCCCTTACAGGAGATCACTCGATGAGAGACAAGACTGAAATCTGCAACCCCGAAGCTTCTGACCAGAGCGTGCCGTTCTTCGCTCGCTTCCTCGAAGGTCAGGATCGTTTCGAAATTCCGCAACAGACGCTCAAGTACCCGTCCGATCGGGACGAGTGGGATCAACGAATTGCGTTCGTATCAAACAACAACGGTCCACAGCAATAAATAAAAAGCTGTTTCGACGACCGCGGTCCACGTTCACGCGCGGGCCGCACATTTTGATTACTCATGCCCTCAACTGCAACTCGCGATGCCGTTCTACTGCTGACGCATAGTGGCGATTTCTACACTATCGATCTTGTTTCACAGGCTCTTGCACGCCGCGGCATCCGTCCGATCCGCTTCAACACAGATCTTTTTCCAACGTCAATTAAACTCGTGGGCCGCGCGGGTGACGAATACTTCTTTACTGAAACGGGAGAGCAGATTTCTGCCGCCGAGGTACGCGCCGTTTGGGCACGCAAGCTCTGGCCGCCGCGCATGGCTCACGACCTTGATGATCGCTATCGGGCAATGTGTGTAAGCGAGTCGATGGCCGCGCTCGATGGTTTTCTCGACGCGCTCAATGACGCGCGTTGGGTGAACGATCTTCAGCGCCAACGCGCCGCCGAGAACAAGCAGCGACAACTCCGGCTGGCCGCGCGCGCCGGACTGCGCGTGCCGCGTACGCTCGTTACGAATGACGCGTCAGCAGCTCGACAGTTCTTTGCAGAGACCGATGGCGAGACTGTAGCGAAGTTGCTTCGTCCGATCTCGGTCAGCATGGATGCGGTTGATTCTTTTGTTTACACGAATCGTGTGCGTGAAGAAGATCTGGTTGAGGCTGAGACACTTCGGCATTGTCCGATGGTGTTCCAGGAGTTGATTCCGAAGGCGTGCGAGCTGCGTGTTGCGTGGGTGGCGGGTCAGGTTTTCGCAGGTGCGCTTGATGCGAGTGGGACCTCGCGCGGGCAGACTGACTGGCGTCGTGTTGCGCCCGAGGAGTGTCGTTGGCAGGTGGGCCAGGTACCTGGCGAAGTTGAAAGCAGCCTGGGAACATTGATGTCGGAGCTTGGACTTGCGTTCGGCGCTGTGGATTTGATTTGCACGCCTGCGGGTGAGTATGTGTTTTTGGAAGTTAATCCGAGTGGTGAATGGGGGATGCTCGAGCGCGAGCTTGGGCTTCCAATTTCGGACGCGATCGCAGAAGCGCTTATTGATACTCGGAACGTACTGTAGGGGCGACCCTCCGTGGCCGCCCGGCGTCGAATCGATCTCTTTTCAACAGAATCGATTAGGCATTTGACAAAGAGATCGATTCCACGCCCGGCGGCCACGGAGGGCCGCCC
>JBKPPU010000161.1:0-6888 GCA_046733695.1 Acidobacteriota bacterium
CCGGGGGGGCACCCCCCTCTTCTTTATTTTTTTTTTTTTTCTCATTCAATTTCCAGTCCACTTTGGCGCACCTGAGAAACCAACACCCCAGGACGCGGGGCTTGCCCCCGCTCTAACCGATCGCTGCGTGAATCCGCTGCAACACACTAATACTCCACTACTCAGTCTACAGAAACGACTAATTCAGTGATGTTCGAGTTTTATTGGATAGACCAGCAGCTTGCCGGAGGACTTCAGGGTAGTCAGCCGCTCGCCTTTTTCGACTGCGGGTTTAGCTTCGGCGTGTGTCTTGAGGAAGTCCTGGACCACCTTGTTCCGAGCCGGATCGGTGATGAGGCCCTGGGTTTGGCGGCTCGCGAATTCCTTTAACGATTCCAGCTCCGGAACGACGTCTTCAGAGAAAACCAGCCACAGTTTTTCTGTCCCCTGCTGCGCGTCGAACTGCAGCCACGACTCTTCCGGAATCTGCGTCACTTGTCCAGCGGAAATTGACGACGATCCTTTATTTGCTGTTGGCGACGGAAACACAACGTTGAACTCAGGCGCGGTGGTTGCGGCTGGTCCTTCGTTCAAAATGTAAAGGCGACCGGATTGCGGACTGCTAAAGCTGAGTCGTATCTGGTAGTCCTCTTCAAAAATCATTTCACCCGGAATGGTGAAAGGATCCTGAAACGGCTTCTTGTCTCGAAACTTCTGCACCGTGATCCAGTACGTCAATGTTCGTTCACTCGCCGCCCCTGGAGCGGTAGCGGGCGCGACTGATCTCGCGCGCGAAGAACGCCACTTGTTGACTCCAAAGATCGCCGCCGTCACGATCGCCATCGCAATTAACGCCAGCACAACCACGCGTGTCTTCGACTGGGAAGCAACTTCCTGCGTATCAATTGCCGCAATTGACGTTGTTGGGGACGTTCGCTGGATTTCCACTTCCATATCCATGCGCTTCTTCAAACTGCGCAAATCAATCAGCATGTCTTTCGCCGTTTGATAGCGCTCGTCCGGACTCTTCACCAGTGCCTTCTCGACGATGCGCTCCAACTCCGGTGGAACGTTTCCGAGTTTTGAAAGTGGTACCGGATCTTTTTCGAGGATCTGCACGATCGTGTGACTGGTCGTAGCACCGGTGAACGGAATTGTCCCGGCTATCATTTCATACATCATGACGCCGGTGGACCAGATGTCGGTGCGCTCGTCGACCGCATCGCCTCGCGCCTGCTCGGGCGACAAATAGTTGATTGTCCCCACAATCGTTCCCGGCGCAGTTTTAAACGCAGTCGCAGCTTCCGAGGCCTCGTCTTTCTTAGACGATTTCTTCTCGGTGACTTTCGCCAACCCAAAGTCCAGAACTTTAACGACATGGTCGCGATGTCGAATCATGACGTTTTCAGGTTTCATGTCGCGATGCACGATCCGCGCCTCGTGTGCGGCATCGAGCGCCGCTAACACCTGAATGCCGATATCGAGTATCTCGCCGAGTTTGAGTTTGTTTCCGTGAAGATGGTCGCGCAGAGTTTCGCCATCGATCAATTCAGTTGCCAGAAACGTCAAACCTTCAACTTCACCAAATTCATAGATGGTAAGAATGTTTGGCTGGTTCAACGAAGACGCAACTTTTGCTTCCTGTCGAAAGCGCTTCATGCGCCGCTCGTCTCGAGAAACCTCAGGCGTGAGCACCTTCAAAGCGACAGTTCGACCTAATCGCGAGTCTCGCGCCAGGTAAACTTCGCCCATCCCTCCTGCGCCGAGCGCTTCGAGGATTACGTACGATCCGAATTGCTGTCCATCGTTGAGAGCCTTGGGCGGTGGTTCGAGATCGTTCTCGTCGAGCAGGTAGGGAGCGGCTTTTTCCGCCGCGATTCCCCCAATGAACTGTTCAGCGCTTGCGTTGCTGTGGGCTGCGATCAGTTTCTCAACTTCAGATCGCAAATTCTGATCGACGCCACACTCGTCCGCCACGAACGCCGTCCGTTCTTCACCATCGAGCGAGATTGCTTTATTGAATATGCGACTTATTTGTTGCCAGCGTTCAGGCGTCAATTCCCCGCGCTCCCGCCGAGTTGTTGATAGAGCCAGGCGCGCGCCATGTTCCAATCGCGAGTAACGGTGTTCTCGGAAACATTCAACACGCCGGCTATCTCTTCGTTGTTGAGGCCGCCAAAGTATCTCAACTCAACTACCTGGCTACGTCGCGGATCCATTTCGGCGAGACTCTTGAGTGCTTCGTCGAGGCGGAGCAATTCCCCGCTTTGATCGGGAGTAACTACTGCCGCTTCTTCGAGTGAAACTTGTTGGGCGCCACCGCCGCGTTTCGCGTAAGCGTGACGCCGCGCATGGTCGATCAAAATGCGTCGCATGATTTGCGCCGAGATCGCGAAGAAGTGTGAACGATTGGCCCAGTGCACGTTCTTTTGACCGACGAGACGAACGTAAGCTTCGTTTATGAGTGCAGTCGTTTGGAGCGTGTGACCTTTGCGCTCGCGACTCATGTAGCGGCGGGCGAGCCGGTGTAGTTCGTCATAGACTAGCGGGTACAACTCGTCGAGTGCGGACTGGTCGCCCTCGCGCCACTCAGCAAGTAGTTGTGTAATGTTTGGTGGAGATTCGTGTGTCAATCTGGACTTTCAAGCTTTAAACTGATCGATATCGCCTGGCTTCCGAAGCATCTTGTTGACTTCGCCGACGTGGAGTTGCTCTTCGGCAATCATGCGGCGCGCGTAGTCTTCAAGCAACACTGAGCGATCCTTCACGAGCTCGTACAATTCGCGGTAAAGCGCGAGTCCCGCTCGTTCTGCCTCGAGAGATTCGATAAGAATGTCGTTGATACCGTGCTTGTGTGTTTCCAGCAGTGCGCCGATCTTGAGTGATGGGTGGTCTCCAAAATGGGTTACCAGCTCGCCGGCTTCGTTTGCATGCGCGAGACAGGTACTGGCCTCGTTACGCAACCAGCTCACGATCGGGATCCGATTGTGGCCGAAGACCATCAACGAGTAATGCGTGTATCTAACGACACCAGCCAGCTCTGCTTCCATGATCTGGTTCAGAAGCTTAACGGCAGCCGCTGTATCAAACTTTTCGTCAGTCATTTTCTCCTCCGGTGTTTATCCACAGATTACGCAGACCAATCTGTGTAATCTGTGGATTCAGAATCTCAATGACAAACAACTGAGCCCGCCGTCCATCTTTTGAAATTCCGACATATCGAGAGCGATTGTTTGATAACCCATGTGCTCAAGTGTGCGCTTTATTACGGGAAAGCCATCCGCAATCAGTACTTTATCATTTATTACGAGGCAGTTTGCCGCATACGCTTCGCTTGAGTCCAGACCATTAAGGTCGTAACTGGCAAACTCTTTGACGCCTTTCAGCGCGTCTATCACGACAAGCCGCCGGCTGCCAAGGTATGCAATGCCACTCTTCAGATGAAGAATATTACTCACACCTCGGATGTCTATCAAACTCGAACTATAGCCGAACGACTCGAGGAACCCCGCGAGCTGTTGAGCGCCGTGCTCGTTTGTGCGTAGCGAGAGACCGATGAAGAAGTGTTCGTCCGCTTCGCAGATGTCGCCGCCGTCGACGGTGCCCGGCTCTTCTATTGTGTGGATGTTTGAGAAGTAGTCGCGAATTAAAGGTGCAATATCTTTTGTTTCACCCAGACGCGAGGGTGCGCCGGGACGCGTGATCACGGCGCCGCGAGCAGTCAGGATTGCTGTGTCTTCGACAAATGTGGAGTCGGGATGTTCTTCGTCTGGAGTCAGCCGTATCAGTGTGAGACCGCATGACTCGAGCGTCTGACAATAGACTTCGTGTTGTTCGAGCGCGCGTTCAAGATCCGGCGCGCCGAGGTCGACAGTTGTTAATCCGGTGGCGAAGGTTGCGCCAGGCGTTCGAACGATCGCTTTCGTGAACATCTTTGGTCTAAGTGGCCCTGTCGCCCATCAACTTCTTAATAAACGGCAGCAGGACGAATAGCAGCGTCGCCGCCCCCAACAATCCAAAGGCGATTCCACCATAGAGGTTCCGCAATCGAACCGGATCGTTGGCGATGAAAAATCCGGAAAGATAACCAGCCAGCTTGTTTCCTAGCGACGTCGCCAAAAACCACGCACCCATCATGAGTCCAACGAATCTCGCCGGAGCAAGTTTTGTCACCATACTCAATCCAACCGGACTCAAACACAACTCACCACAAACTTCGAGGAAGTACAATCCTACCAGCCACCAGAAACTCACACGTCCCTGAGCAGTGAGGATCGCGGCGGGAATCATCAATAGATATGCTGTACCGATCAGCAATAAACCGAGTGTGAACTTCGCCGGACTCGATGGTTGTCTATCTTTCAACGACAGCCAGAGGATCGAAAACAATGGCGTCAACAGAATCACAAACAAAGGTGTCAGCGATTGTAGAAATGGTGCGGGAAAACTCTTGCCGCCAATTTCTGTAAGCACGTTTTTGTCCGCGAAAAGATTCAGACTTGCGCCTTTCTGCTCATACGCAGCCCAAAAAAACATTGTGAACACAAACAGAATGAGAATGGCGGCGATGCGTTTCCACTCCTCAGCCGTCAGAGCAGGAGCCCGCTCGGTACCAGTCGCAGTTTTGACCCGGCGTGGAACCTTGTCTCCTACACCTGCGAGGGTTCGAGTGCTCAAGAGGTAAACAATAAGTCCGACGACCATGCCCACACCCGCCGCTGCAAATCCCCAATGCCAGCTCTTTGCAGGATCCTGGCCAATCGAAGTTAGAAATGACTTGAAGCTTTCACCCTTCGCCAGATAACCGACCGCTAGCGGAGCCAGCAGCGCACCAATGTTGATTCCCATGTAGAAGACCGAGAATCCACTGTCGCGCCGCATATCGCCTGGACGATAGAGCTTACCGACCATCACGCTGATATTCGGCTTCAGCAGGCCTGTGCCGATGGCAATCAATCCCATTCCCAGAAAAACCAAATTGGTGGAATGGAATACCATTGAAAAGTGACCCAACGCGATGACGATCCCGCCAAGCAAGACGGCCAGACGCGCCCCGGTCAGATAATCAGCTACCCACCCGCCGGGTAAGGCGGTCAGGTAAACAGACATCGTGTACCAGCCATAAATTGCCGAGGCCTGTTTGACGTCGAAACCAAGGCCGCCCTGAGCCGCTGTAGACGTCAGGTAAAGAATGAGAATCGAGCGCATGCCGTAATAACTAAAGCGTTCCCAGAGTTCTGTGAAAAAGAGCGGAACGAGTCCGATTGGATGTCCTAAAAAGTTTCGGCCTTCGTTAGCTCTTGCTTCTTCGACTTTGACGGTCAGTGGTTGATCGGTCATAGGTGCGCGGCAATATATCCCAAAGAAGTTTTCACGCAAAGGCGCAAAGAGGACGCAAAGGCGCAGACGAGCAGCAGAAATCACTCTTGCGCCTTTAGGTCCCTCTTGCGTCTTTGCGTGAGAAAACCCTTACTGTCCCTAACGCATCTATTCTCCACATACGAAAGACCACTCTCCCAATGCAGTCACTTCCACGACAAGGACTCTTATGACCAGGACAAAACTGTCGCTGCTACTGCTTTTGAGTGTCTCTTTGCTGCCTTTTAATCTTTATGCCCAGTCGGGACGCAAGACCGAGCCAAAAGAAACCAAGACCGAGGCGGTAAAGTCCGCCGACGAGGGGCTAACCGAATCCCGGATAGGGCCTGATGGCGAAACGGTCGAAGGCGACACCATCAAGTTTGATACATCGTTGGTGATGGTGCCGGTCTCGGTCATGGATCGGAACGGCCACTATGTTCCTCTTCTCAAACGCGAAAACTTTCGCATTGAGGAGAATGGCGTCAATCAAAAAATCGCTTACTTTGCCACGACCGACGCGCCTTTCAGTGTCCTCTTATTGATCGATACCAGCGGTTCCACCGAAGCCCGCCTTCGGGAGATCCAGGATGCGGCAATCAAGTTCGTAGACAAATTAAAACCGGTAGACCGCGTGATGGTGATGTCCTTTGATGATCGAATAGAGATAGAGTGCAGGGCGACGTCAGATCGGGACGAGATCACCAGAGCCATTCGTCACACCCGCACCGGCGGAGGCACACGTCTCTACGACGCCGTCGACGACATCCTGAGAAAACAACTTAAAACGATCCCGGGCCGAAAAGCTGTGGTTCTTTTCACAGATGGCGTTGACACAACGAGCCATCGCGCCTCGTACGAAAGCACCGTGCGACTGGCGCGCGAATCAGACGCACAAATCTATTCCGTTGATTACGACACCTCCGGCAAAGGCAGCGTGATGTCCAATGGAATTCCGATGCCGGGTCACGGGACGATCCTCGGTCTGCCGCTTCCTGGTCCTGGAATCCCGGGCTCGGGAGGAGCAATGCCGGGAGATTACAAGCGCGCCGTCAGATATTTACATGCTCTCGCCGACGCAACGGCGGGCCGCTTTTATAGTGGCGATTCGTTATTCGGCATCGATCAGGCCTTTAAATGGATCGCCGAAGAACTCGGAACCCAGTACAGTCTTGGCTATTATCCAGCTACGACAGGGAAAGACGGTGAACAACGACAGATTAAAGTGAAAATGACTGAAGCGAATTTGGTGGTGAAGTCCCGTGACAGTTACATCTATTCCGATAAGACCAAGAAGTTCGCACAGGTTTCACGGCTCAGCCCGTAGTCGAGCCGTGTCAAACCTGTGGTTAATTACTGTAGAAAAATTTGCCCTGCATCTCCCAGTTGCCGAGATTAAAGCACCGTTGTGCTCCGCAACTGAGACACTTCCGATAAGCGCGCCCCCCACGCGAGAACGGCCGGCTCATTTCCGCATGCCAACAACCGAATACGCGCGCTACTAAATCCGTAATTTTGCATGTTATCACTTGCATGATGATTACCTCTTGA
>JBKPPU010000162.1:0-4880 GCA_046733695.1 Acidobacteriota bacterium
GTGTCGACTTCAGCGGTACAATTCCGCGCCAATCTTTCGCAATGACCGAGCTCGCGAAAACCGTCGTCGCAAGACAGAAGAAGGAGCAGAAGGCAGCGTACGGGAGCAGAAAAAACCAAATCCTGCTCCTGTCCCCTGCTCCTGCTTGCCTATTTCTCGTCCAAACCAAAGGCATACTCTATTGGTTCGCTTTGGTGCGTCTTGCGGCCACGACCATGACTTCATCGAGCGGGCCGAATTCATCAAGTGGACGCGTTAGTATTCGCCCGTCACTGCTGAAAGCTGTCAGTTGACCACCCGATAATCTCACACCGATCGCTCGGAAGTCAGGAGGAACGATGGTCTTCGAGAACAGCTTACTGCGAAACGTTTCCCATAATGAAAGATTTGAGTCGATGAGGTATTTGTTGTTCACGGCCGTCGCGAGGACGTCGCCGGAAATTGACGATACCAATTTGCCGTCTTTTGTTTGCTCGATGGACGTCTTATCCCCAAAGTCGTAGGTGAAGATGAGGCTGCTATCGTCGCTGAAACTCCATTTCATGACACCTTGATCGTGTGTGGCGAGCCGAGTTACCTGGTGCGCGTGAGGTTGCCACACCCACTGTGCCACCCCGTCCCTGACTAAAATATATTTTCCATTCGGACTGAATCCTACTTGATCAAGATTGTGAGAATCGAAATGCGCCTTCGCCAGCTGGCGTCCCTCGGGAAAGGACCACAGTTGGGCCACACCTTCTTTGTTGCACGTAGCAATCGATTTTCCATCGGGGCTAAACGCGATACTCGCAATCTTCGCCGACGGCCCTCCAAACTTCCTGACAATCTTATTTTCGGCGATGCTCCAGACAAATCCCGAATCATCATTCGTGAGCGCCACCAGCTTGCTGTCAGCACTAACAGCCGCGTGCGGCGCAGAGTTTAGATCGCCGGGCAGCTGGGTCAAGAATGTGCCGTCGGAATCGTATAGTTCAGCCGTTTTCTTATCGTCACGATCTTCTACCGGAAGCAGTAACAGTCTGCCATCGGGACTGAAGACCGGGCTTCCGATCCACGGCAGACGCTTACGATTACTATTGGTAAGCTCGACTTGAGTACCGGCTATTGGTTTCCACAGAAACGCCGAACGGCTCGCCGTTGCCGCCAATCGATCGCCGAACGGGTTAAACGTCACCGCCAGAAAAGAGCGGCCGGTGTACTCGATTTGAGCTTGTTTTGAGTCAAAGATAGATGTGCTCCAAATTCGCGAAGTACCGTCGACGCCTGCCGTGAGAATCAAGTCGCCTTTGTGGCTCAGCTTTACACCGACGATTTCGCCGACATGACCAGTCAATCTTCCCGCCTGTTCAAATGTCAGGCGCTGTGTCTGTTCAGACGAGGTTGAATCTGAGTTTCCCGGTCGCATTCGCCAGATGCGAAGGAGGTTGTCGTTGCCCACAATGAGCACGTGCTCCCCATCGCGCGAAAAACACAATCCATTAACTTGCGTGGGATTTCCGTTAAATGAGCCCTGCAAATCGCCGGTTTCTGATTTGTACACGCTAACTAGTCCGGCGTTATCTCCAACAGCGATCAGACTGCCGTCAGGGCTGAACTCCACAGCCGTCGCCGATTTCGGAATACGGGTGACTACCTTTCCCGAATTTGAATCAACCAGCAACAAATCGTGGTCAAACATCGCCAGTACCATTCGATTTTTTGGTGACGTTACGAGCCGCACTGGTCCACCCGATTTTATTCCGGCTGTTGTGGTTACTGTAGGTTTATTATGAGTTGGATCGACGATTTGGATTTCCGCGGTTTCATCCACTCCTCCGATGAACAGAATTCGGTTGTCAGCAGTAAAGACTCCCACGCCGGAAGCCTCATCGTCGCGAAGAGGGACCAATTCGCCTGTTTCCAGTCCCACGATGGCGGTGGGAATTGACAACCATACGGACGCATTCGCCTTCGTGATCGATGCGTCGGAAACAACTGCAAAGCGGCTATCGGCGCTGAACGTTATTTGTGCACCGCCGACGTCGGTTAGTTTATAAACACTCCTTCGGGTGTCGAGCGAGACGACTTCAGTAAACGCGTTAGCATCGTCTTCCGCATTGAAGTCCCCAATGTGAATACCTGACCTACTGAAATTGATCCCTGATAAGACGATGTACTTTCCGTTCGGACTAAACGCTGCACTGATAATTGGCGCGCGAGGATCTTCGAAAGTTGTTATTAACTGGCCCTTGCTTACTTCGTACAGGCGCGCTCTTCCATCAAAGCTGGTCGTGATCACGTAGCGGTCGTCCGCGCTGAACTCAGCAGTTCGGACTTCCTGTTTTGCACCACTCAGGATTTCCTGTTCGGGGAAACGAAGTAGAGTTGTCCTCAGCGCATCCTCTGCCTCCTCAGTCGGCTTGATTCGAACAGCTTGAATTGCCGCCAGCACTCCCGCTCTCGGATCAACGGAAGAGATCGCCTTGGCGTGAGCAGAGAGTTCCTGAGAGCGAGAGGAACGCATGTTGTCCTGTGCTATCGCCGTCTGCTGCCTGGCTTCTCGAGATTTCTCGTTCGCAACCTGCTGCTGTTGCTGGGCCAGGTTTGCGTTCTCTTTTGCTCTTTCAGCTTCACGTTCGGCGTCGAGTTTGTTTTTGAGTGCAGCGGCTGTCTGGATCTTTGCGTTGAGCGACTCTTTATTCGCGCGGTCTGATTCAAGAGCTACGCGCTGCGACGCGGTTCTGGCTTGCTTCGCCATGTATGCAGCGAACACGCTGGTGGCGACGGAAGCTGTCAGCAGAAACATTGCGACCAGAGAGAGGAGTCGCATTCGCTGAGAGCGTTTTGTGTAAGAGTTGGAATTGACAATGAGTCTGACGACGGTTTCGGTCGGGATACCTTGCCTGCGCGCATCGTTGGTTTCGGGAACACGGTACAGGCCGGCAAGTTCCGGCCAGTCGAGATTAGTCAACGCGTCATCAATGTTGATTGGGAGCACGGGACGGGGTGGTTGGAACCAGCGTCTATTTGAAAACAACTGCACTTCCTGTCGTACCAGCGGAGACGCAGCGGCGCCGGCCGTTCCGATGAGGACAAGCATGTAACTGTGTTTGAGCGCACGGAGCACCGGCGCGGACAATTCGTGGTCGGCCGAAGCACCCCACTGATCGAGGAAGCACGAATAATCGTTGCCCGGTTTCGAGAGTTCATTTGCGAGGGCCGCGGCATATTTGGCGCCATCTTTTCGTGAGTAAGAGATGAAAATGTCGTCGGCAAACAAGAATCTTCGGATCATCGGGTGTTCTCCGTCCAAATACTGTTCGCTTGGTAGTGGTCAGTATTTGGATTTCATCACCCGAGACTGGTGGAAGCAGTCCGCCAACTTTTATCCACAGATTACGCAGATTGATTTAATACATTCTGTGTATCTGTGTAATCTGTGGAAACTGCTATTAATGCGCCGGACAAGTCTGATGTCGCAATAGTTCTGATCGACGTCATCAACGATCTGGAATTCCCCGAGGGCGACCAACTCCTCGAGACTGCACTGCCCGCAGCCAGGAATATCGCACGTCTCAAAGAGCGAGCGCGCGAGGCAAAGGTGCCCGTAATCTACGTCAACGACAACTTCGGTCGCTGGCGCTCAGACTTCAAAAAGATAGTCGATCGTTGTCTTCATGATGACGTGCGTGGGCGTCCGATTGTGGAGTTGTTGATTCCCGACGAGAACGACTACTTTGTGCTCAAGCCAAAACATTCCGGCTTCTTCAGCACTACCCTGGATCTGGTACTCCGATATCTCGGTGTGAGGACGCTGATAGTTGCCGGGTTTGCCGGCAACAACTGCGTCCTCTTCACCGCCAATGATGCCTACATGCGAGATTATAAGTTGATTATTCCCGCTGATTGCATCGCTTCAAATACCCCCGCCGACAATGAATACGCATTGGAGCAAATGAGCAACGTGCTGAAGGCAGACATCAGTCCTTCAACTGAAATTGACTTCGCCGCCTACCGTGAGAAACACGCCTAAGCTCTATTTGTTCGCGGAACCAGGCGCCGCTTCCTTCCGATGTTTTTCTGCCAGCATTTCAGCGGGAGTGATTAAGGATGCGGCTGACATTATTTTGTTCTTCCATCCCGCCACGACATCCCCTTCACCATTCATCATTGCCTCGTATCCGACTTTAGCTACATCGAACGGATCGTCTTTTTTTGACTGACCGATCTTTGTATCTTCCATATGCGCACGTTCGAAGAACTCAGTTTCGGTAGCGCCCGGCATCAGACAAGTGACACTGACCCCCGTGTCTTTCAACTCGTTGCGCAACGCAAAAGAAAATGAATCGATGAAGGCTTTAGTACCGTTGTATACGGCATTAAAAGTTCCAGGTGTGAAACCCGCAATCGAACCTGTAAATAGAATCCGGCCTTGCCCACGTGCCTGCATGTCACGACCGACTTTCTGCACGAGATAAATCGTTCCGGTTACGTTCGTATCAAGCACGTGGCGTGCTTCGTTAAAGTCCTGATCCAGAAAAGCACCGCCGAGACCGTGACCTGCATTCGCGAGTAATGCATCCACTGGTCGACCTTCAATTGCGTCATACAACTTGTCGACGCCTTCGATAGTTGCTAAGTCGACCTCGATCGCTTTGACCTGCACTCCTGACTGTTTGAGTTCCTCCGCTGCGTCATGAATCTTTGCTTGATCGGCAGCAATCAACAAATCGAATCCATCATTTGCGCAAAACTTCGCCAGTTCCAAGCCGATCCCCGTCGATGCTCCTGTCACAATTGCGAATTTTCCCTGGTTCTCCGACACGTGGCTCTCCCCTTGTTCTGCAGTTGATTGGATAAAAGAGGAAGCGTGTGATCAGCTCAGGTGAGCTGATCACACG
>JBKPPU010000163.1:0-37423 GCA_046733695.1 Acidobacteriota bacterium
CTCCGTGGCCGCCCGGCGTGGAATTCCGTCTTGGGCACCGGTCGTGTTGCAAAGGATCGAGTTCCGCGCCGGGCGGCCACGGAGGGCCGCCCCTACAGTACGTTCCGTGATTCGTGTGTTAAGCTGAGCGGCGCTCAAAGCCGAAAGGAGAAACTGATGAAAGCTCTTCTGTTCGCCTGTTGCGTCGTTATCTTGAGTGCCGTTCTGGCCAATGCTGACCTGAGGCCTCCCATCAAACCCGCAAATCAGAATGCTGCCCAGCCTACGCCTGAACCGAAATACATTCTGCACACGGGCCTGGAAATTTCGACAGATCCCAAAGCCTACGAAGCGAGGCTGCAGATTTCACAGTCGCAACTGCAAAACTTCCGCGCGGCGCTCGACGGGACTCCCGGGAATTCACCAGTCGTGGGTGGGATTGCAGTAAGCGCACCGCGGACGATCATCGCGGGGCTGCTGATGTTTCTGGCGATTTCCGTCGGGGGAGTTCTGCTGGCGCGTTCCGCGTCTTTCAAACGCAACCGGAAGGCGATGGCTGCCATCATCATCGTCGCCGTGGTACTCGGCGCGGCGGCGATCATCACGCGCGGCAACGCTGGACCGCCGGGATCCTATCGCTGGCGAAACCTCCCGCAGGCGCTCGCAAAAGGTGAGCCGACTACCGGCGGTCTCGACATCGAAGTTGTTCCCGACGATCAGCTCCAGGGTCGAATGCGTCTCATCATTCCGCTGAAAAAACAGAACGCGCCAGGCGAGGAGTAAAGTGCAAAGCGCAGTTGAGCTAAGAAGCTGGCCCACGGTGAGGTCTCTGCCGAGCGCACGAGCGTTCGTCGCGATTGTTTTGCTGTGCGTCGTTGCTTCGGCGGCTTTCGCGAGGCTGCTGCCGTTACAACTCTCGATCGTCACGGTCTTCCTCTTTGCCGGTCCACACAACTGGTTTGAGCTTCGTTATTTCCTGATGCGACTGCCGGTCCGCTTTGGGCGATCTCGTAACTTCTTTCTCACTGCGTTTGTCGGACTCGGTGTCTTGACACTCGTCTATGTTTCGCTGCCTCTGGTTTACAACGCAACGACGTTGAGCGAAGACGCGTGGTCCACGGTCATCGCGACGTGGAACACGGCGCTAATCGTTTGGGTAGGTGCGTTGATCTGGTTGCGCAGCAAACAGAAACCGCGGGCTAATTGGACGTGGTTGATTCCTCTTTGTCTGGCGCTGTGTTCCCTGAACTGGCTGGGACCAAATTTCTTCAGTCTCGCGATCGTGTATGTTCATCCCCTCGTTGCGCTGTGGTTCCTGGACCGGCATCTACGTCGCACAAGACCGGCGTGGTCGTGCGCCTATCGACGTTGTCTGTGTTTGATACCGCTGATATTAGTGGGAATGATCTGGCAGTTGTCGCAAACGGCGTCACTTGCCGATAACAACGGTCTCTTCTGGCGCATTACACAGCATTCAGGCGCGGAGGTGTTGCCGCAAGTGTCGAGTCATCTGCTCGTGTCGGTGCATTTGTTTCTCGAGATGCTGCACTACGCGGTTTGGATCGTGGCGCTGCCGTTAATTGCATCATCGGTGAGTTTTTGGAACGTAAAGACCATTCCCGTCGCGCGACATCCGAAAGGCTTTCCGCGGTTGGTGGGTGGCGTGCTTGTCGTAGCTTTGATCGTCGTCGTGGCTCTCTGGTTTGGCTTCTCAATCGACTACGCCACCACGCGTGACGTTTACTTCACCGTCGCGATCGCGCACGTGCTGGCCGAAGCGCCGTTCCTGCTGAGGATGATATAGGTGTCACCGCACGAGCTTTGGCGCTTCCTGCCGATTGGCTACCTGTTCACCATTGCCATCGAGACCCCGATTCTCCTGCTCGGCCTCTCCCGACACCATCCCATAAAACGGCGACTGCTCGCAGGTGTGTGGCTGACAGCTTGCACCTATCCGATAGTGGTTCTGGTCATGCCGCTATTGCTGCTGAGCTATTCGAGAACTTTGTATGTCGTAGTCGCCGAAACCTTCGCACCGGTCGCGGAGTGTCTGCTGTTTTGGCTGGCGTTTGGCAAGGAAACGAGATGGCGAGATTTCGCTGTAATCGTCGTAGCGAACCTCGCCTCGTTTCTGTTGGGGACACTGATTTTTACGGATTGATGACAGATTGAAGAAGATCTGGATCGATGTTGCCGCCGGAAAGGATTACACCGACGCGCTTCGTATCTACGGGAAGCTTCTTGAACATTACGGCTGCGGCGGCCGTCACTCCGGACGTTTCTACAAGGATCTTCATGCGGAAAAGCATGAACCGAAGTGTCTCAATGATCTCGTCATCGGAGACTGTCAGTACATCGTCGGCGAGTTTTTGCACGATCGGAAAGGTGAGCTTGCCCGGGATCTGAACGCGCAGCCCGTCGGCGATCGTCGGCGGCGGCGGAATCGTAACTCGCTCGCCTTTCAGAAACGATTGTCGCGTGTCGTCAGCGGTGACTGGCTCGACGGGGTAACAACGAATCTTCGAATTCAAAGCCTTCGCAGCCGTCGCGACGCCGGCAAACAGTCCGCCACCACTGCACGGAGCCAACACAGCGTCGAGCTCCGGTACTTCCTCGACCAACTCGAGTCCGCATGTACCCTGGCCCGCGAGGATAAGATAATCATCGTACGGCGGGACCATGATTAATCGCTCGCGTTCGGCGAGGTCCATCGCGAAGGCTTCGCGGTCCTGCTTGTGACGATCGTAAAAAACTACTTCGCCGCCGTATCCACGCGTACCTGCAACTTTGGCCGCCGGTGCATCTTCAGGCATTGCAACTAACACACGCACGCCTGCTTCGCGTCCTGCAAGCGCCACGGCCTGCGCGTGATTGCCCGATGAAAAGGCAACGATGCCCTGCTGCTTCTCGGCTGGATTCAGCGATTGAATCTTGTTGGTAGCGCCACGAATCTTGAAGGCGCCTGCGCGTTGAAAGTTCTCGCACTTGAAATAGACTTCTTTACCGGCAACCGCATTAAATTGACGCGAAGTCAGCACCGGCGTGCGGTGAATACGCGAGCTAATCCGTTCGCGCGCTTCGTGGATCAGATTGATATCAAACATGGATTCGACTGATAAGAAAAGACGTCAGAAAAGTTTGAGATGATGTGATCTTCAACAGCGGTAACGTCGGTTTCGACTCCGAGCAACTCCTCCATCGAAGTTACAGGCTCGCCTTCGCAGGCAATGATCAGATTGAAATAACTAAGATCGGTGTTTACGTTGAGTGCGAAACCGTGCGTGGTTACCCAGCGCGAAATGTGCACTCCGATCGCTGCCACTTTTCCGCGGTGTGTGTGTACGCCTGTCAAACCTTCGATTCGAAACGCGTCGATACCGAAGTCAGACATAGTCCGAATTAGGACTTCTTCCAGATCGCGCACATAACGATGAACGTCTTCGCGGTCAGGACTCAGATTGACGATCGGGTAACCAACCACCTGGCCCAAGCCGTGATATGTCACTTTTCCGCCACGATTTGTCTCAAACACCGTCACGTTACGAGATTTCAGCTCTTCTTTATCGAGCAGAACTGACGAGCTATCGCCCCGGCGCCCAATCGTCAACGTGTGCGGGTGTTCGAGCAGTAGGAGCGTGTCAGGCTGGACACCGCTCTTAACTGCCAATTCGGTTTGTTTTTGAAGGCCGAGTGCTGATTGGTAGTCGACGAGCCCGCAGCGTTGGACCAAAAGCTTTCTTGCCGTCATAAAATGGGACTCATGCAACCCGATCACAGTGTTCGTGCGTCATTCTATCAGCCGCGTTGGTCTTTGGTACAATCACCCCTCACCCCAAAAAGCGGTTTGACTTGAGAACAGCAGCAGAGGAGAAATGCATCGTGAAACCCATCGCAACCACTTTCCTAATATTATTACTTTTAGCTCCCTCTACGGCGTTCTCCCAAACGCGCAACCGCTCGACAAGCCGGCAAAAGCCAACGTCGACGGCTGCAGCAACGCAAAAATTGGCGCAGGTACGGACGGAAGGAGCCACCCGCGTCGCGGACCAAATCAAGTTACTGACAAAATTCATTTACCTGCTCGGTGGCGTGACAAATGGTATTGCGGCAGTTGACGAAGCTGAGCGCCGAAAAGAAGCGTCGCAGACCCTGATACAAAAAAACCAGAACGACAAAGCGCAAGTCAAAGCGAGTATCCAAAACTTTCGCGAGGGACTCGATAAGCTCGAGATTGACTTTCGCGCCACGCCGGAACTGCAGCCCTACTACATCAAGCTGGCAGGCGTCGCCGCCGGCGCAGCCACCGCCGAAGAGCAAGCCGCAAGAAACCAATTCGACGCCTCCGGCCGCACGCTGCTCAATGTAGTCAACCGGTTGACGGACGTATTGCTGTTGATGCGCACAACGGCTTAGCCACAAGAGGCACAGAAAGAAACTAGCCACAAAAAGGCACAAAATCAGAATACCTCTTTTATGTGCTTCTTGTGCTTTTTTGTGGCTAATCCTGTTTTTTGGGGTAGTAACCCTGGCGGGAGCGCACGCGCAGATCGGTGCGTGCCGGCACTAAAACCTTGATTTTTCGGAACTGCCCGGCCGGGGCTTCGGCATTCGCGTAGTACTGCAGCAGGTACTGCCCGCGCAGCTCGGCAGCGACCGTTCTAAAGACTCTGTCAAGATCCTGATCTGAATCCGGAACGAACGCCGTTCCGCCGGTGGTTTCCGCGATCGCTTCCATGCCTCGCTCGGCTCGCATCGCAATCAGATTCAACTTGATGGATGGACCACCAGGATTCACCGAGTAGAAGATCACATCTGCCTGCTGAACCGCTTTTTGTACGTTCGCCACTGCTCGCTGATGCGCGTTTACTAAACCCGTGCGAGATCCCAGTGCGGTTTGCTGTCCCGAGGTTGAAGCGCGATAGTCTGCAAGCGACTGGTCTCGAATCTGTTCACTGAAATTGTCGTCACCGTCAGACAGCACAACTATCACGCGCCGGAAATTGCTCGGCGCATTAGCTGTCAGATACTTTGAAGCAGCAATGACAGTGTCGTAAAAGGCCGTCGGTACGCTCGTCGTCGCCGCTGGAATCGACGTCATCTTTGTTGCCGAGGCTTCAGCCGACGAAAGAGGCTGGACCATCGTCGACTGCCCCGTAATCGTAAAGATCGCCGCCCGGTCCTTAGGCTTCATCACCAGCCTGAGGAAAGCGGCCGCTGCATTTTGCTGAGAAGCGAAGAAGCCTTTTTGACTGGTGCTGCTTGAAATGTCGAACAGCAAAGCGATAGCAAGTGGCACCTGCTCCGGATCGCCGATACCGGAAATCTCCTGTTGCTTTCCTTCTTCTTCCAAACGAAAGTCAGTGACCGTGAGACCCTGAACAGCCTGACCACTCGGATCCGTAACAGACACCGGCACCATCACCAGGTTTGAATTCGTCCTGATGATCTCAGTCGCATCAATCGTGGGCGGCTCAACTGGCTTCGGAGTCGGAGTTGGTTTTGCTTTCCAGAGTGGCGGTGGTGGCGGCAGGTCTTTTGTACCCTGCGCTCGCGAGGTTGGAACAACAGACATAAAAATGGCCAGTACTCCCAAGAGGAATACCGGCCATAAAGTTTTTTCAGCCCCCAAAGTCATCATTGACACCCTCGAGTCTGTTCAGTCATGTCGTCATTTGCCGGGTCGACATGTTTTCCTATCCTACCGCGCCACGACTCTTTGGTGCCATGTTAGACGCGCGGAGTTGCACAAAAAGTGAACTCCGCGCTATCCAATTAATTTCCTGAGCCCGAGGTGCCCGGGTTCATCGTCGGCGCTGGAGCGGTCAAGCCCTTGTTCACAAGCAACTTGATCTCAACGCGACGATTCTGAGCACGTCCATCCTTGGTATCGTTTTCCGCCACCGGATTCAACTCACCGTAGCCATACGGAGTGATGATGCGACGAAGCGGAATGTTGTGGTTCTCAACCAGGTAACGAATCACAGCATCAGCGCGACGCTGGCTGAGTGCACGATTAAGATTAACGCTGCCGCGCGAATCTGCGAAACCCGAAACTTCAAGGACATAGCCCTTGGCGTTCAGTGCCTTGCTGGCAATGTCGTCCAAAGTCGTCTTCGATTCTGGTAAAAGCACCGCACTGCCCGACTTGAAGTTGACAGCGGCGGTCTGCTGCGGCTGGTAGTCGTCGAGCGAGGAGATGCGATCGTTGGTCGCATTCACGCCGGCGACGGCTGCATCAGCAGTTGCCTGTGCGGCTTTCGCACCACCGCGGGCCGCGTTGGAAACAGCAGCGAGCTCTTCCAACTGACCTGACAGGCGCTGCGCATTCGCTTCAACCTGGGTAAGTTTGGTTTCGGTATCGGTTGCTCTCTCTTCGAGTGGCGCCGCTCGCGATTCAACCGCGCGAGCAGTTTTCATGTCTTGTTCTTGAAAGCGGATCTTCTCAGCAAGCAGCTCACCTGAACCGTTGCCACGTCCCTCGATTTCGAGGTTCAGGCCACGCAGGATGCTGGTCTGTGCGTAGTTGGTGCCGCCTCGCAGGAACCCACCTTTAGTCTTCACACTGGTCCTGTCGTCCAGACGTACAACCGTGTCCATGCCATTCATGTCACGCACAGTGAATGTATCAGCATCACGCCGGGTGACAACGCCTTTGATTTTCATTTTCTGGCCACTCGTGACAGTACGCGAGCCGGCCGGGCTGGTCGTGTCCTGGGCCAGTATTGGGGAGGCTGAGAAGACTAACAGGCAGGTGATAAGCACTGCCGGGGCAAACATTTTATGTTTAGTGAATACCATCGATTTATCTCTCCTTAAACTGGTAACTGGTTAACGCGCTCCTTGAACGCGCGTCTTTCTCAAGCTAATCATGGCGAGTCCTCGCTCCTCGCCTCCCGCTCGTTAAATTTTGCGGATGTCATCATTTAGACCTTCGCCGAAACTAAGTCAATAGCCTCGGCTTTTCTTCATCGAATCACCACTTTATCGCAATAAGACAAGCCACAGATTATCACGGATCATTACGGATTCTTTGCAATCCGAATGATTTCCGTGAAATCTGGGGCTTCAATATGCGGAAAGTTAGACCGAAAAATCGCCTGCTTCGAGTTGTTCTTTGACGAATGCGAGGAAGCGCTCGGCGTCTGCGCCATCGATGACGCGGTGGTCGAAACTGAGGGCAAAATAGGCCATCCAGCGGACGCCGATGAAGTCGTCGCCATCGGGCGTAGTCATTACTTTTGCCCGTTTTTCAATCTTGCCGACACCGAGAATTGCCAGTTGCGGCTGATTGATGATCGGCGTCCCGAATAAACCGCCAAACACTCCGGGATTAGTAATCGTGAAAGTGCCGCCGGTAACTTCATCGGGTTTCAACTGCTTGGTCCGGGCGCGATCGGCAAGATCGTTTGCAATGCGTGCGAGTCCGGAAATACTCAGATCGTCAGCGCGTTTGATGACCGGAACAATGAGGCCCCAGTCGAGTGCTACGGCCATGCCGAGGTTGATGTCCTGCTTGTAAATGATCTGCTCGCCGTTTACCTGTGCATTGAAAATGGGAAACTTTCGGAGAGCTTTGTTCACGGCCTCGAAGATAAAAGGCATGAACGTAAGCTTGGTTCCGGTTCGTTGATAAAACTCATCGCGATGCTGATCGCGCAAACGTGCGACGCGCGTCATGTCGATTTCGTAAACCGTGGTGACGTGTGCGGAAGTGCGCCGCGATAGGACCATGTGCTCGGCGATCTTCTTGCGCATGACACTCATCTGCTCGACTCGATCGCCAACCTGTGGCTTCGGAGGCGGTGGCGCCACGGGCTCTGGCAGAGATGCAGGAGCCGGTGCAGGGGCAGCGGTGCGCGGCGCGGGTGCTGCAGGAGCGCTACCTGATTCAATGAAACTGAGTATGTCGTTCTTAGTTACCCGACCGCTCATACCAGTGCCTTCGAGTTTTGAAATGTCAACACCGTGCTCCTGCGCGATCTTGCGAACGAGTGGGCTCGACTTGGTCCTGCGAAGTTCTTCAGCAGTGGCAGCGCTGCCATCACTTTTGGGTTCAGGCGGTGGTAGTGCGGGCGGCTTTGCCTGAACCGGAGCTTCAACCGGTGGAACCGGTGGCGCTGGAACTGGAGGCGGTGGTGGTGGCGGAGCTACTTGTTGTGGTGGCGCAGGTGCAGGAGCTGGAGCAGGTGGCTCAACTTTCGCCGGCTGCTCCTGGACAGGCTGCTCCGCTGCTGGAGATGCTGACGCCTGATCTCCGTCGAGCACTGCGACTACAATGTTGACTTCAACCGTCTCGCCTTCTTTGAACCTGACTTCGGTTAACGTTCCCGCCGCCGGCGAAGGAATCTCCGCATCAACTTTGTCCGTCGAGATCTCAAACAGCGGCTCGTCGCGCTCGACACGTTCGCCAACCTTCTTCAGCCATTTCGTAATCGTTCCTTCCGCAATGGACTCACCCATTTGCGGCATCACCACTTCAGTGCTCATCTCTTCTCCGTGTTCATCCGTGTCTTAATATGCCGCGAGCTTGCGGGCTGCGTCGACCACGTCTTTAATCTGCGGCAAATAGTAATCTTCCAAAGGGGGCGAGTACGGCACAGGCGTATCGAGCGACGCGATACGAATCACCGGCGCGTCGAGCCATTCAAAAGCTTCTTCAGCAAGAATCGCCGTGATCTCTCCGCCGATACCTCCCGTTCGCGAAGCCTCGTGCAACACGATCGCTTTGCTCGTCTTCTTCACACTCGAAAGTATGGCAGGCCTATCGAGTGGGGCGAGCGTACGCAGATCGATGACTTCAACGTCAAGGCCTTCTTTTTCGAGCTCTTCCGCCGCATCCAGCGCGGTCAGGACCATCGCGCCGAAAGTTATGATCGACAAGTCACGCCCTGCACGCGCAACGCGTGCTTTGCCAATCTCGACGATGTAGTCATCAGACGGCAGTTCTTCACGAAGACGCGGCAAGCGGTAGAGTTTCTTGTGCTCGAAGTAGAGCACCGGATCCGGATCGCGAATCGCTGCTTTGATCAGTCCCTTCGCGTCGTAAGCAGTCGACGGCTCGACAATCTTCAGCCCCGCAGTATTTAAGAAGAACGATTCCGCATTCAGTGAGTGGAATGGGCCAGAGCGCACGCCCGATCCGCATGGACCACGAAACACTGTCGGCAATCCGGCGCCCCAGCGATAACGACACTTCGCGGCGTAGTTCGTCAACAGATCAAAGCCGGCGGAAATGAAATCGATAAACTGAAACTCCGCCACCGGCCGCATGCCCATCAACGCCGCGCCACACGCTGCTCCCACGATCGCGCCCTCCGAGATCGGCGTGTCGATCACTCTTTCTCTTCCAAACTCATCGAGCAACCCATCTGTAACCTTGAACGCGCCGCCGTACGCGCCGACGTCCTCACCGATCACAAAAACGGTCGGGTCGCGTTCCATCTCTTCCCAGATACCCTGGCGAATCGCTTCGACCATGGTGGCCTGCCCGCCACGTTCGGGGCGTGCTGATTTGTGTTCTTTCTTGACGGCAGTTGACATCGTTATGTTCAGGCGACTCGCTTAATTTTTTTATTGGTGCTTTCTGGCGGGTTGAGGAGAAGTCGTTCCCGCAGCGGATCGACGATTACATCAAGGCATTCCAGGGGAATGGCTCCCAATAAAACTTCTTCTGCGTCCGGCACGACAAGCGCGGTCACAATTGCGACTCGATTTTCAAAACGAAGCTCGACTGGTCCAACGAGGTCGACTTCCACAATTGTTTCGTCCGCCAACTTAACTGGTCGCCTGCCAATCATCGGCAATTGAAGGCGTTCTTGAACTTCTCTGTTAATGACGAGGTCATAAGCGCCGGTGTCAACGAGTGCTGTCGTCGTAACACGGCGTAATTCATTTTCAGCCGCCCAACCACGTCGGCGGAAGGCCAGGTCATCTTCATTTGTTAGCTGGATCTCAGCATGTACATATCCCATTCCTTTTCCTCCGGTAAGTGAGGTACCAGTGGTACGTCGTCGATAATTATAGTTTGCTGGTTTGAGTGTCATTTACCCCTCCAGTACTTTCGGTCTAAAAGCCGGCGGGACGATGTTGTTATCAAACACTCCGTACGCCGCCTGCTCGGCCTCGGGCATCGGTGAAGATTCAGCCCAGGCACAATCCTCATCAATCTCGCGAATCACATCCGCCGTGATTTCTTCGAGTTTTTCTTTTGTCGCCAGATTACATTCCAACAGATAACGCTCATAACGATCGACCGGATCGTTATTCTTTTCCCACCACTCAACCTCACCCTCGGCAACGTAGCGCTGATCGTCGTGCTCAGCATGTCCCTTGCGACGATAAGTCTTGGCTTCGATCAAGACCGCGCCGCCACCACGCCGCGCGTAATCCGCCGCATGCTTCATCACTTCGTAACAGGCGACCACGTCGTTGCCGTCGACGATATGCGCGGGAATGCCATAGCCCGCGGCTTTCTCGGCCAGATCTTTCACTGCGGTCTGCAAGCTGGTGGGCGTCGAGTAAGCGTAACGGTTGTACTCGGCGACGATAATCAGCGGCAGTCGCTGCACGGCGGCGAAATTGAGTCCTTCATGAAAAGCGCCCGTGCTCATACCGCCGTCGCCGATGTACGCCACACCGACGAACTTCTTGTTACGCATCCGCGCGCCCAACAATATTCCTGTCATTACCGGAATCATGTCGCCCAGATGGGAGATTGGACCAATAAATCCCTTCTCCATGTCGCCGAAGTGAATGTTCAGATCCTTGCCGCCTGATGGTCCCCACGCCTTAGCCATGTACTGCGCAAAGATATCTCGCGGGCGAATTCCTTTGACCAGCACAGCGCCAAGATCCCGGATCAACGGCGTGATGAAGTCGTGCGGTTCCAGCGCGTATGCGGTTCCCACCGCCGTCGCTTCCTGGCCCAGAGACCGAAACACGCCACCGACAACTTTTGTCTGCCGGTAGAGATTCACAAGGCGCTCTTCAACCAGACGAGTGAGCTTCAGATAACGATAGAGTTCGAGATGTTGCTCGGGTTTGAGTGTGGTCTCTGACGCACAACTTAGTGGTTTGCCGTCCACAGCTTTGCGCGGCGCATGCTTGGTGCTGATGCGCATTTGAAAACGTGAACGCGGCACTCGCCTCCGCCGCCGCTTGTCACGGTCCGTTTTATCGGGTTGTTCCATCCGTGTAATCCGTAGCTAACTGACTTAGATATGAACTGCGAGATCGTGAACACCTTCAGCCGCTTCCATCACCGCTTCGGAAATGGTCGGATGCGCGTGCATCGTGCGACCCAATTCGTCGGCAGTTGACTCGAGCTGCATCGCTACACACGCTTCGGCAATCAACTCAGTCGCATGCGGTCCGATGATGTGCACGCCCAGGATCTCGTCGTACTTCTTCTCACTGATGATCTTTACGAATCCCTCTTCCTCGCCAAGTATGCGCGCTTTTCCGGACGCTGAAAACGGAAACCTTCCGACTTTAACGTCATAGCCCTGCTCTTTTGCTTTGGCCTCAGTTAAACCAACCGAAGCGACTTCCGGATCGCAGTAAGTGCAGTTTGGCACGAGACGCAGGTTGATCGGTCGCACATCCTTCTTTCCGGCGAGGTGTTCGACCGCGACGATGCCTTCCTTCGAAGCAAGATGGGCCAGCAATGGTGTCGGTACCACGTCACCAATCGCGTAAACGCCTTTTTCCGCCGTTTGCTGAAACTCGTCGACGAGAATAAAACCCTTTTCAACTTTGATCTTCGTGCCTTCAAGTCCGAGACCTTGTGTGTAAGGCATGCGTCCAACTGCTACCAGCAACATCTCGGCTTCGAGACTGACTGCCTCGCCTTTCGACGTTTTACCCGTCACACGCACACCGGTTTCCGTCTTTTCGAGTTTCTCGAGCTTCGTATCCACCTGCGACTTGATTCCCCGTTTGCGGAAACTGCGTTCGAGCTCTTTCGAAACTTCTTCATCTTCCAAAGGCACGATCCGCGGCAACAACTCGACAATCGTAGTCTCCGCGCCAAACCGCGAATAAACCGATGCGAACTCAACCCCCACAGCCCCCGCGCCCATCACGATCAACGACTTCGGCACGTCTTTCAACTCGAGAATGTGATCGCTGTTGACCACGTGCTGACCATCTGTCTCAAAACCCGGGATAGGCCGCACGACAGAACCAGTGGCGATGATGATGTTCTTTGTCTCGATGGTCTGCTTTTTTCCCTCGGCATCGGTGATTTCGACTTTGCCCGGCAGCGCGATTTTGCCGGTGCCTTTGATGACAGTCACCTTGTTCTTCTTCATCAAATACTCGATGCCCTTCGAGTTTTTCAGCACCACCTTGTCTTTTCTTTTTTGGACGTCGGCAAAAGCCAATTGAATGCCGGACGCCTGCACACCAAAGTCAGCCGCATGCTGCATCTGCTCGTAAATATGGGCCGACATCAACATCTGCTTCGTCGGAATACAGCCGCGCAGAGTGCACGTCCCGCCAAGGCGGTTGTCTTTTTCGACTATTGCCGCCTTTAGACCCAATTGACCGGCGCGAATGGCCGCCACATAGCCGCCCGGCCCGCTGCCGATTATCGTCACGTCAAACTGTTCGTTCGCCAAATTTTTAAGTTCCCCTCGTCAGAGCGGTAAAGAAAACGGTAAAAGACCGGGCATTATAATCGTTTGGCAGCGCCTGACCAAACCGGCATACTTGGCTGGTCCGAGCGCCAAATCAAGGATCACATCATGAAACATACCGAAGGATTTTTAACATTAGTAGACGACGCAAAAAGCCGGATTCGAGAAGTAACGGTGGCCGAAACTCAGGCCCGCTTAGAGCAAAACCCTGAGGCAAAACTGATCGATGTTCGCGAAGATCACGAGTTCGAAGCGGCACACGCAGCCGGAGCCACACACCTCGGCAAAGGCATTATCGAACGAGATATCGAGACTGCCGTGCCGGATAAGGACGCGGAACTGATTTTTTATTGCGGCGGCGGCTATCGCTCCGCGCTGGTGGCTGATGTGCTACAGAAGATGGGATACACGAACGTCTTCTCGATGGCGGGCGGCTGGAAAGCGTGGCAGGAAGCCGGCGGCCGGATCGAATAAAGGCAATTCACAGATTACACAGAATAATCTGTGTAATCTGTGGATGCTCTCTTCTTAGAACTCCAGGCGAGCTGCGAACTGCACCTGGCGCTCACGGAACAACGTGCTGTCAGCGCCCGTGACGTTGAAGAACGGATTGGTGCCAGTGCCATTAAACGTCAACGTCGTGCCAGCCTGGTTATAAATCGTCGGATTAACAACCGTGACCTGCGTGCGGTTGAAGACGTTGAAGCCTTCCGCCAGCACTTCGAGCTTCACACTCTCAGTCAGGCTGAACCGTCGCGAGAGTCTCGCATCCAGGTACCAGATTTTCGGTTGCTTGAAGAAGTTCCGCGGCACAAGGGCGAAGCGCGAGGAACCACCTGAACCATTAATACCACCACCTGGTGTCTGATTTGACGCAAAACCAAATGACGTCGGGTTGATACTGCCGCTGATGTTTCCCGTCACGCGCTGTCCCGAAAACGCATTGAGAATCGGCGCAATGGTCCAACCATTGAAGATGTGTTTGGCAGGTCCGTCACTGAATGGAGTCGGATTCCAGACGGCGCTAACCACAAACTTGTGTCTGCGGTCGAATAGTGAAAGCGCGTCTTCGCCCTGCTGGTCAAACGCATTGAATGGCAGGTTGTTGGTGGTAAAGGTTTGCGAACTCTGACCACTGTCAGAGGAACGCGACAACGTATAGTTCGACTGGAATTGCAATCCCTTTGTTAGACGTCTATTAGCTTGCAGCACCAGGGCGTGATATTTCGATACTACGTCGCTACGAATTTCTGTGATTTGCGCGAAAGCCGTATTGGGACGTGGGCCAACAAAGATCGGCGTCAGATAAGTCTCGCCCGCGAATGGTCCACCAACGATGTTCAGAGCTACTATTCTGCGCGGCGGCGGAAGATTGGTGTCGACGAAGTTCGGAAGCGAGTTGCCATAACTCCCCAGATACGATGCCGAGACGACTGTATTTCTCGAGATCTCCCGCTCGAAGATGAAGTCCCACTGATGAATCTGTGGTAACTGGAAATCCTTTTGGAAATACTGCACTGCACCGACCGGCGGATTCGTGGCCGGCAGCACATTCGGATAGATCGGCAACAACGTGCAGTCGTCAGCGTTAATGCCTGAACACGCTGTGGGGAGATTGGTTGCGCTGGCAGTGTACTGGCGCTGACCGCGATCGGTTCCAACGCCTGTGTTAACCAGGGTGTTGTAGACCGTCGAATTGATCACACGGCCGTAGTAGAGACCCCAGCCGCCGCGGATACTCATCTTGCCTTCGCCACTCAGATCGTAAGCAAAACCAACGCGTGGTCCAAAGTTATTTCGATCGTCAACCTTGTTGTCAGTCTGCGGCAGCGCGGGATTTACGTTCGGTGGCGTTGGATTTTTCTGGTATTCGTAACGCAGACCGAGATTCAAAGTAAACCGCGGCGTCACCCGCCAGTCGTCCTGAAGGAAGTAATTCAGGTCGGTCGTCTTCATCGTCAGGCCAAGGACACCGAACCCCTGATTAAAGTTGCCGGCGTAACACTTACCTGCACGGCGAAATGTCGGAGGATTAGCTGTGCTGCTGATCGGGCTGACGCATCGCCCAATTATGTTTGTGTTCGCGGTGTTCGCCGACAATGCGCGAATGGCGCCGCTGGTCCGAAAATTGACGTAATCGACGATAAAGTCGGGCAGTCCAGTCGTCGCGCCGGTGTAGTTAAATTCAGCACCCGAGAAACGCAGGTTGTTGATGTCATCTTTGACGAAGTTAATGTCGCCACCAAACTTCCAGGTGTGATTTCCCGCGGTCATCGTTACAGTGTCAGCAAACTGCCAACGCGTTTCATCCGGGAACGAGGCGCGCTCGAGAAATTCCGGCATACCGAATGAAAAAGTAGTGGCTCCAACCAGAATCGTTTGTGGCGAACGACCGCCGATCGCATTGGTCGGCTCGCCGGCAATTGGTGGCTGACTGAATTGGAATTCGTTGTCGCGTCCCCACTGCAAGCGAAATTCATTCAGAAGTGTTGGCGTGAGCGTCGAAGCTAATTTGGCGTTGAGCGAATCGATCTCAACAAAGTCGTCGCCGAAGTTATCGACGGCGCGCGTGTTGGTAGCCTGCGTCTGGATTCCGGCTGGTGAGTCCCATCGCAAACGGTTGTAACTCACCGTCAACGTGTTCTTATCATTGAGAACCCAATCGACCTTCGGCAGGAAGAGCTTCTGATCGCCCGTTCTGGGAACAGGACCGGAAAGGCTCGCCAGGAAATTAGTTGTATCGGTAATCTGCTGTGGGGTGAGACCCCGATCTGTCAACTGCTTTTTAGTGGCGTCAGATAGATTCAGAAACCCGTTCTGACCAAAGACAGCCAGACCGGGGAAGTTTCGCTTCTGCTGATCGTAGCTGAAGAAGAAGAACGCCTTGTCTTTAACTATTGGACCACCGATCGTGCCTCCAAACTGGTGTCGCACGTCCTCCGGCTTGTAACCAACAGGTGTAAAGACACCGTTGATAAGTGCCTGTCGAACCGCCAGCGGGTTACGAGCGCCCCATTTATTGTTGCGCTGGTAATAGAAGACGCCACCGTGAAAGTCATTCGTGCCGCTCTTCGTGATCGCGTTGACCACGCCGCCGGCGGAACGTCCGTACTCAGCGGAGTAGCTGGACGTGTTGACCTGAAATTCCCGAATCGCGGCCTGGCTAATGGAATAGCTGATGCGCGTTCGGCCACGCTCTTCGGCGAAGAACGCCTGGTTGTTGTCGCCGCCATCGATCGTGTTGTTGTTTAGCAGGCCGGAGATGCCGCGGAAGCTGATCAAGCCGAACGTACCGTCGGGTACTGCACCGGGCGTCAGCAACGCGAAGTTGGACCAGCGACGGCCATTGATTGGAAGCTCGTTAATCGACGTTTGATTTATGTTGGTGGAGAAGTCCTGCTGCGTCGTGTTGATTACCGGCGCCTCAGCGCTAACGTCGACAGTACCGGTTATGGGTCCAACACTCAGCGAAACTTCAAGACTCGTCTCGCGTCCGACTTCAACCACGACGTTTTCCACTGTCATCGGACTAAAGCCGCCCGAGTTGACGGTTACTGAATACGTTCCCGGCTGCAGGTTTGCGACTTTGAAACGTCCGGTGTCGTCCGTTGTGGCCGTGTCTTCCTTATTAGTCCCGATATTTTTGACTGAGACAGTAGCCCCAGGTACGACTTCCTTGGCAGGGTTGGTTACGACACCGCCGATTGAGCCAGTGGTGGTCGACTGCGCAAAGGCTATCGCGCTGAAAGCGACTACCAATAAGCTCACCAAAAAGAGCTTTATTGTTTTTGACATATTGGGGAACTCCTTAAACGAATAGTTACGGATTGAATGCCTCAGTTCAATTCAGTAAGGATTGTTGCGATTGGCTTGCGAGAACTGACCTTCTACCATGCAGCGCTCGCTTTAGCAAGGTTTTACTTTAGCAGCGCGCAATTAAATCTGTATGACTTATGCGGAAAACCAAACGCGGATGAACACGGTAATTATCCGTATCCATCCGCGTCATTCCGTGGGCAACTTTTCCTAGAACTCGAAACGCACTGCTAACTGAATCTGACGTTCGCGGAAGAAGAAGCCATTCGACAGGTCACTCGGTGTACCGAACGTCGGATCGAAGGTTCCGATCACGCTCGTTCCCGAAGCCGACAACACATACATGCGGTTGTTGACACCCGTCACCTGTGTGCGATTGAAAATGTTGAAGCCTTCAGCAAGGAATTCGATCTTGGAACCCTCTGTCACTCGGAAGCGACGCGAGATGCGCAAGTCGACGTACTTAACTGATGGCGCGTGGAAAGCGTTGTTTGGCGTTAGGCCGAATCGCAGCGATCCGTTAGAACCGTTGATACCGCCAACCTGCGCAGTGCCAAAAGTACTGCCGGTTGCGACACCTGCCGGAGGAGTGAAATTGTTCGTGACCGCAGTGTAACGGAAGCCTGAAAACATGTTGACGATTGGCGCGATCGTCCAGTTGTTCAGGATCGCTTTACCGGTGTCACTGAGACCTTTGAAGTCGGTGTTGTAAACAACGCTCGCGACGAATTTATGTCGTCGATCGAAAGGAGACAAACCGTCTTCAGCTGCGAGATCTAGCGGATCGAAAGGCGCCGAGAAACCTGGCGTGAAGGTCGCTGAACTCTGTGACCCATTATCGTCTTCGGCTCGTGAAAGGGTGTAGCTGCTCTGGAATTGCAAACCGTGCGTCAGACGACGATTGGCCTGCAACACGAGGGCGTGATACTTGGTCGAGATGCTGTCGCGAATCTCGAGAATGTTGCCGAACGCTGGGTTGGGTCGCGGATTTCTGTAGTACGGGAAGACCCAGGTCTCGCCGGCGAACGGTCCATCAACGATCGAAACTCTTCCCTGAGCACTTGGCGGATTGATGTTGGTGTCGACGAAAGTCGTCAGGTGCTGGCCGTAACTGAACAGGTAACTCGCAGACACGACCGTGTTACGTGCAACCTCACGCTCGACAATGATGTCGCCCTGATGGATGAGCGGGTTCTGGAAACCATCTCTAAAGTAATTGACCGCTGCCGTTCCATTAGGTGGGGCCGGCAAAAGATTTGGGAAGAGCGGCGCGTCCGGATTTCCCGTCAGTATGCTGGCCGTAGTTGGGCACGCTGGATTGTTTGAGTTACCGGGAGCAAATCCGTTGATGGTTTGACAGCCCGCCGGAACGGACGCTACAGCTTGACCGGTGCTCAGACCGGTGTTGATGAGCGAGTTGATAATGATCGTGCCATTGATGCGACCGTAGTAGATTCCGTAACCACCGCGGAGGCTGGTTTTGCCATCGCCACTCAGGTCGTAAGCAAAGCCGATGCGTGGTCCAAAGTTGTTCTTGTCGCTCGGCCGGTTAGCCGTTTGTGGCAGTGCCGGATTCACGAGGAAAGGCTCGGGAAACTTCTCGTACTCGTAACGCAAACCGAGGTTGAGTGTCAGTCTTGGTGAAAATCGCCAGTCGTCCTGTACAAAGAAAGCAAAGTCGGTCGTTGTCTCTTCGAAACGTGGCTGACCGAACCCCTGGGCAAAGTTACTGGTATAGCATTTACCAGCGATACGTGTTTGAGCGGCCGGATTCGATTGCGTCGAGCACGTTCGACCTGCGGTTCGCAAAGCACCACCGGTTACGAAGTTGGTGTAGTCAACGATGAAGTCGTTGATGTTGCTGTATGTGTAGGAACCGGATCCTGTGAAAAGATTATCGTCGATGTCTCTCACACGGTTGATATCGGCTCCGAATTTGAACGTGTGATTGCCGCTTGTATAGGTGAGCGAATCTGCGAATTGGAAACGACGCTCATCGGGCAGTGCAACCCGATCCAGTGAAGTCGCTTTACCGAAAGTGATTCCGTTCGTGAGCGCAACCTGCGGCGAAAAGCCATTAGCCGTGGTTGGCTGTCCTGGCAGCGGCGGCTGAGCGAATTGCGAATCCAACTCGTCGGCCCACTGGAAACGAAACTCATTGATGAGCTGGCTCGAAATTGTCGAAGCAAGACGCATGTTCAACGAGTCGATTTCAACAAAGTCGTCACCAAAGCCGGCGCGGTCGCGAGTGACTGTAGCTCCGGTTTGAACACCCGCCGGAGATTTCCAGCGCAGACGGTTGTAGGTTGCCGTGAACTGGTTATTTGGAGTTATCTGCCAATCGACCTTCGGCAGAAACAGTCGTTGATCGCCACGACGCGGAACCTCGCCGGTGAGACTGTTGATAAACGTCAGCGCCGAGTTGATCTGAGTGTCAGTCAAACCGCGGCTGGGATTCTTCAACGAGGCAGCAAACAAATTCGCGGTACAACCCGGAGCCGCTGCTGAAGTACAAAGATTTACGGTATTGAGGTAGCCGGGAGTGCTGAACACTGCAACGCCGGGAAAGTTACGTTTCTGCTCGTCGTAGCTGAAAAAGAAGAACAGCTTGTCCTTTACGATAGGGCCACCGATCGTGCCGCCAAATTGATAGCGCACGTCCTTCGGCTTAAATGCCTCGCGCGTCGAAACGCCGTTGACCAACCGGTTGATGAAAGTATTCGGGTTACGCGCACCCCATTTGTTGTTGCGATCGTAGAAGAAGGCGGAGCCGTGAAACTCGTTTGTACCGCTCTTCGTGATGGCGTTGATAACACCGCCCGCCGACCGTCCGTACTCAGCCGAGAAGTTTGAGGTATTGACCTGAAACTCGCGAATCGCCGCCTGGCTGACCGAATACGCACTGCGTGTGCGTCCGCGCTCTTCCGAAAAGAATCCCTGGTTGTTATCGCCACCGTCAACCGTGCTGTTGTTCAGAAGTCCCGAGATGCCACGGAAACTGATCAAACCGAAGTTGCCGTCCGGCGTGGCGCTGGGAGTAAGAATCGCAAAGTTGGACCAACGTCGACCATTGACGGGCAGTTCGTTGATTGAGGTCTGATTGATGTTGGTGGAAAAATCCTGCTGAGTAGTGTTGATAACCGGAGCTTCAGCACTGACGTCAACCGTACCGGTTACCGGACCAACCGCGAGCGCGACTTCGAGAGTTGTCTCTCGTCCGATTTCAACTACGACGTTGTCTTGCGTCGTCGGACTGAAACCGCTCGAGTTGACCGTCACCGAGTAAACACCGGGCTGCAGGCTTGCCACTTTAAAGCGACCGGAGTCGTCGGTCGTGGCAGAATCTTCCTTATTAGTGCCAACATTCTTTACCGTTACTGCAGCACCTGGCACCACCTCTTTAGCTGGGTTGGTAACCACGCCGCCGATCGAACCGGTGGTAGTGGACTGCGCAAAGGCTACTGCGCAAAGAGCCAGCACCACGAGACTCACAAAAAACAGCTTTACTATTTTCGACATACAGGGGAACTCCTTAAAGGTTGACGGTTGAATTCGCCTCAGCAAGCACTTTGAATCATTTTCGAGCAGGTATGTTGCGACTGGAACAACCAAACGCAAGACGCGACTTCTATCACGCCTAGCTTGTCTTTCACAAGTCTAAGTCACCACCGAAGCAATTAAATCTTTATGACGCATTTTGAGACGATTGAAGCCCGGTAAAAAGTCGCAATAGCTGTGCCGGATGAAGGGTTTAGCCGTTTCGACTTACGAAACTGATTCATGCCAATACTTAACCGAAAATCGGTGCGGATCGACCCCGCTCCCGCCGCACAAGATTTTGGATTTTTTCTAAAAATCAGGATAGGTCCTATAGGGCCTATTTGATTCTTACTTCAGACTCGCTCGACAATCATCGCGATGCCCTGGCCACCACCGATACAAGCTGTGGCTAATCCATAACGACCACCGCGTCTGTGAAGCTCATGCAACAGAGTCAAAACCAATCGCGTGCCGGTTGCGCCTAACGGATGTCCGAGCGCGATGGCGCCGCCGTTGACATTAGTCCGACTGCGATCCAGTCCGAGCTCTTTCTCCACTGCGAGATACTGTGCCGCAAACGCTTCATTCACTTCCACGAGATCGATGTCATTCAGTGACAATCCCGCTTTCTCGAGCGCCAAACGTGTTGCAGGCACCGGTCCGATTCCCATGATCTCCGGCTCAACGCCCGCATATGCCCAGCTCACGATCCGGCCCATGGGCTTGAGATCCTTTTGCTTCACAAACTCTTCGCCCGCAATCACAAGCGCCGCAGCACCATCGACGATGCCTGAAGCATTTCCCGCGGTAACAAATCCGTCGTGTGCAAAAGCCGGTTTCAACCTGGCGAGACCTTCGAGGGTGGTTTCGGGTCGCGGATGATCGTCCTCACTCACTTGAACAGAACCCTTTCGCGACTTCACTTCCACGGGAACGATCTCTTCAGCAAATACGCCCGCGTCTTTTGCGCGCTTGGCTTCCTGCTGCGATCGCAATGCGTACTTGTCCTGCTCTTCCCGCGACACTTCAAACTTGCGCGCAAGATTTTCCGCCGTGCCTGCCATCGGCGTGTTGCAGTAAGTATCAAGCAACGCCACCATCAAACTGTCTTCCAATTTTCCCTGCCCGAGTGCGAATCCGGATCGCGCACCACGAATGACGTGTGGCGCCTGCGACATCGATTCCATTCCGCCAACCAGGCAAGTGCGAGCCTCGCCGAGCTGAATCATTTGCGCGCCCGACACGATTGATTGAATGCCACTGCCGCACAAACGATTGACAGTCAGCGCCGGTCGATCGAAGGGAACACCGGCTTTAAGTGCGACGTGACGCGCGCCGTAGATCGCATCGCCTGATGTCTGAAGTGCATTTCCGATTACACAGTGATCGATTTCGTCCGCCTGAACCGAAGTAACTTCCAGTGCCCCACGCGCTGCTACTGCTCCGAGATCGATTGCCGATACGTCCTTGAGCACACCGACATATTCGGCCATCGGAGTGCGCTTTCCACCCAATATGAAAACATCCTTACTCATTGGTACGTCCTCTGTTAAGATAATTCGCCCTGACCGAAACCTTGAAGACTAACAGACAGTCGGTCAACCGGGCAACTACACGCCATTTAACGTAATCTGCGGTTAGAAAACCATAATTAGGAGAGTTCCCCCATGACTCCGCGCCTAATAATCCTGTTTGCCTCTTTCGTTCTGCTGCTTCCAATCGCAATCGCACATGCCCAGAAGGTGGAGTCCAAAGACCGCGACCGCGGACAAATCATGTTGGACCGTATCAAGGACGACTTAAAGAAGAATTACTACGATCCAAACTTTCGCGGGATGAATCTGGACGTCCGCTTCAAAACGGCTTCAGACAAAATCAAGGAAGCCCAATCTGTCGGACAGATTTTTGGCGTTATCGCGCAGGTGTTGATTGAGTTGGACGACACGCACACATTCTTCATTCCGCCTGGACGCGTTACTGATACGGACTACGGCTGGACCATGATGATGGTCGGCGACCGTTGTTATGTTTCTTCAGTGGATGAAGGTAGCGACGCCGAAGTAAAAGGGGTAAAACCGGGAGACGAAGTCCTGCAAGTAGGCGGTTGGAGCGCCGAACGAAAGACTCTCTGGAAAATCCAGTATCTCTACAACACGCTCCGCCCGCAACCGGGCCTGCGTGTCGTGCTTCGCAGTCCAAACTCTGCGGTAAGAGAGATCGATATACTGGCGAAACAGAAACAGGGCCGGCAAGTACTCGATCTCACCGACTACAACGTGTACATCGACATGGTCCGAAAGTCACAGCGCAGAGAACAACTCGCACGCGATCGTTACATGTCTTTTGGCGATCAACTACTCATCTGGAAGATGAATGAGTTTGACCTCACGGATGAACAGGTCGATGACGCCATGTCGCGGGCGAAGAAACACAAAACTCTGATTCTCGATCTTCGTGGCAATAGCGGCGGCTGGGTGACAACCATCACTCGCCTGATTTCGAATCTCTTCAATAAGGACGTCAAAATCGGTGACACCAAATCACGCAAAGATACAAAGCCGGAGATTGCAAAATCTCGCGGGGATAAAGCTTTCGACGGTAAGCTGATTATTCTCGTTGATAGTCGATCGGCATCGGCGTCTGAAGTATTAGCGCGAACGGTCCAACTGGAAAAGCGCGGCGTCGTTATCGGCGACCGCACGGCGGGCGCCGTCATGACTTCGCGGATGTACGGCGGACAGGTGGGAATTGATGTGGTGGTCTTCTATGGTGTCAGTGTTACCGTGTCAGACTTGATCATGTCAGACGGAAACAGCCTCGAGCATGTTGGCGTTACGCCGGATGAATTGAAGCTGCCAACAGCAGAAGACCTGGCAGCCGGCAGAGACGTAGTGCTCGCGCATGCAGCATCTCTAAGCGGTATCACCCTCGATCCCGTTGAAGCGGGCAAGTTCTTCCCAGTCGAGATCAAGAAAAAGAATTAGGCACCCTGCTTGGATACAGTCAGCGTTATGACGTGAAGCGATGTTCCTGGAGATAGCGGTGCAGTAACTCTTCGAGGAAGCCTTCGTAGGTGAACTCATCGATATCGTAACCGGGGCGAAGCTTGTAGAGAATCGGTAGCGCAACGCGCCACGCCATCCATTGACGCGGAAAGTCTGGAAGATCCCAACGGCGGCGAAGAAAAGTCTCTACGACCTCAATCTCCGCTTCAGTCAAGCTATTCAAGCTTGCCGTGAAGTTAACCGGCTTGAACGATCGGCGCAGCGCGGGATCACTCACGGGCGTCGTGAACAGATGTGAGAAGGCCGGCGCTTCTGCTTCGCGTTCGCGAACCACGACAGTTCCACCCACCATATCGCCAATTCGCTGATCGCGTGCTGACAAAAACACAGCAATCAGTCCTGCTGAATAGAACGGCGGGAAAAACATGTCGAACGTGCGGAGTAGATTTCGTACAGACGCTTCCCAAAACGTTATTGGCCGCCCGTCTTCGCGAATTACTCGCAGCTTCAGCCACCGCTTGCCAGGCGTTTGTCCACTCCAAATCCATTCGAAGAACGCGAAGTAACCGGAAACCACGAGGAACAAAAGAATCGTAGCTAACGCTTTTATCCATCCAGGTGCACTCGACATCAATTGTTCGACGAATGAGAAGTTCGAGAGTATTGCTGTGGTGAGAACGATGAGCCCGATAGTTAAAACCTGAATGGCATGATCGATTGCCACCGCCAGAAAACGATTGCCAATCGACGCCAGCGCAAAGTGCAACGGCACCCGCTCAGGCGTTTCGATTACTAAGATCTCTTCGTTGGTGAGTGTAGCTGCCATCCGTAAACAATCCGTGTTATCCGTGGCTAAATCAGGTTCCGATTACGCGAACAAAACGTCTTTTCCCAACCTGGATCAGCAACGACCGATCTCTAGTGAGACTAACTTCGACATCGGTTTGCGTGCGCCGTTCTCCATCAACAGAAACGCCGCCCTGTTCGATCAGTCTGCGCGCTTCCCCCATCGAAGGAGCAAGTTGCAGCTCAACCAGAAGCCGCGGCAACTTCCACGAACCTGATGCGAGCGTGCGCTCTTCGATGTTTTCGGGCGCCTGCTTATCACGAAACCGCGCGTTGAACTCTTCTTCAGCTTTGCGCGCCTCGCCTTCGGAATAGAAGTCAGCGACGATTCGCTTTGCCAGATCGACTTTTATGTCGCGCGGGTTTCGGTTTGTGTTTTCACGCAATGTCGCGATCTCAAACACCGAAAGATCCGTACACAGTTCGTAGTAACGCCACATCAGATCATCAGTGATAGACATGACTTTGCCGAAGATTTCCTGCGGCGGTTCGCTGATACCGATGTAGTTACCCAAACTCTTCGACATCTTCTGAACGCCGTCAGTGCCCTCGAGCAACGGCATGATCATCGCCACCTGGGAATCCTGCCCATACTCTCGCTGCAGATTACGGCCCATCAACAGATTGAACTTCTGATCCGTGCCGCCGAGCTCGACATCGGCTTCGAGCGCCACGGAGTCGTAAGCCATCACGAGCGGATACATCACTTCGTGCAAGGCCAACGGCCGATTCGCTTCCAGCCGTTGCGCGAAGTCGTCCCGCTCGAGAATCTGACGGACGGTCACGTGTGAAGCGAGTCGCAGAAACCCGGCCGACCCGAGCGTGTCCATCCAGCGTGAGTTGAAGTCGATCACTGTCTTTTCAGGATCGAGCAACTTGAAGATCTGCTGCTTGTACGTCTCGGCGTTCGCGTTGATCTCTTCCCGCGTGAGCTGCGGGCGGGTGGCGTTCTTACCCGACGGATCGCCGATCATGCCGGTGAAGTCGCCGATGAGAAAAATCGCAGTGTGGCCCAACTCCTGGAAAGCACGAAGCTTGCGAATCACCACCGTGTGGCCCAGGTGAATATCGGGCGCGGTGGGATCGGCTCCGAGTTTCACGCGCAATGGCTTGCCGGTGGCGGCGGATTTCTCGAGCTTCGCGCGCAGTTCGGCTTCGCGAATGATCTCGACTGTGCCTTTCCTGAGATATGAGACTTGTTCGTCAATAGTCATCAAGCGATAGAGTAGCTCAAGTATTGGAGGGTGCGCTATCCTCAGTTTTATGGCTGATACAAATCCTCTTAGCAACTGTCGTTTAGCTTTTATTGGTTGCGGCGTGATGGCTGAGGCAATCATCGCCGGGTTGCTCCGCAAAAAGCTGGTTGCCCCGGAACAGATTGCCGGCAGTCATCCGCGCCAAACACGCCGGGAAGAAATGCACGTGAAATACGGCATCGAGATGTTTGAAAACAATCGCGACGCCGTGACTGAAGTCTCTCCGGAGAGTCCGGATCACAGTTCGATAATCGTGATCGCTGTGAAACCGCAACGACTACATAGCGTGTTGCAGCAGTTGAAAGGGTCGCTTGTCAAAGAGCAGCTCGTCGTCTCGGTTGTGGCAGGTGCGAAGATTGAGACGATTGCTGAAGAGCTCGTGCATGTATCGATCGTGCGGACAATGCCGAACACGCCGGCGCAGATCGGCGAAGGTGTGACGGCGTGGACCGCGAGTGCCGGAGTAAGTGAGGAACAGGAGCGTCAGGTTTGCGCGATGCTCGAAGCGCTCGGCAAGGCAGTTCGGGTTGAGAACGAACGGCAGATCGACATGGCGACGGCATTAAGCGCTACCGGGCCGACGTATGTCTTCCTCGTGATGGAGGCGCTGATTGACGCCGGAGTTCATATGGGTTTCTCGAGACACGTCGCGCAGGAGCTGGTCCATCAAATGATGCTTGGATCGGTTTTGTTTGCGAGAGAGTCGCACAAGCATCCCGCGGAGCTACGGAATATGGTTACGTCGCCGGGTGGTACGTCGGCAGAGGCGATCTATCAGATGGAGAAGGGTAGTTTGCGGACGGTGTTGTCGAAGGCTGTCTGGTCGGCGTTTCAGAAAGCGGAGGCGCTGGGGAAAAAATAAAACATTAGACAGGATTCACAGGATGTTTCAAGATTTACATGTAAATCCTGCTTAATCTTGTAAATCCTGTTCCATATACCTCTGCAACACGAGCGCGACCGCCTCAGGGTAAAGCTTATGTTCCTGCTCAAGAATTCGTGCCGATAGAGATTCTTCCGTGTCGCCATCCATTACCGGCACGGTGCGTTGCATGATGATCGGACCACCATCGAGTGTCTCATCGACGAAGTGGACCGTACAGCCGCTCATCTTTACGCCATGTTCGAGCGCCTGTCGCTGAGCATCGAGCCCGGGAAAAGACGGAAGCAAACTCGGATGAATGTTGAGTATTCGTCCCCGGAAAGCTTCAACAAAACACGGCGACAAAAGCCTCATGTATCCCGCCAGGCAAACCAGATCCACGTTGCGCTCGCGCAACATCGCGATAATCACCTGCTCGTGCTCTTCGCGTGTGCAGCCGCGGCGTTCGACAGCTCGCGTTTCAATTCCTCTTTCGTTTGCGAGTGGCAGCCCACGAGCAGTCGCTTTGTCGCTGATCACGATCGCGATCTCAGCGTTTGGAATCCTTCCATCGCGAACCGCGTCGCTCAACGCGAGCATGTTCGACCCACGCCCTGAGATCAGAATCCCGATCCTCTTCAGATGAGCACCTCACGATTGCCTGTGACGACCTGCGCGATCGTAAAGCACGAGTTCCCACGATCGCGTAGATGCTTTTCGATATCGCCCGCTTCATCCGCGGAGCAAACAATCACCATCCCGATACCCATGTTGAAGGTGCGATACATTTCGCTGTCAGACACGTTGCCGAGACGGCGGAGCAGTTCGAACAATGGCGGGATGGGCCATGAGTCACGCTTTATCTGCACGGCTGTACCTTCCGGAAGAATTCGAGGAATGTTGTCTGTCAGTCCGCCACCGGTGATGTGAGCCAAACCTTTTATACTTCCTTTATCAAGGAGCCCATCGAGCGGTTGCAGGTAACTGACGTGCGGCAGCAACAACGCTTCGCCGGCCGTCATTCCGAGCTCAGGCAGTTGCGTATCTGGCTGATAACCCGCCACTTCGAAAAAGAGCTTGCGAGCAAGTGAGTAGCCGTTTGTATGTAATCCGGCCGAAGGCAGCGCCAACAAAACATCTCCAGGGACGATTGTTTTGCCGTCAATGACCTTGTCACGATCCACTACGCCGACGATAAAGCCCGCGATATCGTACTCGCCGTCCTGATAGAACCCGGGCATCTCTGCGGTCTCGCCACCGAGCAGTACGCAACCATTTTCACGGCAACCATTCGTCACGCCTTCGACGATGCTCGCAACTACGTCGGGCGACAACTTTCCCGTCGCGATGTAATCGAGAAAGAAAAGCGGCCGCGCGCCCTGGACCAAAATGTCGTTGACACAATGATTGACGAGATCGCGTCCGACGGTGTTGTGTACCCCGGTCGCAAACGCGATCTTGAGTTTGGTGCCGACACCATCGGCAGAAGCGACGAGCACCGGTTGCGCGAGACCCGGAAAGGCGCCGTCAAACATTCCACCAAAGCTTCCGATGTCGGAAAGCGTGCGCTGGTTGAAGGTTCTGCGTGCGAGTTCTTTGATCTTGTCAGTCGCGCGGGTGGCGGCGTCGATATCAACGCCAGCGTCGCTGTAGGAGATTGAGTCAGGCATTTTCTTTTTAGCCGCGGATAAACGCGGATTTACGCAGATCTGCGTTCATCTGCGTTCATCCGCGGCCTTTTTTGGTTGTTTTGGTGGTGGACCGAAATCACCATACGCGATGAATCCCGAGCGGGATGAATCGTCCTTCTGCGCGGTGCGGCCGGCCCACAAATCTTCCGTCGTTTCCTTAGCTGTCTTTATCGTCATGTCACCGTCTTTACCACGCGTAGTGATCGTGATCTCGCCTTGCATGTCGGTGCGATAGAGTTTCACGTTTGCCGCCTTCAAACGATCGAGCACAGCCTGCGACGGGTGGCCATAGCGATTCCACGCGCCACATGAAACGATCGCTACTTGCGGTTTAACGCGATTCAGGAAATCACCCGATGATGCGTACTTCGATCCGTGGTGCGCAATCTTTATCACCTTGCTCGTCAGATCCAATTCTTTCGTCAGCAAACGATGTTCGGTTTGATCTTCAGCGTCGCCCGTCATCAGCATCGAAAACGATCCGTAATCCAAACGCGCTACGATCGAGTTGGCGTTTGCTTCGTTACCGCCCGTGCTCATCTTGTCTTTCGTGAAGAACGGCTCCGAGGGCGCGAGAATCATCAACAACGCTCCGCCGCCGAGATCGTATTTGGTTCCCGGTCGCGCGGTTTCATAATGCGCTCCGCTTGATGTCACTGCCGCCTTGTAGTCGTCGTAGAACTTTGTCACCGTTGACGCTTTTGTTGGTTTTGCCGGTTTCGCTGGTTTCGTATTTGCCGGCTTCTTTGCGGCGGAAGATTTCGCTGTCGACGTTGCAGCAACCAGTTCTGCAGGAACGCTCGGGGGCTGACCGTTATCGATCACGTTCAAGACTTTTACTGCCTTGAAAACTTCGGCGGCGCCGCCAATATGATCGGGATGTGGATGGGTGGCGATGAAGTAGTCAAGCTGTTGGATGTTGTTACGCTTGAGTACCTCGACAACAGCCTTTCCTTTGGTCGTGTCGCCGGCGTCGATCAGGACGGTTTTGCCAGCCGGCGACGAGATGAGTATCGCGTCACCATTGATTGGACCAACATCGAGAATGCGAACTGTTAGTTCAGCACCTGAGGCCGGTGGCGGCTGCGTGCGCCACCACGGAAGAACGTACTTCTTGCCGACATAAACGCCGGCTCCAGCCACGACCAAAAGCAATGCGATTACGCAGCCACAACCTCGCTTAGCTCGTCCCAATCAATATTCCTCGTTTCGTTGTGGTCGATAAATCACGCGAGGAGCATCTGGCGCATCTACCTGGTTCATCATTTTCATCACGGAAGGCATTACGGAGTAATCTCCGCGGGTATAGGCTTCGAGTGCGTCTTTCGCTTTCAACACGTCCCAGATCCATACCGGAGACATAACTTGTTCGACCATGAATACGAGTCGTTCACCCCCTTTTGGTTTGAATCTGATTGGTGTTTTGAAAATCAGGGTTCTAGACTCATAAGCGGGCACCACGAAGCCTTCGTTTCTGTTGACCAGCAACTGCATTTTGTTTTTCGAGTCGATCGTCACCAGCGAGTAGCGCAGGCCAACGAGCTTTTCATCGGAACTGTTGCCGACGGCAAGCTTCACGACGTAAGCGCGATCCGCTTTCACGAGCGACGCCTCGTGGACCGTTAGCGGGAGATCGAGCACCTGGAAGACTTCGATGGAGCGAGAAGTTTGAAAGTAGGTCCTATAGGACATATTGGACCTATATGGCGCCAGAGAGATCACCAGGATTAATGCTAATTTCCCGAACATCTCAGCTCTCAGCGGTCACAGATTCATGCTCGCGTTCCCACATCGTCTCCGCTTCTCTGGTGATTCGCGTCGGATACTTGCCATTCCAACACGCCACACACGAGGCATCTGCTTTCAACCCTGTCGCTCCAATCATTCCCTCGAGCGACAGATAACCCAGCGAGTCGGCCTCGATGAACTGGCGTATCTCTTCGACACTCATCTGCGCGGCAATCAGTTCGGTCTTGCTCGGTGTATCGACACCGTAGTAACACGGGCTAATCGTCGGCGGACAACTGATGCGCACGTGAATCTCCTTCGCTCCCGCTTCGCGAACCATGCGCACGATCTTCTTCGACGTCGTGCCACGAACGATCGAATCGTCGATTAACACCACTCGTTTTCCCTTGATCAGATCGCGAACCGGATTCAGTTTTATCCGCACTCCAAACGACCGAATCGATTGTCGCGGCTCGATGAACGTGCGCCCGATGTAGTGATTGCGCACGAGGCCGAAACGAAAACTCAATCCACTTTCAGCCGAATATCCGATCGCGGCCGCCACGCCTGAGTCTGGCACCGGCACCACGATGTCTGCATCCGCCGGTTGTTCGACTGCAAGCCTGCGTCCCATCTTGTGTCGCGACTCGTTGATCGACTTGCCGTAGATCAACGAATCCGGTCGCGCGAAATAAACGTGCTCGAACAAGCACATCGAGTGCTGCTGTGCCGGCAACGGATTTGAAGATCGCAAACCATTCTGATCGATCACGATCATCTCGCCCGGCTCAACATCGCGCACGTATTGCGCGTCGATCAAATCAAACGCACAGGTTTCCGACGCAATCACCCACGCATCACCCAACCGGCCGAGCGCGAGCGGGCGGAAGCCACGACCATCCCGAATCGCAATCAACTCGGACGGCGTTAAGAAGAGCATCGAATACGCGCCTTCAGTCTCGCTCAAAACCTGCGGTATCGCTTCGCGAACCGACAAACGTGATCGCGCGACACCGTGCAGCACGACTTCCGTGTCGGAAGTGGATGAAAAGATCGCGCCTTCACGTTCGAGTCGCTGTCGCTCTTCACCTGCGAAAGGAAGATTACCGTTGTGACAGACTGCGATTTGCCCGTGCTGGCAAGTGACGCAGAAAGGCTGCGCCTCGAGAATCGAGACCTCGCCGGCAGTTGAATAGCGCACGTGTCCGATCGCGCTCGCACCCCGCAAACGATCGAGATGTGTTTGCTCGAACGCTTCTGAGACGTGTCCCATCGCGCGCTCGATGCGAAGTTCAGTACCGTCGGAAGCAACGATCCCGCACGACTCCTGGCCGCGATGCTGAAGCGCGTACAAACCCAGATAAGTTAAACGCGCAGCTTCGGGATGTCCGTAGATTCCGAAAACACCACACTCTTCACGCAGCTTATTGATCTCGATTTCAGTCAATTGAATTGTCCTGGTTTGCAGGTTACGGGGATTACCGCGTAATGATAACTCATTAGATCTTATTTTGTATCTACACGTGTGCGTGGGTATGATGGCTCGCCATGAGAGTGTATCTCGCAGTACTGGTGGCGCTGGTTTGCCTGCCGGCGATTGCAGCAGCCTTCAACACGCCGCCGCGCCCTGCGTCGCAGTTGTATCGTCGTTATTGCGTCTCTTGCCACGGTAACGACGGCAAAGCTAAAACGTCGAAAGGAAAATTCAGTCACGCGCGCGATCTGACTGATGCGCAATGGCAAAACGACGTCAGCGACGAACGCATCTTCAACTCGATCATGAACGGCCGGAATGTGAGCGGCAACATGCCGCCGTTTTCCAACAAACTCAATGAAAAAGAGGCCGAGTCGCTCGTAAACTTCGTTCGCTCGTTGAAATGAAGCCGGTAAGTACATTCCGTCGCCTGATCATTCTTGCTCTGCAAGCGGGCTTGATCTTTGTGCTCGTCGGCGCCGGATGGTTGATTTACCGCCGGCTTCCCGAGGGTGCTGCCCAGACTGATTCCGCGCAGCGGACCACACTCCAAATTCTCATCAAGCAAACACCGGACAGCGTTGGTCAATCGTTGGATGTGGCCGTCAGTCTTTATCCGGTCGATATCATTGCAGTACGACACGAGTTCTTTACTGAAACACGCCCCGGCAAAAGATTCGAAGATTTTCTCAAGGAGCGGATGAAGGGTCGCTCGCCGGTGAATGCGCGTCTCGATAAACAGGGATCGGGGTCGGTGTCGCTCCCGCCCGGCAGTTGGTGGTTACATGCGACGCTTTCCGGCGACGAACAACTCGAATGGCGTCTGCCGGTAACGGTCACCGGAACGAAGCAGGTGATCGAACTCACGCCGCAGAACGCATACACGAGAAGTAAGACCTTCTGAGATGCTCGCCCTCCGCGTCAATAAAAAACGGCTCGCAATCAAAAATATCGAGAAGCCCGACCAGGCTGATGACGCCGTGGTGCGTGTGCTCTTGTCGGGGATCTGTAATACCGATCTCGAAATCGCGCGTGGCTATGCAGGTTTCAATGGAACGATTGGACATGAGTTTGTCGGCGTCGTGGAGGAAAGCAGTGACCGCGCACTCGTTGGTCGTCGAGTTGTCGGTGAGATAAACGCGGGCTGCGGTAACTGCGAACTGTGCCGTGCGGGCGACTCGCGACACTGCCCTAATCGCACCGTCCTCGGCATTCACGGACGCGATGGCGCGCATGCTGAATTTTTACAACTTCCTGCAATCAATCTTCTTCCTGTTCCCGACAGCGTCCCCGACGAGCATGCAGTGTTCACTGAACCACTCGCGGCTGCATGCGGCGTACTCGAACGTGTAAAGATCGACAGTTCGGAGCGAGTCGCAGTCATCGGTGACGGCAAACTCGGGTTGCTCTGCGCGCAGGTGATCGCGCTAACCGGAGCGCCCACCCTCCTAATCGGAAAACATTCCTCCAAACTGCGAATCGCTGAACGTCGTGGCATCGAGATCACAACTCCAAAACAAGCCGCAAAACGCAAGCAACAGTTCGACGTCGTCGTCGAAGCCTCAGGCGCCGCGAGCGGGTTTGGCCTCGCTCTCGACCTGCTTCGTCCGAAAGGTCAACTGGTCCTCAAGTCGACTTTTCATGGAAAAACGGAACTCGACGCCGCACGGATCGTGGTTGACGAGATCTCGATCGTCGGCTCGAGGTGTGGCCGCTTCAGTCCCGCGCTCGATCTATTGAAGAAATCGGCGATCGACGTCGATAGTCTGATCAGCGAGGAGTATCCGCTGTCGAATGGCGTTCACGCGATGCGCCGCGCCGAGACGCGAGGCGTGATGAAGGTCCTGTTGCGGCCTTAAGAGAGAGGATTGTTGGACAGGATTTACAGGATGTTTCAGGATTTAACATGTGAATCCTGAGACATCCTGTAAATCCTGTCTAACTGGCTTTTTCTGCTTGCTGCCCGCTATACTCTAGCCCTTTCGCCGGGCCCCGATTTTCGAGAAGGTGGTGTGAATCATGTTTGACGCTTCCAGGAACAGCACAACCGAACAAGAACGGACGATTTTGAAGAAACTGCGCGTCTGGATCGCCGCGCTGGCAGTTGCATGTCTAGTGGCTGGAATCGGCATCGGCGCGATGTTGTCCGGTCGTCCGACCTCCGCCCAGCCCGATCTCCAGATTGCGCGCGCGCCTGAGGCACTTTCGGCCTCGTTTGCCGAGATTGCGCGGCGCGTCGAACCGGCGGTTGTTAATATTGAAACCACCCAAACACAGGTTGAGCTCAGCGAAAAAGACGAAGATAAGGAAGACCAGTCGCCCAGTAATCCGTTGCTCGACATGTTTCGTCGTGGCCAGCGTCGTCCAACGCGCGGCGTGGGAAGCGGATTCATCGTCAGTCCTAAGGGCTACATTCTTACCAACAATCACGTCATCGAAGACGCAAACCGAATTACTGTCGGACTTCAATCAGGTGAGAAGTATCGTGCGACTGTGGTCGGCGTCGATGGGGAAACAGACGTTGCCGTGCTCAAAATCGAAGCGTCAAAGGATCTGCCCACCGTAACCCTGGGCGATTCGAATGCGGCGCAGGTCGGCGATTGGGTGCTGGCGATGGGTTCACCATTCGGACTCGATCAAACAGTGACCGCAGGAATCATCTCGAAGAAGGAACGCGAGACTCCTTACTTCAACGTCTTCCAGCGCTTCCTGCAAACTGACGCCGCCATCAATCGCGGCAACAGCGGCGGGCCACTCGTCAACATGCGTGGCGAAGTGATCGGCATGAACTCGCAAATCGCGACTTCGACCGGCGACTATAACGGCATCGGGTTCGCCCTTCCCGCTAACGAAACCAATTTCGTCTACAAACAGTTAATCTCTCAGGGCAAAGTGAAACGCGGCTACCTGGGCATCACACTCGATTCAGTGCACGACGAGTTTGCGAAGGTGTATGGGCTGCAGGAAGCGAAGGGCGCCATCGTCACGACTGTAGCTGACAAATTCGAAAACGGTCTGCCCACGCCAGCAGCTAAAGTAGGTCTGCAGCCAAACGATATCATCGTCGATTTCGAAAATGGTCCGGTTATCAACGCGCAGGATCTTATTCAACGTGTCGCAAGCACGCCGGTGGGCCAGCAGGTGTCACTGACATTCCTGCGAGATACTAACGGCAAGCTCGAAAAGAAAACTGTGCAAGTTGTACTCGGTGAACGACCGCCGCAGAGTTCACGAGAGTGGACTCCACCAACAACGTCGAGTTCGAAGGATCCTGACCCGCGCGGCAACGCTCTGCATCTCGGGATCACGCTCGCAGAACTGACCCCGCAGCTTCTCGCCGATCGACACCTGACTGGCGTTCAGGGTCTCTACGTTAAAGACATCGATCCGAACGGGCTGATTGCGGAATTGCGTAACTCCGGTGGCGGGCAGGCGCTGATCGAAGGCGACGTAATCAATCGCATCAATCGCGTGCCGGTTACTTCGCTCGCCGATTTTCAACGTGTGTTAAGCGGTCTCAAAGCAGGCGACCCGATCGTTTTGAACGTGACAAGGATCGCGCGAGACCCGAAAGGCGATCGACAGTTTCCGGTGATCGTCCAGTTTACGTATCAATAACGCTATTGCCGATTGCCAATTTCCGATTGCCAATTTGTTAGGGCTTTCGTGAGATCAAATTGGCAATTGGCAATCGGCAATTGGCAATTACGAATATGGCTCAGGCAAAAAAGGCAATTTCAAAAACCAGCGGGAAACTGGCGGCGCGAAACGCTGCACGCACCGCAGTCAAGACTTACGAGAACTACATCGACGGCAAGTGGGTAGCGAGCCAGTCGGGCGAGATGTTTGAAAACATCAACCCTGCCGACAATCGCGACATCGTCGGACGCTTTCCACTTTCCACGGGGGAAGATGTGAACGACGCGGTCAACGCCGCACAGGGCGCGTTCGATCGCTGGCGTAATACTCCCGCACCAAAACGCGCTGAACTGTTGTTTCGTCTCGGCGAGATACTGATCCGCCACAAGGAGCAGTACACCGGTGACATGACGCGCGAGATGGGCAAGGTTTTGAAAGAAGCCGGCGGTGACGTTCAGGAAGCGATCGATTGCACGTACTACACCGCGGGTGAAGGACGCCGACTGCACGGGTTCACCACGCCCGCCGAGATGCGCGACAAGTTTGCGATGTGCGTGCGACAGCCGGTCGGGCTTTGCGGTCTGATCACGCCATGGAATTTCCCGATGGCGATTCCGTCGTGGAAATTGATTCCGGCGCTGATTTGCGGCAATACCGTCGTTATCAAACCAGCCGAAGACACTCCACTTTCAACCTACAACCTTGTGAAAGCCTGCGAGGAAGCCGGCATTCCGCCTGGCGTTGTGAATCTCGTCACGGGATTTGGCGAAACAGTCGGCGCGGCGATGACGAATCATCCCGCACTGCGCTTGATCTCGTTTACCGGTTCAACTGAAACCGGACGCCTGGTCGCATCTGCCTGTGCCGAACGAAACGCGATCTGTTCGCTCGAGATGGGCGGCAAGAATGCCATTATCGTGATGGACGATGCCGATATCGATTTAGCTATTGAAGGCGCCATTTGGGGCGCCTTTGGCACCTCGGGACAGCGTTGCACGGCCTCGTCGCGCCTCGTGGTCCACAAGAAAGTTTACAAACAATTCGTCACGAAGCTCGTTGAAAACACGAAGGCATTGCGCGTTGGTAACGGCGCCGATCCTAAGACTGACGTTGGTCCGGTGATCAATAACGATGCTGTCGAAAAGATCATGAGTTACATCCGCATCGGACGTAACGATGATGGTGCGACCCTTGCCTGTGGCGGCCGTCGCCTGTCGAAGGGAGACTACGCAAACGGTCATTTCATTGAGCCGACCGTCTTCACGGATGCGACCCCGGACATGCGCATCGCGCAGGAAGAAATTTTTGGACCAGTAACCACGGTCATTCCGGCAAGCTCACTCGAAGATGCGGTTCAGATCGCAAACGGTGTTCGCTATGGACTCTCCGCAGCGATCTACACTCAGAACGTCAATCGCGCTTTCAAAGCGATGAACGAAATGTATACCGGCATCTTCTACGTGAACGCCTCAACGATCGGCGCGGAAGTACACCTGCCGTTTGGCGGCACCAAAGCCACCGGCAATGGTCATCGCGAAGCAGGCACTCAGGTGCTCGACATTTTCTCTGAGTGGAAGTCGGTCTACGTCGACTTCAGCGGCAAGCTGCAGCGTGCCCAGATCGATCAGGTCGAGTCGCCGCAATAATTATTTAAAGCCCTTTCATTTCCCCATTTTACCCCGGAGAATAAAACTGTGATCATCGGTCTGCCTAAAGAAATCAAAGACAACGAATATCGCGTCGGCTTAACTCCAGCCGGCGTGCGTGCGCTCAAAGATGCCGGCCACGATGTCAGAGTCGAGCTCAACGCGGGAGCGGGTTCGGGATTTGAAGATTCACTCTACGAACGCGCCGGCGCCACGATTATCGAATCGGCCGACGAGGTTTGGGCCACGTCCGAGATGATCGTGAAAGTGAAAGAGCCGATTGCCCCGGAGTATCCACGCATGCGCGAAGGCCAGTTGCTTTTTACTTACCTGCATCTCGCGCCGGATCACGCGCTCACCGATGAGTTGATCAAACGCAAAGTCACCGGTATCGCTTACGAAACGATCACGCATCGCGGCACGTTGCCGTTGCTGACGCCGATGTCGGAAGTTGCGGGACGCATGTCGATCCAGGTGGGCGCACACTACCTGGAAAAGATGCAAGGCGGACGAGGAATCCTGCTGGGTGGCGTGCCGGGTGTGCCCGCAGCGCGTGTAGTGATCATTGGGGGCGGCGTCGTTGGCACAAACGCGGCGAAGATGGCTGTCGGCATGAACGCGGTGGTCACGATCATCGACAACAACCTCGATCGACTACGGGAGCTCGACGATATCTTTCTTTCGAAGATTTCAACGCTCGCGTCCAGCGCTTACATGATTCACGACGCGATCTCGCAGGCAGACTTGATCGTCGGCGCGGTGCTCGTGCCCGGTGCAGCGGCTCCGAAACTCGTCACGCGAGCCATGCTGAAGGACGTCCCGAATGGGGCTGTTATCGTCGACGTCGCAGTAGATCAGGGTGGCTGCATCGAGACCAGCCATCCGACCACTTATTCGAATCCGACGTTCTACGTCGAGGGCGTGCTGCACTACTGCGTCGCCAACATGCCCGGCGCGGTGCCACGCACGTCAACCTTCGCACTGACCAATGCCACGCTCCCGTACGCACTGAAGCTGGCAAACAAAGGCTTCCTCCAGGCGATAAAGAGTGATGCGGGTCTGAAAGAAGGCGTGAACACCTACGCGGGCCACTGCACCTACGAAGCCGTCGCCACCGCGCAGAACATTCCCTACACGCCACTCGACAAACTCATTAGCCACTAAAGGGCACAAGAAAGAGTTAGCCACAAAAAGGCACAAAAAGCACAAAATTGAAGACGTTAGAAAAGGGTTCTGTCAAAATCAAAGAGCAGCCCGTGTCTTTGTGGAGTGTCTTGCTGGTTTGTGGTTTTTGTGGGGTTTT
>JBKPPU010000164.1:0-20168 GCA_046733695.1 Acidobacteriota bacterium
GGCGTGGAACTCGATCCTTTGCAACGTAATCGATCAGGCATTTGACAAAGAGATCGGTTCGACGCCGGGCGGCCACGGAGGGCCGCCCCTACAGTACGTTCCCTGGCGTCCTTTTCACCAAGGAGTAGATCTATGCAAGTCGCAACAGCAACTCCGCTTTACAACCCCCGTGTGCAGATTTTCTCTGGTCTGCGGCCTGAAGATATGACTCACATCACGGCGCGCGCGCGAAGTCTGCGGAAAGCGCGTGGTGAGTTCATCTACATGCCGGGTGATCGCGCTGACTTCGTCTACATTCTGAAGCAGGGCAGAATCAAACTCTCCGTACTCTCCGAATCCGGCAAAGAGATCGCGATCGACATCATTCAACCTGGCGAGATCTTTGGCGAGTTTGCACTCGTCGACGAGTCACCGCGCAGCAACCTCGCGCAGGCACTCGACGACGTGCTGATCTGGGTTTTCTCAAAGCACGACTTCGCACAACTACTAACAACTCAGCCGAAACTCTCCTTGAGTTATATCCGGCTCGTCGGCGATCGACGGCGACGAATGGAGAAGAAGCTTTCAGACATCACCTCGAAACCGGTTTCTTCACGCGTTTGCGAACTGTTGCACGAGATTTCCACCAGCCGTCCCGAAACAGAAAGCACCGATCACCTCGTGCCACTCACACATCACGACGTCGCCAGCTTGATCGGAGCTGCGCGTCAAACAACAACCACAGTCCTCAACGATCTCGAACGACGGAACATCATTGAGTTAGGTCGCGGTTGGATTCGCGTCAAGTGCCTCAAGACGCTTCAGACCTACGTCGGTTTGCTCGTCGCAGTTAGTGTCGAGACTTTCTTCCAACTTTTGTCAGCGGGGTGACAGTCGTGTCGCGGGGCTGACATACGAGCGAAGAACCTTCCACGATACTGCGCCTCACATTTCAGCAGAGTAAGGAGACCCAACGCACACATGAATACGAACAGGAAGACCTCAAAAACCATGCTCTGGCTAGCCACCTTCACACTTGTATTGTTGACAGTGGCTGGACTCAACTTCGGTACGAACGTCTCTGCAGATGGAGGCAACAGCCTCGGCACGTCGCCTTTTGATTTCAGCGACGCTGCTTACACCGCACACGGCATCGTACCCGGAAACATCGTCCTGCGCGTCGGCACTGCTGCTCGCGCCGGCGACTTCGTCATCGACAACTCCAACACTGACCCGAACCGCAGTAACGTTCGAGCAATTGAAACGACGCCGGGAACGACAGGCTCGAGTGGTTTGACTTACGCCAACATCTTCGGCGTACTCAACTCCACCAGCTTCGAGCGCACCGCCGGCGGCCAACTCACCACGCGCGGCCAGATCGCATTCGACACCGCCGAGCGCTTCCGCGTGTTCATCTTTCCAAAGGCATCGAACGGCTCGATCCTCGATCCGTTTCTTCCCAACAAACGACAAGACAACGTCTTCGACACGCGCGACGGTTACTTCTCAAACGATCCGCTCGGTATGTGGCTCGCAGTCTGGGTCGTCTACACGCCGAAGGCTTTGACGGCTTCAGGAAAGAAAGAGCTCGATCCGATCGCCGCCACTAACGGTCGCGATCTCGACGGCACTGCCATTCTTACCAGCCCTTCACAAATCGACAACCTTGCTTCGAAAGGCTTGATCGAGTTGCGCACGCGTCCGGTTGACGATGGTGTGTTCCGCTGGGTCATCTGCCCGATTCCCGAAGATCCGCGCGACGGCTTTATTCGTCCGGACGCTTTTATCCGTGACGTGAAGCGCGCTGACGGAACGCCCGTCTTCCCCGCGCTCGGCAACAACTTCCGCTGTTTGCAACAGACAGGTGACTGGTGCAACTAAGCACTTAGCCACAAAGAGGCACAAAAAGCACAAAACGGTTCCGTCTGGTTCTTTGTGAATTTTGTGCCTCTTTTTGTGTCAACTGATAAGGAGAAACGCAATGGCGAACATCTCGAAGACTAATCGAAAGGCAGAGAAAGAGAAGCAGCAGGCCGCCAAAAACAGGCGCGAAATCGTTGCCGCCGGATTAAGTCGTCGCGACATGCTCAGGATGGGCTTGCTGACGAGCGCCGGCCTGCTCGTTTCGATGAACGGTTTGAGTGTCAGAGCGCGCAACAGTGCTGGACACTTATTCGATAGCGGTAGTGGCAGTGGTCCAAGCAGCCCGCCGACCACACCCTTCGTACAACCGTTCACACGAATGACAGTCAAGCAACCGGCGGCGACTTTGAATCCCGCACCGGCAGTTGTTCCAAACACTACCGCCGGTGAAGGACGCACAATCTCGCACCAGGCTTTCAATCAATTTACACCCACAAGGTTTTATGAAGTCGAGCAGCGGCTAGCGAACATCATTACGCATCCGGAGTTGCCGCCGCAGCCGCTCTGGGGCTTCGACGGTCTCGTGCCGGGACCACTTTATGTCGAGCGTTACGGACGCCCCATTCTCGTCCGCAATCACAACAACCTGCCGGCCAACAACGGCGGCTTTGGCAAAAACTTCGTTACCACACACTTGCACAACGGTCACACGCCGGCGGAGTCAGACGGCAACCCGTGCGACTATTTCAGACCAGGGCAGTTTTATGATCAGCACTATCCAAACGTTCTCGCCGGTGTGAACTCAACGCATCAGGACGTCGGCGGTGATATTCAGGAGTCGATGAGCACGCTCTGGTATCACGATCACATGCACGACTTCACCTCACAGAACGTCTACAAGGGCCTGGCCGGCATGTATCTGCTCTTTAACGATTACGATACCGGCGATGAGACGACGGGCTTTCACCTGCCATCGTTTGGTGACGGTGTCAGCGACGACAGCAACTTCGACGTGCCGATGCTCTTCAGCGATCATTTGTACGACTCCGAAACTGGCATCGTCGCATTCGACACCTTTAACTTCGACGGCGTGCTGGGCGATCGTTTCCTCGTCAACGGCAAAGTGCAGCCGGTGATGCACGTTCACCCGCGACGTTATCGCTTCCGCTGGCTCGACGCTGGTCCATCGCGCTTCTATCAGCTCTTCTTCACTGACAAGACCAATCTGAATCAGCGAATCAAGTTTCACCAGATCTCGACTGACGGCAACCTGCTCGATCATCCTGTGGAAGTCGAGAGTATTCGGCTCAGCGTCGCAGAGCGGGCAGATCTGGTGATCGACTTTTCGAAATACGCGGGCAAGACGCTTTACATCGAGAACCGTTTGGAGCAGCAAGACGGGCGAGGGCCAACCGGGAAGGTGCTTGCCGCTGGACAAGGCAACCTGATCCTGAAGATCGTCGTTGATCTGCCGGCAATCGCGGACAACAGCGTCGATCCGGCAACGATCACACGCTTCTACGGGTTACCCGATAAAACCGCAGCTCCACGTATCACACGTACTTTCAACTTCGATCGTTCGAACGGTCTGTGGACCATCAACGGACGTTCGATGGATCCGGAGTGCCAGGAAGTTCGGGCACGCATTTCGAAGAACTCAGTTGAGCACTGGATAGTCACGAACAGTTCCGGCGGGTGGCAACATCCGGCGCACATCCACTTCGAAGAATTTCAGTTCCTTTCTGTCAACGGCGCGCCGCCGGCTTCAAGTGGTCTCGTTCTGAACGGTCGTAAGGACGTCATTCGTCTGGAGCACAACATGCAGACTAAGACGTTCTTCCGCTTTCGCGACTTTGTGGGCCGTTATCCGTTCCACTGCCACAACGTCGTGCACGAAGATCACGCGATGATGCTGATCTGGGAAATCGTGGACGGCCCGGGCGACAACATCACGAACCCATAAGAGAGGAGACAAGAAAATGAGATACACAAAACGGTTTCTCAGTGTTGCGCTTTTGATTGTCGGGCTCGTGGTGTCGGGGATTTCGCAAGTCGACACCAAGCGAGTAAAGACAGCGCGCGAGCGGCTCGCGGAGCGAAGCTTTCCAAACGTCACGTTGACGACGCACGAGGGCAAGAAGGTCAAGTTCTACGACGATCTCCTGAAAGACAAGATCGTCATCATCAACTTCATGTACGTGAAGTGTGAGGGCACGTGTCCGGGCACGACTGCGAACCTCGTGAAGGTGCAGAAACTACTCGGCGATCGCGTGGGCAAGGACATTTTCATGTACTCGATCACGCTCAAGCCTGAAGAGGACACGCCCCAAGTTTTGAAGGCATACGCGAAGGCTTACAAGGTTGCTCCGGGCTGGCAGTTTCTCACCGGCGATGCAAAAGACATCGAGTTGTTACGGCAAAAGCTCGGGTTTATCGACCGTGATCCAGTGCGCGATGCGAACAAGTCGAATCACATCACCATGCTGAGATGGGGTAACGAGCCGCACACATTGTGGGCCGGATGTCCCGCGTCGCTCGCGGCTGCAAAGATCGTGAAAGAGATCAGTCTGGTTGACTGGCCGGCAATCGATGAGGCCAGGAGAGGATGAGAAAGATGAGAGTGAACCGAATGATTCTATGTGCCTTGGTGGCGACATTCGTTGTTGGCGTCGCGCAGGCGCAGACTGCAACGACGACGCAGTTGACGCCCGCATCTGCGGTCGGACTCGGGCCGGAAGGCATCGCGACTGACGGCACGAGCGTGTTTGTCGCAAACCAGTTCAGCGACACGGTGACAAAACTGCGCGCCAGTGATGGCACTGTGGTTGGCAGCTACGCAGTGGGCCACCGACCTGTCGCAGTGGCTTTCGACGGTGCCTTTTTCTGGGTAGCAAATTACCTCAGCAACAACGTGATGAAACTGGATTCGAGTGGCGCGGTTGTAGCAACGTACGCCACGGGCGATGGACCTGGAGGAATACTCGCGATCAACGGCAACATCTGGGTTGCGAACCGCAATGCGAATACGTTGACGAAGCTGCGTGCTTCGGATGGTTTGACGCTTGGCACGTATGAAGTAGGCGAGCGTCCGATCAGCATGACAACAGATGGAAAGCACATCTACGTCACGAATAACAACAGCGATTCGGTAACGAAGCTGAGCGAGTCGAACGGTGTGGTTGTCAGTGTGTTTCCGGTTGGCGATGGGCCATTTGGCATTGCTTTCGATGGCGTGAGTTTGTGGGTCGCAAACTTCGGCAGCAACAACGTGATGAAGCTGACTGCTGAAGGGATGTTGGCTGGCACGTACAAAGTTGGCGATGGCCCACTCTCCGCGGCATTCAGCGAAGGCGTGATCTACGTTGTCAACAATGGCGGCGATAGTGTCACGAAGCTCAGCGCCCTCGATGGCACGAGTCTTGGCTCGATTTCGGTCGGGCGTGGTCCTGTCGGTGTTGCGGTCTCAGGCAAAAATGTTTGGGTAACGAACTCGGGGGGCAATTCAGTAACGAAGCGTTAAACCGCAGTTAATCCACAGATTACGCAGATGTTTTCTTAGAATCTGTGTAATCTGTGGATGCGTTTTAAAGGGAAGATGTGTTATTAGACAGTCTCATGTCCGATCAAAAACAATTTGCTGGTCGCGCGGCCATCGTGACTGGTGGCACACGTGGAATTGGCCGAGCTATCTCATTGGAACTTGCACGGCGTGGAGCTGACGTCGCATTCAACTACGCGAAGAGCGCTGAGGCGGCGGAGAGTTTGAAAACCGAACTCGAGGCACTCGGAGTTCGCAGTTTGGCAGTGCAGTGCGACGTGGGTAACACTGAAGCTGCGGCCGCGATGGTCCAGCAAGTCAAAGACGCTTTTGGACGCATCGATTTTCTCGTCAACAACGCCGGCGTCACGCGCGACAATCTCATCCTGCGCATGAAGGAAGACGATTGGGATGAGGTGCTTAACACAAATCTCAAGGGCGCCTGGAATTTTGCCAAGGCAGCGCTCCGAACTATGTTACGTCAGGATGGCGGGGGTTCGATTCTGAATATTTCATCGATCAGTGGTGAAGTCGGAATGCCGGGGCAGTCTAATTACTCGGCATCGAAGGCGGGCATGGTTGGACTGACAAAGGCGTTAGCGAAAGAAGTTGCGAGTCGAAAAGTCACGGTTAACGCGCTTGCGCTCGGGATGGTCGCAACCGACATGGCGAGCAAGTTGGACGAGAGCTATCAGGAAAAGATTCGCGAACAGATTCCGCTCGGGCGTTTTGCGGAGGCCGGTGAGGTGGCGCGAATCGCGGCGTTCCTGCTGTCAGATGATGCTCGTTACATTACGGGTCAGGTGATTCAGGTGGATGGCGGGTTAGCTATTTGAGCCGCGGATGACACGGATTTAAAAATCGGATTTATATCCGTATTATCTGTGGCTACTTGATGGCTTTAATGTCAGTCGGCTTAGAAAATAAATTATCCGGAAGTCGCTGATTGTATTGCACTGACTCGTAATTGATGCGGGAAGTTTGCTTGCCGTTGATGAAGTGGTCGATTACCCACGGCTGGGTCACACCATCGATCGTAATGAACTTAAAGAGTTGATCTTCTTCGGTCACTTCGACCACGTCTCCCGAATCAGGATCTTTATGCTCTCGCTTGTAGATGATCTTTGCCGGGAAGTAATCCTTCGCCCCAAACTCATACTCGATCCAAAACCCGTCCGGATAAGTCAGGCGAATTGTTTCGTTGCGTTTGGCGAGTCCGGCTTCACGGCGGCCCACGTAAGTAATTTTGCCGCCCTCTTGTTTCCAGTAACCCTTCAGGAGATAGTCGAGACCGGTGCGTAGCGCGCGTTTGAAGTCATCGACCTGTGCGGGCGATTGATCGGAGATCTTCTTCACGGCGCCATCAAACATCCAACCAGTGTCGCCGGTGTTTGTTTGAATGGTCTTGATCCCGCCGCCGCTAAATTCGGTGCGCTCGCTATCCGGGTAGGCAATGTAATCGAGAAAGCGCGCCGGTAGCTGCGATATGCCATCCTTGAACGTGGTGAAGAAGCCTTTGCCGATGACCGTTTGGACACCCACGTACTTCTTACCACCGACCACTTCAATCGCGTGATCGATTATCTGTTGGGATTTCTCGTCAACTGATGCCTGAGGAGGTGCTGGGGTTTGCGCTAAGACTAGAGACAGTACTAGAAGGAGGATCATTGTTTACAGGATTACAGGATTTTCAGAATTTACAGGATGAATCTTGTTCATCCTGCAAATCCTGTCATCCTGTCAACTAATTGAACTCAGGCTTATAACCGTCGGTGGGTTTCACCGTGACTTCGCCATCTTCCACGTCGACTTTGAAACTCGAAGCCGTCTTCCACAAACCCGTGATCGGCAGCTTCACCCTTTCATCGATGTGCCGCTTCAGGAAGCGTGCGCCGTAAGCCGTGTTGTAACCATTCTCAGTCAAGCGATTCACAGCCGCTTCGGTGATCTCAACCGCCTTGCCTTGTCGCTCCATCTGGCGGCGAAGTTTTTCCAGATAAAGTCTCGCGATCTGGCGAACTTCATCCATTGTCAACGGCGAGAACACGACGATCTCATCGATGCGGTTGCGAAACTCCGGTGAGAACCGTTGCTCCGAAGCCTTCATCACTTCATTCTTCACGGCCCGGAAGTCAGAAGCTGTCTTGGTACCAAAGCCCAGCGGCTTCTCAAACTTCTTGAAGTTCTCCGAACCGAGATTCGACGTCATGATAATGATCGCGTCAGAGAGGTAAACTTTCTTGCCGCGGCCATCCGTCAACCAACCCTCGTCGAAAGCCTGCAGGAAGAGATTCATCAAGTAAGGCGATGCCTTCTCGACCTCATCGAGCAGCAGTACCGTGTAAGGGTTCTCACGCAGTTGCTCGGTAAGGATTCCACCTCTCTCGGAACCGACGATACCACGCGGCATTCCGATCAGCTTTTCGATACTGACGGTGCCGTCGCTGTATTCCGACATGTCGATGCGAACCATCTTCTCTTCGTCGCCAAACATGAACTCGGCAACAGCTTTCGCAAGCTCCGTTTTGCCGACGCCGGTCGGACCGAGAAACAGCAGCACACCGTCAGGCTTGTAGTGCGACTCTTTCAACGGACCTTTATTCAGTCGCAGACGCTGCGCGACTGCTTTGATCGCTTCCTTCTGTCCGATAACGCGTTGGCTCAACATCGCCTCAGTCATCGCGAAGCGATCGCTCGTGTCGCGGTAGATCATGTCGCGTGGAATACGCGACTCCTGCGAGATCACTTCGATGATGTGTTCCGGCTGGACCACCATCTTCTGCGGCTCGTTGATCTCAACCTTCACTGCCGCTGTGTCGAGCCAACCGATCGCTTTGTCAGGCAGGTGCAGGTTGCGAATGTACTTCGGAGCCATCTCCAAGGCTGTGTTAATGGCGTCGTCCGAGATTTTGACTGAATAATTTTTCTCGAGTCGCGGACGAAGACCGAGCAGGATTTCCCGAGTCTCGGTAATCGATGGCTCGACGACTTTAACCATACGGAAGCGACGTGCGAGTGCTTCGTCGTCGGCGATGTACTCTTTGTATTCTGAAAGAGTAGTCGCGCCGATGATGCGCATCTCACCGCGCGCGAGCGCCGACTTGAACATGTTGGCTGCATCAGATGATGTGCCGAGTGCCGCGCCTGCCCCGATGATCGTGTGCGCTTCGTCGATGAAGAGAATCATGTTGTCGCGTTCTTTGACTTCGTCGATGATTCCCTTGATGCGTTCTTCAAACATGCCGCGCAGCATTGTTCCGGCGACGATGCCTCCCATTTGCAGTTGCACGATATGCGACGCACGCAGACGCGCCGGAACCTTCTCGGGCTCCAACTCGATCAAGCGCGCGAGGCCTTCGATCACCGCGGTTTTGCCGACACCAGGTTCACCAACGAGCATCGGTGAGTTGGCTCGTTCACGATGACAGAGAATCTCGATGATTTGTTGGATCTCTTTTTCGCGTCCGATGGTAGGCGGAATCTTGTCTGCTCGAGCAAGCTTGTTGAGTGAAACACCGAAGTGTTTCAGGTAAGGCGGAAGCTCAAACTTCTTCCGATTCTGTTCTTCTTCCTGTTCTCGCTTCTGCACCTGTGCCCGCACATTTTCCTGGATCGCTTCGGGGCTCGCACCCATGTTTCTTAAAACATCAACAAAGAGACCTTCGGTACTGCTCAATGCTTCGAAAATATCAGTTGCTTCAATTGTTTTCCGACCCTGTGTTCTGGCTCGCTCCATGGCCCGCTTAAACAGGTCAGTTGTATCAGGCCCGATGCGAAATCCTTTTCCGACATGTTGCTGCCGGCTACTGCTGAGGCGTTTTTCAATCGCCATCTTGACCACCACAGGATCAAGTGATAACTCCCGCATCGCAGAGTTGAACATGTCAGGCTCTTCAATGGTCAAAGCCTGCAAGATGTGCTCTACGGAAACGAAGTTTTGATCGCGACGACGCGATTCATCCAACGCATGCTCAAGAACGCGCTGGCCGCTATCGCCAAACTTGTCTTTATATGCACCTAAATCAGCCATATTTCTTTTACGAACGTCGCGCTTATTTGGATTACTATTTCAGCGCTCGATTCTCTCAACTTTCAAACAACTCGCTCGACCCAAGTTGCTACACTTGGATGTTGTCAGCATAAGCGCCGTTGCGTTTCAATGCAATAACTATCCCCGGCACGGCGTCTCCTGCAATTTTCTTGCCGCAAAGGGCACAAAACACCGACTGAAAAAATGTCTACGTGTCTTCTGTGCCTTTTTGTGGCTAATAATCGTAATCGTCTCCGCCCGGCATCGGTGGGCCTGATTTCTTCTTCTCAGGCAGGTCGGTGACAGCAGCCTCAGTGGTCAACAACAATCCTGAGATGGACGCGGCGTTCTGCAGCGCTGTGCGCACAACTTTGGTTGGATCGATGATTCCGGCAGCAGCGAGATCTTCATAGTCGCCAGTGACGGCATTGAAGCCTTTGTTTCCTTTTAGCTGTTCCACTTCTCCCACGACCACAGCGCCTTCAGTTCCGGCGTTCTCAGCAATACGACGGATTGGTTCCTGCAACGCACGGCGAACAATTTTTATGCCTGTGCGAACATCCGGATCTTCCTCGTCGTGATTATCAAGAACTTTCGATGCTCTCAAAAGTGCAACGCCGCCGCCCACGACGATTCCCTCCTGTGCCGCCGCTCGCGTCGCATTCAATGCATCTTCGACGCGCGTCTTCACTTCTTTCATCGCCGTTTCTGTCGGCGCGCCGACTCTTACGACCGCGACACCACCCGCCAATTTCGCCAGACGCTCCTGCAATTTTTCCTTGTCATAGTCTGACGTGGTTTCTTCTATTTGTTTACGTATCGTTGCGACTCGACCCTGGATAGCTCTACTGTCGCCGCCACCCTCGACAATGGTTGTGTGTTCCTTATCAACAATGACACGTTTTGCGGTTCCGAGATCTGCGAGCGTGACATTCTCCAACTTGATGCCGAGATCTTCGGAGATAACTTTTCCGCCCGTCAGGATCGCAAGGTCTTCCAGGATCGCTTTACGCCGATCGCCAAAGGCCGGTGACTTCACCGCGCAAACTTTAATCGTTCCACGCAAGCGGTTCACTACCAGAGTTGCAAGCGCGTCGCCTTCGATGTCTTCAGCGATGATCATCAATGCACGTCCGGCGCCGGCGGTTTGTTCCAGCAACGGCAGCAGGTCGCGCATAGCGGAAATCTTTTTCTCGTAAAGAAGGATGTACGGCTCTTCGAGAATCGCTTCCATGCGATCCGCATTTGTGACGAAGTACGGCGACGAATAACCGCGATCGAATTGCATTCCTTCCACGATATCGAGCTCGGTTTGCAAGGTCTTTGATTCTTCAACCGTGACGACGCCGTCCTGTCCGACTCTGTCCATCGCTTCAGAGATGAGCTCTCCGATGGCGCGATCGTTATTTGCAGAAACGGTCGCGACGTTAGTCAACTCTTCCTTGCTCTTGATCTTCTTCGACATCCGTTCGAGCTCAGCGACCACTTTGTCAGTCGCGAGCTGAATACCGCGTTGGAGCGCCATCGGATTAGCGCCGGCAGTTACGTTCTTCACGCCCTCGCGAAAGATCGCCTGGGCCAACACGGTTGCCGTAGTGGTGCCGTCGCCTGCTTTGTCATTGGTTTTGACGGCAACCTCGCGAACCATTTGCGCGCCCATGTTCTCGTACTTGTTTTTGAGTTCGATCTCTTTGGCTACCGTGACGCCGTCTTTCGTGATCAAGGGCGAACCAAATTTCTTTCCCAGCACCACGTTGCGGCCCTTCGGTCCCAACGTCACGCGCACTGCATTCGCAAGCACGTCCACACCCTGAAGTATCGCGTTGCGCGCTTCTTCTCTAAACTTCAATTCTTTTGGCGGCACTCTTCTGTCTCCTTATCCACAGATTACACAGATTCCCGTTTGGCATGTTCGGCGGTGCGTCCGACCTTCACACGCGCTGGTCGCAGCAGCCGGTCTCCCATTCGGAAACCGCGACTATATTCTGCAATTACTTTCCCGTCCATCTCTCCGCCTGTTTCTTCTGTATCGACGGCTTCGTGCAGTTCCGGATCAAACTGTTCACCAACAGACGAGATTGGCTCAACGCCCGCATTCGTCAACGCAGCTTGAAAACTCGTCGCGATACTGCGAATGCCTTCGAGGATCGCTTCTCGCGGTGCGTTTTCCGCTTCGATCGCCCGGTTCAAATCGTCCAGCGCAGGCAATAAGGCGGAAATAAACTTTGCCTTTTCGCCCGCAGCGCGCTCGTCGGCCGAGCGATTCAAGCGCTGTCGCGTTTCGTCAGTCTCGCGTTGTAGTTGCTGCCGCAACTGATCGAAGCGCGCCTGCACTTCCTGGACTTGCTTCTCCGCCGCTGCGGTGCGTGCTTCGAGCTCTTCAACGTATTTCGGTTTGAGACTTGGCTGCTCTTCGTTCTTTACAGGTTCACTACCTTCGTCATCCAACGAAATTCGTCGACGATCCGTCACCCTCAGCTCATTCGCTTCTCTATCCATGATCCGTTCCCCAATCCGTGTTCATCCGTGTTACCCGATCTTGATGTCAATCTTCTTCGATTTTTGTTCAGTACGTTTTGGAAGCCGGATTTGCAAAACGCCGTCTTTGTAGTCTGCCCCGATCTTTCCCTGATCCACTGAACCCGGCACGCTGAACGTGCGCAGAAACTTTCCTCTGGGCCTTTCCGAACGATGTTGCTTCGATTCGCTGATCGCTCGCGTTCCTCTCACGATCAAACGGTTGTCGTCGACGTCGAGCTCGAGTGCCTCACGATCGATTCCAGGCAAATCCAGCGCGATGAGGTAGCCTGAGTCAATTTCGTAAATATCCGCAGCCGGGGTCCAATCGGCCCGCTCAAAGTCGTCACCCGTTGTTGCGTCCGCCTGATTGCGTCTTTGTGTAGCGTCTTCAAAAAGCCTGTTCATTCGATCCTGGAGGACCATCAGATCCTGCAAAGGGTTCCACTGTTGTGACATGCTTCAATCTCCATAGAACTATTGCCGATTTCCAATTGCCAAATTGCCAATTTCAAATCGGCAATCCGCAATCGGCAATTGGCAATTCATTACGCGGTCGCGAAGGCCGCGTCAGTCTTGAATTCCATCGTGTCGCCGTTGGCCGAAACGTGTACGGTTTGGCCCGGCAGAATTTCGCCCTGCAGCAGTTTTACCGCGAGCGGATTCTGAATCAGCGACTGAATTGCGCGCTTCAATGGTCGCGCACCGTAAGCCGGATCGTATCCTTCGCGCATCAAGAGCTCCCTTGCCGAAGGTTCCAACACGAGCTCCACGTTGCGCTCGTTCAGCATCGAGATCAGGCGCTCCAGTTGCACGTCGATAATCTTCCCGATCTGCTCGCGCGCGAGCTGATGAAAGACGACGATGTCGTCGATGCGGTTCAGAAACTCCGGTTTGAAGTGCAGCCGCAACTCCTGATTTACAGCTTCACGCACCTGCTTCTCGTCGCCTTCAGCGGCCTGAATCTCACGCGAGCCGAGATTCGACGTCATGATCAGCACCGTGTTCTTGAAGTCGACAGTTCGACCTTTCGAATCCGTGAGCCTGCCGTCGTCGAGAATCTGCAACAACACGTTGAAAACATCAGTGTGCGCTTTCTCGATCTCGTCAAACAAAACCACTGAATACGGCCGGCGGCGTACTGCTTCCGTGAGCTGTCCGCCTTCCTCGTAACCAACATATCCCGGAGGCGCGCCGATCATCCGCGCGACGGCGTGTTTCTCCATGTACTCAGACATGTCGAGTCGAATCATTGCCCGCTCGTCGTCAAACAAAAACTCCGCGAGTGCACGAGCGGTCTCAGTCTTACCAACACCTGTCGGCCCCAGAAAGATGAATGAACCAATTGGGCGATTCGGATCCTGCAGACCGGCACGTGCGCGCCTGACGGCGTTCGCGACTGCGGCCAACGCTTCTTCCTGCCCGATGACGCGATTCCCCAGCCGATCTTCCATCGTCACCAGCTTTTGCATTTCGCCTTCGAGCATTCGCGAAACGGGAATGCCAGTCCACTTGGCAACAATCGTGGCGACGTCCTCTTCGTCGACTTCTTCTTTCAACATCACGCCGTCCTGTTGAAAGTTGCTGAGCTTGTCCTGCTCGACTTTGAGTTTGCGCTCCAACTCGGGAATCTTGCCGTACTGAATCTCAGAGGCTCGTCCGAGTTCGCCCGCGTTGCGTGCCTGGTCCAACTGGAAACGAAGCTGTTCGAGCTCGGCTTTAGCGGTGCGAATGTGATCGATGGCTTCCTTTTCAGACTGCCACTTCGCTTTCATTCCCGCAGATTCCTCTTTCAGGTTGGCGATACGCTGGTCGATCTCTTTCAGACGTACTTTCGACTTTTCATCTTCTTCTCGCTGCAAGGCCTGTCGCTCGATCTCGAGCTGGATGATGTCGCGCTCCAGTTGGTCGATTTCCTGGGGCAGGGAATCGATCTCGATGCGCAGTCGCGATGCTGCCTCGTCTATCAGATCGATGGCCTTGTCGGGCAGAAAACGATCCGTGATGTAACGATTTGAAAGTGTGGCGGCGGCGACGATCGCCGAGTCTTTGATACGAACGCCGTGATGGACTTCGTAACGCTCTTTCAAACCGCGCAGGATAGCGATGGTGTCTTCGACAGTCGGCTCACCGACGTAAACCTGTTGGAAGCGACGTTCGAGCGCCGCATCTTTCTCGATGTGCTTCTTGTATTCGTTGAGCGTTGTCGCACCCACGCAGCGCAGCTCACCACGGGCCAGCGCCGGCTTCAGCATGTTCGACGCGTCGATCGCGCCTTCAGCAGCGCCCGCGCCGACGAGTGTGTGCAGCTCGTCGATGAAGAGAATGATTTGACCCTGTGCGTTCTCAATCTCTTTGAGGACGGCTTTGAGTCGATCTTCAAACTCACCCCGGTACTTGGCGCCCGCGAGCATAGCGCCGAGGTCGAGTGCGACGAGTCGCTTGTTGCGCAGAGTTTCTGGCACGTCTCCCGAGACGATTCGCTGGGCCAATCCTTCGACGATGGCGGTCTTACCGACACCGGGCTCGCCGATTAACACGGGATTATTTTTTGTGCGGCGCGAGAGCACTTGAATCGTGCGACGAATCTCGTCGTCGCGACCGATCACCGGATCGAGTTTTCCTTTTCGTGCTTGTTCCGTGAGATCGCGTGCGTACTTCGAAAGCGCCTGGTAGTTCTGTTCGGCGTTCTGGTCGGTGATTCGCGCGCCGCCACGCATCTGTTCGATGACCTTGAACAGATCATCGCGCGTGACGCCATGCTGGCGCAGGATCTTCCCCGCTTCCCCGTCCTTTTCTGCAGCAATGGCGAGCAGCAGATGTTCGGTCGAGATAAACTCGTCCTGCATCTTGTCTGCCTGGGTTTGAGACGCAGTAAATACCTGCGTCATGCGATTGCTGAAGTATGTCTGGCCGCCCTGCACGCGTGGAAAACGAGCGACTGCTGCCTGCGTGTCGTTAAGGATGACGGCGACGTTCGCTCCGAGCTTGCCGACGATTGGTCTAACGATTCCTTCCGGCTGTTCGAGCATTGCGACGAGCAAGTGCTCCGGCTCAACCTGCTGGTGTTGATTCTTTTCCGCCAGTTCGACTGCGGATTGAATCGCTTCCTGTCCTCTTAATGTGTACTTATCTAAACGCATGGCGATTACTACTGCCTATTCAAAATAAATCGAACGGGCTCGAGTTTCGTATCCCAAACTACGACGAGCCCGCTCGCGTTTACCGATCCCTCAAGCTGTTTTAGCGCCCGCCAGTGGCTTCTTTCGCTTTACCGGGTTCGGCGGTCGTCTCAATCGTCTTAGGCGTGCTGCCGGTGTTTGTTCCGGCAACCTGAATGCGACGGGCTTTGGTTTCTTCTCGTTTCGGCAATGTCACTCGCAACACACCGTTGTTGTATTCAGCGCTTGCTCCCTCTGCGGAAACTGTTTGCGGCAAAGTGAAAGAACGGGTGAAGGCGCCGTAGGAGCGCTCAACACGATGATAGTTATCGGTCTCATCCGTCTTTTCAAACTTTCGCTCACCGCGAAGGGTAATGACATTGTTCTCAATCGAGAGATCGAAGTCTTCCTGCTTCATTCCGGGAAGCTCAGCCTCGAGCACGATCTGGTCCTTGTTCTCGTAGATGTCCACGCTCGGCGCCCATGCACCGCGGCCGATGCCTTCATCACCAAAGGCTCGAGTTAGATTGGTCGAGAACAGACGGTTCACCTCTTCCTGCAGAGTCCGAAGGTCACGGAATGGATCGTAACGAACAATAGTCATGGTCTCTCTCCTCCTAATATTCCTTGTTAGTCCTTACTCAGCTTCCGATTAGCTTGTTATGTCCGCTGAGCGTGTAGGCATAATAAAGGTTGAGTCTCTCTTTGTCAACCACAGCCGACACGGGTTAAATAAAGGCCATTTTGTGCCTTTTGTGCCTTTTTGTGGCTACAGTCCGAAGAACCTCTTAATAGAGGACAGGATGCCCGCTGTGGAATGAGGGCTGGCAGTGCCGGAGTCCGCCTGGGATGCAAGGCCCTGGCGACGTTCGGCCATGATGAAGCTCAACGACTCGACCAGATCCGGGTTCGTGTCGAATACCCGCTTCATCGCCGCATGGCCGATTTCAAGGACTTCAGTCTCTTCGAGGGCAACGACGTTGGCGGTGCGGGGCTCGCCCGTGAAGAGTGCCATCTCACCGAAGAAGTCGCCTTCGTTCAGGGTGGCGATATTCCTTGGCCGGCCATTTTCACTGATCTGGACGCTGACTCGCCCGTTGTGGACTACAAACATCGAGGACCCGGGATCGCCGGCCCGGATGACCATTTCGCCCGGCGCAAAGACGTGTCTGACTGCCGCCTGCGCCAGCATCGTAGTTTCGTCTGCCGATAAAGGCGCGAATATATCGACGGCTGACAGTCTCTCGGCGATCGCGCCGCCATCGCCATCGCGCTTTTCGGTGCCGGTGCGACGCTCAACGTGCAACGTGCGCGTCGGAAAAGCGAAGTTCAGGCCCGCCCGGCGGAAGGCGTACCAGATTCGTTGCCGGATGAGGGCGTCCGTGTCGTTGTATTTGGCGTAATCGATCGGCCAGTACTTTACTTCGTAATCGACGCCGTTATCGCCGAGGTTTCTGATTCTTACAACCGGCGCGACCTTCTCTGAAACGTTTTCCGCTTCACGAACTGCTTCGCGCGCAACGTGGATTGCCTTCGCCGGTGAGTCGGTGTAGAGCGTGTTGAAAAAGACGAGACGAGCGTTGAGGTTATCGCGTGGACAGACTTCGATCGGCTCTTTGGCTGCGTTGCTATTGGCGATCAGAACTATGTGATTACTGAATGTCCGGATCTTTATGGCGCGCCAGCTTATCTCTTCGACGACGCCCGTGTGGCGTTGAGCGCCCACTGTGATGACGTCGCCCACCTGAAATGGACGGTCTGCCTGTAGCGAGATGCCGGCAAAGAAATTGCCGAGCGTGTCCTGCAGCGCAAGACCGAGTATGACGCCGAATATCGCGGACGTGGTAAAGAGAGCGCCGAGATTTACGTCCGGAAAGAGGAATGTGAAAGCAATCAGAAAGAAGATCGTGAAAGCCACGATCGTGAAGATGTTTCTGATGAGTGTAGGCGCGTCGATCTTCTTGAGCCAGAACGCGAGTCCGAAGAACAGAGCGTTCAGCGCGCGGACAAAAAAGTATCCGACGATGCCTACCAGAAACAGCTTGATCGCATTGACTATCGTGTCTGCTGAAGGTGACGGACTGCTTCCCATCCGGTGTTCGAGCAGCGCCTTGACTTCACCTGAGAAAGACCAAAACAGGTAGGTCGCCAGCAACGCGATTGCCGACGCAAACAGCAAAAGCACGATTCTGTTAGTGAAACGGGGTCGAGTCACGACTTTTCGAGGCACGTTTTATCACAGATCCGGGCTTATCTGTGGCCAAATATTGTGGGAAAGAGGGTGATTACTATATAGAGGAGCGACAAGATAGTGACCACAATCGCCGTCAGCCACGCGAGAACGTTGTAGATTGGACCATTCACATGCCTGCCCATAACCTCGCGATCGTTGACCAGACGCAAGACGGCAAACAAAACTATCGGCAGCAGCAATCCATTGATTACTTGCGTGACCAGCAACACGCGGATTAACGGCAGATTTGGAACGATCGCGATCGCGGCGCCCACTGCAACCAGAAACGTGAACGTGCCGAGGAATATCGGGGCCTCGCGGAAACTTCGAGATACGCCCTTTTCGAATCCGAGCGCCTCGCTGATCGAATATGCCGTCGCCAGCGGCAACACACCCGCTGCCAGCATCGACGCTCCGAACAGTCCCAAACCAAAGAGCGTTTGTGCGTATCTGCCGGCGAGTGGACGCAGGGCGTGAGCGGCGTCGGCGGCGGATGTGATCTGGATACCGGCTTTGTGGAGTGTTGCCGCTGTGGAGACGATGATGAAAAAGACGATCAGAATCGCAAAGATTGTTCCCGCCCACACGTCCAGTTTCGTCTTCGAGTAGTCGTCAGGAGTGACTCCTTTTTCCACTACTGACGACTGCACGTAGACCTGCATGTACGGCGAAATCGTGGTACCGATGACGGCCACAAATGTGAAGATAAATGCGTATTCGAGTTTGAACTCCGGACGGACCATACCGATTGCGACCGCGGTCCAGTTCGGCCGGGAAAGAAATGCCGAAACGATGTAGCCGAGAAAAACGAGCGACATCAGCAGAAAGACTCGTTCGACTTTCTTGTACGAACCCTTCGCGATCAGGAACCACACGAGGATTGCGGCCAGCGGCACCGAGACGTAGTGCGAGACGTCGAAGAGCTCAGACGCTGCCGCGATGCCGACAAACTCCGAGACTGTCACGCCCGCGTTTGCGATCAATAAGGCGAGCATGATGAGGGCCGTCCAGCGTACGCCAAAGCGTTCGCGAATCAGATCCGCGAGGCCTTTGCCCGTGACCGCGCCCATACGCGCGCACATCTCCTGAACGATGCCCAAACTGATCGTGATGGGAATAAGAAGCCAGAGGAGTGAGTAACCAAAGTCTGCGCCGACCGACGCGAACGTCGCGATGCCGCCGGCGTCGTTACCGGCGTTGGCCGTAATCATGCCGGGGCCAAGGATGGCGATGTAAGCGAGCAGGCGTTTGCGGCGCGCGACTGTCCGTCGCACACCTTGAGCGCCACGACGCATTAGGCGACGTCCGGCAGCTCTTACTGCTGCTCCTTGCTCCGCCATTTGGGGGTTCATCCTTCATAGGCCACTAAAGCACAAACCGAATTTAGCCACAAAAAGGCACAAAATGCACAAAAGAAAAACTGTCAGCTTGAATTATGACTTTCTAGTAGAAGAAGTCTTTCTTCTTTTTGTGACTTTTGTGCCTTTTTGTGGCTAACCAAATAGCCGTGGCAAACGTTGCCGCCAGTCCTTTGGTAGCAGGATTTCCATCGCGTCGTCTACGGTGATAATCCCGAGTATATCTCCTGACTCGTCGATCACGGGAAGGGCGAGGAGATTGTATTCCGCAATTCTTTGCGCCACCTCCTTCGCGGGCTCCTCCGGATCGGCTTGCTGAAATTCAGTTCGCATTACCTCTTCGAGCGGCATCGAGGGATCTGCCAGCATCAAACTTCGCAGTGCGATCACGCCCAGCAGTTTCCATGAGTCTTCCTTCTCCACCACGTAGAGGTAGTAAATCATGTTCGGCGTTTCAGCCATTTCGCGCAGTCGCGCAAGCGCTTCGCCGACCGTGAGCGCGCGTGGCAGCGTGACAAACTCGGTGGTCATCAATCCGCCTGCGGTATCGTCCTCATAAGGAAGCAACTCGGCGACGTCTGCCTGTTCGTCATGTTCCATCAGGCCGAGCAACTCTTCAGCCTTCTCTTCGGGAAGATCGCCAAGCACGTCGGCGGCTTCGTCGGGCGACATCCACTCGAGGATGTCAGCGGCGCGTTCCTGGTCCATGTCGCCGAGGATTCTTGCCTGACTCTCGGCCGGCATCTCTTCGAGCGTCTCCGCGGCAGTCTCGTCGTCGAGTGATTCGACGACTTCCGAGCCATGATGGTAAGACAGTGCTTCTGCGAGACGTGCGATCTCGACCGGATGCAGACGCGCGAGCTTATCGCTGGAGGATTTCAACTGAACCGTTGCGGCGTCAGTCGCGAGGTATCCGACGTCGGCCCAGTCGAGCACTTCGACCGGCTTCTTGCTACCGACGAATCCGGCTGGGGCGAGCCGTCGCCAGAGACCTTGAAGACTCACGTCAGCGCCGGTCACGCGCCAGTCGCCGGCGGCTTCAATAATCTGCACATCGTTGACACGAACTACGCGTTTGCCATCGACGTCGATGAGTTGTTTGTCGAGCACGTCGCGCGCCAGCAGCACTTCACTTTCACGACGCCCAAAAGGGCGCAGATCGAGAATGTCGGAATTCAGGCGCACGCCCTGTCGATTCAACTCGGTGATGCGCCAGCGCGGGAGAAAGAAGTCGCGGCGGCGATAACGCGCAACGAGGCCCGTCACAGGAGGATGATCGTCCGCGCCGAGACGCACGATAATGTCCTTGACCGTGGCGACACGTTCTCCTTCAAGGTCCCGAATTGGACGACCTAAAACTTGCGACAAGTACAGCATGATCTGAGGAGCATCATAACAGGATTCACAGGATTGCTAATCCTGAAATCCTGTCCAAACATTAATCTGCGTCGAGGAGCTTTTTGGCGAGTTCGAACGGGCGATCGTAGCG